>CAZNCM010000087.1:4319-18683 GCA_964571155.1 uncultured Lyngbya sp. | reverse complement strand
TACACGTTCAAGATATTGCTCAGTGGCAAAATATCTATGAGATTACAACAGGTTCTTTAGTAAGTTATCCTCACCCTTATCGGATTGTCAATTTCCGAACAGAATCGGATGGAAAACAGGTGTTACAGATAGAGTCTCATCGTATCACTTCTGTTGCTGGTTGGCCGGATTTAACCGAACAGTCACGGGAGCGGATTGCCGATCACTCGTTTGCATTTATGACAAAATTGTTAACCAGTCCTCCTTTAAGTTTACCACAGGAACAAGCGGTTCAGTTGGCTCCGGATTTGCGTTATTTTTGGGCTGATGTTGCCGGAGGAGATGCGGAGTTACATTTTCCCTCGTTACCGACTCCGGTTCGAGATTATTTTGAGGCATTTAGTAGTGAGTCTGCGATTGATAATCAGGCGACGTTATTGCTGAGTTAATTCGGTTTTAAACGAGACCTTCTGGGGCTGATAAAATTGAATTGTCGGCGAATTGTTTGATAACAATATTGTACCGTTAAGAAAGCGATGGCCTGTCTCAATGAATTTGTGAATAGTCTGGCTCTCTGAGCGACTTCCCCCTAACTTGCTTAAGATTCCTAATGAGCAACCCTAATTCTTTACTGGATAATCTACTCCCAAATTCTACACGAACAGACCTGCAAATCCAGGTTTATTTTAAATCTTCTCTGACGGCTTTATCCCACGCGATTGAAGATTTAGTGTTAGCGAGATCAGATCAGTCTTTAGTGATTGCCAATTTTCAACAAGAGCGTTTTTATCGGCAAGAAATTCGTCGCTATCGTCAAATTGCTCAACAAAGTGATCAGGTTTATGTTTTAGCAGTACCGGAAGTTTCATCTAACTTCAGTTTAAATTCTGAACCCTATGAAATCATTCCCCTAAACCCTGATGATGAACTCGCACAAGAATGGCATTTAGTGATTGTTGCGGCAGATTACACGGCTTGTTTGGTGTGTCGAGAACACCCGGAAGCGGGAAATATTGTCGATCAAGCCCGACGATTTCAAGGATGGACTTTTGATCCTCAAGTCAGTCGCTCGGCGGCTCGCTGGCTCTTAGACTATATTGTGGCTGATTCTCCCCAACTCAAACCCAAAGTCGAACGGGCTTACCAACAATACCAACTAACCCCTGAAACCTCTCAATCTATTTCTCTACAGAGCCAACCCGCCACGAATGCGGAAATCTTTGCCACTCGACTCGTCACCTATTTACAGACCAATCAGTATAAACTCCTCAAAGCTTACCGGGCGATCGCTGAAAAAGAACGTCGAGAACGTCTGATTAATGTGATGGCGACGGCAATTCGCAGTTCCCTCAACTCCTGTGAGATTTTCAGCATTGCAGTGCAGGAGATCGGCGAAACCTTTGAAAACTGTCGCTGTTTACTCTATCGTCTCAGTCCTCGGGTGCGAGAAGCCGAAATAGAATATGAATTTCTCCCCTCGGGAATGGTGTCCTTAAAAGGACAATCTTGGTCTTTAATTGATAATCCCTTATTTGTGGCGGTTCAGTCTCAAGATCGAGCCTTAGCAGTCGATGATGTCTCGAAAAATGCCTACTTGTTGGAAAATGCACTGTTGAGGACAAAGATCGAAAAAGCGAATATTCGGGCTTGGCTGCTGGTTCCCATTCGTTACCGAGGAACCTTGTTAGGGATGATCGAGTTGCATTATGGGGGGGGGCAAGCCTATCATTGGCGGGGTCAAGATATTGCCTTACTCGAAGCGATCGCAACTCAAATGGGTGTAGCACTCACTCAAGCCCAAGCCTATGCAAATTTAATCTCACTCAACGAACAACTCGAAGCCCTAGAACGGATTCAAAATAACTTAATAGCTATTGTCGGTCACGAACTGCGAACCCCCCTTTCAACAATTCAAGTTTGTCTCGAAAGTCTGGCGAGTGAACCGGATATGCCGATTGAATTTCGCCAAACCATGCTGGATACGGCATTAACTGATGCCGAACGACTGCGACGCTTGATCCAAGATATTCTCACCCTGTCTAAGTTGGAAAGTGGTCAAACTTCAAAACGTCCAGAACCGCTCCAACTTCAAGAAGTGGTCGAGTTGGCTCTAGCAGGCTTGAGAACGATTTGGGGAAGTGAGGGCTTACCCGCGATCAAAACCGAGTTATCCCCGCAATTGCCTTGTGTACGGGCAGATGGAGAAGGATTGGTGGAAGTGTTAACGAAATTGTTGGATAATGCCTGTAAGTTTACCGGAACGGGTGGAGAGGTGACGATTCAAGCGAGAATCATGCCGCCTGGGGTTCATCAACAGCGTCCGCGACATTCACTCCCGATGTTAGAAGTGGTGGTTGCCGATACGGGACGAGGTATTGAACCGAATCAGTTAGAAACGATTTTTGATCGCTTTTATCAAGAGGAAGATTCTCTCAAACGTTCAGTGGGGGGAACGGGCTTGGGTTTAGCGATTTGTCGTCAAATTGTCCAAGGTATGGGCGGACAGATCTGGGCAATTTCTGCCGGACGCGATCGCGGCAGTCAGTTTCATTTTACGGTTCCGGTTGAGTTATCCATCGGGGAGAAAGGCAGAGGAGAAAGAGCGAGGAAGCCGAAAAGGGCTTAGGATTTGATGTGTTTGATCAACAGTTGAGCGATCGCTTGCAATTGTTTTTTATTAAAGGTTTTCAGTAAGACTTTTACGACTTCTTTGGGATCGGCAGGAATCGTAATTTCTGATGCCGTCGCGGGGGTCGCGGTTCGGCCTGTGAGTTGTAATAAGGCAGGACTGGGGGCGATTTCGTTTGCTTTTCCGACTTCAAGAAACTCCGATCCCTGCTTTAATTCTTTGATGACGGTGTTGGCTAAGTCTTTGTAAGAATTTTTGGGGTTGGCGATCGCTTGGTAAGCTGTTTTCACCAGGGTTTGCCAAGGCTCTACACCGGGGCCAACTTTGGTCAGACGCCCACATAATCCCGCAATTTGTTTGCGAGAAGCAGGAGATTCCGGCTGTTTTAAGCCCTGTAACATGGGTTTGAGAACGGTCATCACTTGAGCGGCCGCCTTTGGAACCTTTTGAGCGGTTGCAGCCGCAGGTTGAGCCGCAGGAGCCGCTTTGCCGCTCACCAGGGCGATCCTGCCGGACTCTGAGCGCGGGTGATCAGATTTTTTAAGACTTCATAGGCTTTATTGGCCAGAGATTGGGCCGTGGCATCGACTTGAAAGGGGGTGTCTTTGACGGGTTTGAAGCAGTCTTCAAGACTTTTGGCGACTTTGTTAATACTGACTAAATTAGGACTTTGATTCATGAGCATCGCCGCACCTCCCTTGATCGTATGAGCAGCACGGTAGATGGCGATCGCCTCTTCGCGATCCGGGTTCGCCATGACAGCATTCAGGCGTTTTAGCCCTTGCTCCATGATTTCGAGGTGTTCTCCGGCTTCTTCCATGAAGGCGAGGAAAATTTTCTGGTACTGCTGTTGATCTGGGGGCACGGCTATCCTCCTAATCTATTCAAATGCCAAGCCGAGTTGACTGTTCGAGCGAGGTGATCCCGCGACCAAAGAAAAGGGCTAGGCTTTTATCAAAACCGATATGACAGGCAACGGACTGATCATTCAAAACAACTTTAACGCATCAATTGTAGGTTGCCCAGATCTAAATCAATTCTTTTCAGGGATGATCTCTGGTTTTTTCTGTGACCTTCTCCCCGGCTTCCCCTATTTTCCGATCTCCGGCTCTCGGGAAACACTGAGTTTATCCCAGGTTAAGGGGACTTTTAATCCTAAAGTTAATACTCTTGTTCCCATAAATAAGGATAACGCCAGCCACAACAAATGAGAACTATGAAACTGCCACGCATTGATCGCCATCGCCATACAACCAACAAGAGTGGCAATTAGAGCGCAATCTCGTAAAATTTGCCCTTCTGTTAATCCTAAGAAATAACCATCCAGCATAAAGGCAATTGAACCTAACCCTAACACGGGGAGTAACCAAAATACATAATGATCAATTCCAGCAATGACATCACTATGATTGGTTAATAAACCAAATACAAAGCCAGGAATGAGTACGAAGATAATAGCAAGTCCGAGTCCCATTCCTAAGCTTAAACTTCCTGAGAGTTTGACTAAGCGAATTAATTGTTGTTTTGACCCTTCACCTTTATAACTTCCGGCTAAACTTTCAGTCGCAAAAGCGAGTCCGTCTAGAAAGTAAACAGAGAGTGTTACTGCTTGCATTAATAAGGTATTGGTTGTCAGAACCATAATTCCAAATGCTGAACTCAAGTTGGTAAATAAGGCAAAGGTAGAAATCAAGGCAAAAGTGCGGATTAAAATATTCGTATTGAGCAGAAAAGAAGCTTTAAAAGCGTCTCGGTTGAGAATTCTTCCCGCCAGAATTTTGATCTGGGGAAAAGGTTTTTCCCAAGCGACTAATAATAAACCAGTCAGGAGCATCAAATATTGACTTAAGGCTGTTGCAGCACCCGCACCCGCACTTTCCCAACCCCATTGTCGAATGAAAAAATAGTCTAAAATTACGTTACTACCATTGCTGACGGCTGAAAGTAAAAAGACTTTTCCGCCCTGTTCCCGCCCTAGAAACCAACCCATTAAGACAAAGTTTAATAGGGTTGCTGGCGCACTCCAGATTAAGGTATTGTAGTAGTCTTGTCCAGCAATTTTCACCTCGGCTGTCGCACTGAGAAGGGTAAAACCGAGTTCACGTAGGGGATACTGCAAGAGAATAATTGTGAGTCCAACAATTAAGGCAATTAAGCCATTTCGGAGTAGAGTTAATAGGGCGCTATCATAATCTTTGGCTCCTAATGCTTGAGCGGTAGTTCCTGTCGTTCCCATGCGGAGAAAACCGAAGGTCCAATAGATATATTTGAACAGTACAGTCGATAAAGCAACCCCAGCTAAATGACGAATTTCAGTTAAATGTCCTAAGAAAGCAATATCGACTAAACTGGCGAGGGGAACCATTAAATTAGAGAGGATATTGACTGTTGCAAGCTGTAGGAAACGATGGTGTAACTGATCAAATTGAGGTTTGAACATTGAGAAGAATTTACTCTGAATGAGAGATAACTTAAAATCTCTTAACATTTAGATCAGTATAGCTTAACAATCGTTCTTCGATCAAGGGAGCGTAAATTTTGCTGTGAATGATTTTATTTTTAGATTATGAATTAAAATCAAACAGGGAAGTCTTCAATATGATTATTTTTGAAGTCAAAGATTAATCGAGAGTTATCCAAACAAGATAGGAGAGTATTATGCCACTGGGAATGTTAGTCGATGGAAAATGGACAACGGAATGGACCGAACAAGATAATCAGGGTAAATTTAACCGAATGCCAACTCAGTTTCGCAACTGGATTAAAAAAGATGGTTCGAGTGCATTTACAGTTGAACAAAATCGTTATCATCTTTATGTAAGTTTAGCTTGTCCCTGGGCGCATCGAACGTTAATGATGCGGAATTTAAAAGGGTTACAAGATGTGATTTCGGTTTCAATTGTTGACCCGGAAATGGGAGAAAATGGCTGGAATTTTTCCGAAGATCCGGGGTGTATTCCTGATATTGTCAATAGCTGTAATTATTTACGTGAATTGTACTTAAAAGCCAATCCTCAATATACGGGACGGGTAACGGTTCCGGTACTCTGGGATAAACCGAATCAGCATATGATTAATAATGAATCTCGGGAAATTATTCGGATGTTGGATGTTGAATTTGAAGCTTATTCCAAATCCGGTTTAAATTTATATCCTGAAGAACTTCAAGAACAAATTGATCAAACAATTGATGCCATTTATCAGCCGATTAATAACGGGGTTTATCGTTCCGGATTTTCTTCAACTCAAACCGCTTATGAAGAAGCCGTTACTGAGTTATTTAAACATCTTGATCATTGGGAACAGGTGTTAGAAAGTCAACGATATTTATGTGGAAATCAACTGACGGAAGCAGATGTTTGTATGTTTACAACGCTGTTTCGTTTTGATCCGGTTTATTACGGTCATTTTAAATGTAACTTACGACGAATTGTAGATTATCCGAATTTATGGAATTATGTCAAAGATATCTATCAAACACCAGGAGTTAAGGAAACTTGTAATTTAGATCATATCAAGCGTCACTACTACAAAAGTCACACTCAAATTAATCCAACGCGAGTCGTTCCGAAAGGGCCAATTATTAACTTTGATGAACCTCACGATCGCGAAAAATTTAGTCAGTAAACGCCGGGTAAAAGATTAGATTTCTATCTAAAGAGAGGGGAAAAACTCCCCTTTCTATGTTAAAAAATGAGCGGTTATCGTGAAAATTAGTCCTGTATTCAAGAATTACTCTGGTGTTTGCGATCATTTGAATTCTAAAGCGAGACAGGATATAGTATAATGACATTGAATTTTGAGTGGCTCTAGATTGAGTTCACTCAAAAAGCAGAATAAAATATTAATTGATCACTCTCATTGTGTCGGGTTTGCGAATGGTCTGTTTCGGCAAAACATAATAATGTTTAAGAGTCAAAAATTAAAAGATTGGTTAAAACTTTTTGAACGGAGAGGGGTGATTCTCTCATGGGTTTCTTTCGTGTGGAGTCGGCGAGTGTTTCGTGGAATTGGATTAGCAATTGTAACCCTGTTCAGTATTGGGCTGTTCAGTCATTTTCCCTCTTTTTCTCAAGATCCTGTTACCGTTAGATTTTTAGTGCAAGCGGGAGAAGCAACACAATTACAATCTTTTGCCGAAGATTTTAACGAAAAAAACCCGAATATTACCCTAGAAATTGTCAAAGGTCCGAATAATACAAACCTGGTTGAAGATTTGTATACTTCGGCTTTTTTATTGGGAGATTCACCCTACGATATTGTTTATATGGATATCGTTTGGGTGCAGAAATTTGCGGCTGCTGGTTGGTTAGCTGATTTATCCGAGTGGGTCGATAATGATTTACTAACTCCCTATTTAGAAGGCGTAAAAGAGGGAGGTCGCTATCAAGGACAATTGTATAGAATGCCTCTGAGGGCCGATGGCGGGATGCTCTATTATCGCAAGGATTTGTTAAAACAAGTCGGCGCAGAACCCCCGGAAACCTTTGAAGAATTGATGGAGATTTCTAAACAAATTCAAGACAAAAATTTAGCCGAATGGGGATTTATTTGGCAGGGAAAACAATATGAAGGATTGTCCGCCCTGTTTACCGAAGTTTTAAAAGGATTTGGGGGATTTTGGGTCGATCCAGAAACCAATGAAGTTGGACTGGATCGCCCAGAAGCGATCGCCGCAGTTGAATTTTTACGTCAAACAATAGAAGAAGGGATTTCACCCAAAGATGTAACCACCTATTCCGAAGAAGAAACCCGGCTGTTATTTCAAAGTGGAAATACCGCTTTTTTACGGAATTGGCCTTACGTTGTTCCCCTGGCAAATCAATCGGAAATAGCCAATCAATTCGGGATAAAACCGATGGTTCATTTACCCAGTTTAAAGGGTGCCGCTTGTTTGGGCGGTTGGGGATTTGGAATTTCCAGAAGTTCCAACCACAAAGAGGAAGCCTGGAAAGTTATCGAATATTTTAATAACGTTGATGTGCAGCGAGAATACTTTCTGAAAACGGGTTTTGTTCCCGCACGGCGATCGCTATTTTTAGATCCGGCGTTGGTGTCAAAATATCCCCATTACCCCGAACTTTTAGAGGTGATTAATAACTCGGTTTTGCGCCCGCCCATTGCCCAATACGCCCAAACTTCAGACATTTTACAACGTTATCTCAGCGCCGCACTAACCGGTTCTCAAACGCCCGAGGCGGCTATGCAGGCTGCGGCTTCAGAAACCCGGGCTTTATTGGGAAGACAACAGCGAGTTATCAGTTTAGAACAATAGTTTTCAGTCTCAATTAATCGGTTGAAATTTTACCACTTATTTACAGCTTAGATGAATGAAACAAAAAGACATTGAACGACAAGAAAAACGCACGGGTTGGCTGTTAATTTTACCCGCCCTATTGGTAATAGGCTTGGTGTTTATTTATCCCATTGCCCGGGCTTTTTGGTTGAGTTTATTCACCGAAAATTTGGGAACGCAGTTAAAACCCATTTTCTCAGGATTGTACAACTATTCTCGACTGTTAGGAGATGGTCGCTTTTGGCAAAGTTTGTGGAATACAAGCGTTTTTACAATCATTTCAATTACCATAGAATTAATTCTCGGGATGGGAATTGCTTTAGTTCTCAATCAAAGCTTTCGCGGACGGGGATTTGTAAGAACTTCGGCGTTAATTCCTTGGGCGTTACCAACGGCTGTTATGGGGTTAGCTTGGGCGTGGATTTTTAACGGTCAATACGGTGTCGTCAACGACCTTTTACTACGGTTGGGATTGATGGAAACCAGCATCACTTGGTTGGGCGATCCAACAAGGGCGATGTTTGCTTTAATTGTTGCAGAAGTTTGGAAAACAACGCCTTTTATTTCTATCCTGTTGTTGGCGGGTTTGCAATCGATTTCTGGGGATTTATACGAAGCTCATTCTATTGATGGGGCGAACCCGTTTCAGAGTTTTCGTCAAATTACTTTACCGTTATTAATGCCCCAAATTATCATCGCTTTGCTGTTTAGATTTGCTCAGGCTTTTGGGGTATTTGACCTGATTCAAGTTATGACCGGAGGGGGGCCGGCTGGCGCCACAGAAACCGTTTCTATTTATATCTACGCAACCGTTAGACGATACTTGGATTTTGGCTACGGGGCGGCGTTGGTTGTGGTAACATTTTTACTGTTAGTTACTGCCGTAGTTATTGCAGCATTTTTGTTATCAAAAAGCCGTGTTAATCTTACCGGAGGACAATAAAATATGGCTATTTCTAAACTTGACACGACTCAAAAACAAACCCATAGAAGTTTCAAACCTGTTTTTCTATTTCTCGGAGTCCTTTTCACCGTTATCTTTTGTTTGGCGCCAATTTTATGGCAAATTCTGACTTCATTTAAAACCAACGAAGCCATCGCTTCAATTCCGACGATTTATTTTCCCAGTTTCAATCAACTTACCCTCGAACATTATATCAGTTTAGGCTTACCTTTTCTTCAGTACGTTCTCAATAGCGCCTTTGTTTCTTTTACCTCAACGCTTTTTTGTTTAGCTATCGGTGCGCCTGCGGCTTATACCTTAGCACGGTTGAGAATACCGGGGGAAAATATTATTCTGGGTTTTGTTTTAATTGTCACCTTATTTCCCTACGTCCTCTTATTTTTGGGACTGTTGGAAGTGGTCAAATTTTTCGGACTGGGAAACAACTACCTGGCTTTAATTATTCCCTACACGGCGATCAACTTACCGCTAACGATTTTAGTTTTACGGAGTTTCTTCCAACAACTCCCCAAAGATTTAGAAGACTCGGCAAAAGTAGATGGTTATAACACCGTATCGATGTTATTAAATATCGTCCTCCCGATGACGACTCCCGCTTTAATTACCACCGGAATTTTAACCTTTATTTTCGCCTGGAATGAGTTTATTTTTGCCCTAACGTTTATTACCCGAGAAAACTTATATACCATCCCGGTTGCAGTCGCTCAACTGGGAGGTGCTTCCGTTTATGAAATTCCTTACGGCCCAATTGCTGCGGCTACAATTGCCGGAACATTGCCGTTAATTCTCTTAGTTTTAATCTTTCAAAGACGCATTGTGCAGGGAATTACCGCAGGTGCCGTCAAGGGTTAAATTGTTCTATTTGTAACTCAATTTTTCACTCATTTAAACTCACATTTTATTATGGCTAAACTCGAACTTCAAAACCTCCGCAAACAATTCGCCCCCTCGGTTGTTCCGGTCAAAGATATCACTATAGAAGTAGAAGATGGGGAATTTCTCACCTTACTCGGGCCTTCGGGATGCGGAAAATCAACATTATTAAGATTAATAGCCGGACTCGAACAACCCACCCAAGGAAAAGTTACCATTGGCGGCAAAAATGTGACTTCCGTTCCCCCCGGAAAACGCAATATTTCGATGGTTTTTCAAAGTTATGCACTCTATCCTCACATGACGGTTTTTGAAAATATTTCGGCCGCTTTAAAACTGCGCAAAATACCTAAAAATGAGATAGAAAAACGGGTCAATGATGTTACCCAAAAACTGGGTTTAGAACATCTATTAACCCGCAAACCCGGTCAACTTTCCGGGGGTCAACGTCAACGGGTGGCGCTGGCTCGTTCTTTGGTCAGAGATCCCGATATTTTCTTATTAGATGAACCGCTCAGTAATTTAGATGCGCTATTGCGAGAACAGGTTAGGGCGGATTTAAAACAGTTATTTGAAACCCAAAATAAACCGGTTGTTTACGTTACACACGACCAAATTGAGGCGATGACGTTATCGGATAAAATAGCGGTGTTGTGCGATGGTTATTTACAACAATTGGCGTCGCCTCACGAAATTTATACCGCTCCGGCTAATAAGTTTGTGGCGGGTTTTGTGGGCAGTCCTCAAATGAATTTACTGACGTTAAACTGTCAGGGAAACCATGCAATTTTGGGAGACTATAAAATTATTTTACCTCAGTTAAAAACTAAAGCCAATCAAGTCATTTTGGGAATTCGTCCCGAAGATATTAGTTTGGGAGACATTGAAAGCGGTCAAACCATCGCGGGTCATCTGTTTTTGGTGGAAGATTTTGGAAAGGAAAAATTGCTGAGTGTTCGGGTAAATGGTTCCGATCAAACCTTACGGGTAATGGTGCCTGCCGATCGCACTTGGGAAGGAGAAATTATCACTATTTCTCTAATTAAAAAACAACTGCATTGGTTTGATGTGGAAACAGGCGATCGCTTGAATTAAATATTAAATAAAGGTGCGGGAATGTTGGGTGACGCTATCGCTAACCCAACCTACGAAGCCTGTTTTTTATTCGGTTTAGATATTTTGGTTTGAAGCGGTTTCGGGTGCAATTGTTGGATTAACAAAACCAAAATAACCTGCAATTAATCCGGTTAAACCATTAAACCAAACATTGTTACCGAAAATCGGCATTAAACCAAAAGTTGTTTTAGCCAAGGGTAACAAACCCATGACGGCTAACAGAATATAGGCAACTGCAAAAATGCGATTAAATACACGCGCACTTTTTAAGCTAATATAGGAGGCAATTCCCAAAATTCCAACCGCTAAATGTACGAGGTTGTGTACAAGATTGGTGGGAAATAACCCCAATATATAGCCAAATCCGACGCTGTATATGCCCGTAACTCCCGCATACAAATCATTCGGGGCGTTGGCTGCGGCGATGGTTACAATACCTCGAAAAAATCCTGAAAAGCCCAAAATTACGAAAAGGATTCCGATGATTAACGCACAGTAACGCTCTGCCATATTATTCATACAATTTACCTCTTTTTGCCGTTAAATTTTTAAAAGCTTGTAGTCGTTGCGATCGCCCAAATAGAATCGAATTAAAGACTTCCGTCAGAGTTAAACACTTGGTTTGCTAACATCGCCAGCGCCCCCACACCCGCCAGGGTTGCGCCCCATTTAACCGTTGGATTTTTCTCGATCCAGTCGGTCACGCTCGGTATCACCAGGCGATCGCTGAGGCTGCCATCAATGGTATTATGATAGGGAACCGGCTCATAAAGATTGTCCGGGGCGTCTTCGGACTTCCGCACGTCGCTGTGCTGCAACCGGAAACCCGTCAGCAACAGCAAAGTATCCATCAATTCTGGCGAAAGTCTCTGAAGGAAATCCAACACCCTCGCCGCATCGCCAACCAAAAAGTCACGGGTTGGATTTTCGGCTGTGTAAAGGACCGCCTCAGCCACCAAACTGGCTTTGTAATAGGGCGGTATTGCCGAGGGTTTCACCCCCAACTTAGTCCGGCCATTATCCCAAAACGGCGTATCGATCACACCGGGTTTGATACTCGTAACGCTGATGGGAACTTTCTCGTGTTGCAACTCCAGTCGCAAAGCTTCCAAAAATCCCTCAACCCCGTGCTTACCTGCGGCGTAGGCGCTTTGATAGGGAAGCGATCGCTTACCTTCCATCGAAGAAATATGAATTAGCGCCCCCCGTCCTTCCCGTTTGAGGTGGGGAAGTGCGGCCATTGCCCCGTAGACTTGCCCCATCAGGGTGACATCTACAACCCGCTTAAATTCTTGGGGGGTGGTATTCTCGAAAGTCGCAAAAACGGCGGTGGCTGGGACGTGTACCCAGGTGTCGAGCCGTCCGTAAACTTCTACAGTTTGATCGGCGATCGCTTTAACCTGCTCGAATATTGTAACATCATCGATGAGTATTGAAAAGACCTCGCCCCCAAAACTTTTAATCTCATCGGCCAGCGACGCCAACTTTTCTTGACTGCGTGCCGAGACAACTAATTTGGCGCCTTTACGGGCAAATTGAAGGGCTGTTTCTCTGCCGATACCGCTAGAAACTCCAACGACGGAAACAACTTGTTGATCTATGGGTTTGAGTTGCATTAATATTACTTCCTAGAATTTTTCATCAGTTAGTTGGTAGTTGGGTTTGTTGTTGGGCGAACGCCCAAAATTAATGAGTTGGTAGTTGGGATGAAGCCCGAAATTTATAGTGCCTGCATCGCCACAACAAGCTGTAGATATTTCCTAGTTCGAGAACTTCTACATTTTTCTGTTGGTTGCGATTGCTTGCCCTAAATATCTTGGTGAATATTCAACGCTAAATATCCCGCTTATCCCAACCGAAACGGGATGTTTATTTGTTCTGTTTTTGATTTTTAGGCCGTTGAGTTGCCGCCTCATTTTGGGGAGCTTGTTCGGCTCTTTGTGCATCGTAGCCTTCCGGTAAAACTTCTTGCGGATCGGTTACTTGATCGGCAGCAGTATCTATACTATCGTTGGCGTTGGTGTTAGGTTTAACGGAGTTACCTTTATGACTAGCATGACCACTCGGCATAATTTTTTCCTCAATTCTTCTATTTAATTACACTTTCAATTTAAACTCATATTTGCTAAAAAATGCCCTGTCTTTAGGTAGAATTCTCCCGACAGTGAACGGTAATCAGTTATGCAGTGACCCGAGATTTCAGCAATCGGTTATCAATATTTATTGGTCAGGTGATTACTGTTCACGGGTCACTGTTAGCTATTCACTGTTAACTTTCGTTCAATAATTTAGATTGAGATAGCAAGTTAAACATTGACTCGCCTATTTTTATTAAAGTTTCATAATTCCTTTCTGTACTCTACCCTAAGAAATATTGGCGTTAGCTTTAACTTAAACTATTCCTTTTGATAGAATAGAATTTTACTCAGAACGGAGAAAGTCTTAGATGATGCTGTCAATCAGAGGATTTTAGTTAAGAAAGCTCGGATTTACACTTCAAAAACTGGGTTTTTAATCCCTAATTTGTTGCTAAAAATTCGGCAACGGTTTGATTGAACATATCGGATTCAACCAGAAACGGCCAGTGATTGCCCGGAACTTGTTTAATGTTGAGGTTGGTTAGATATTTCTGATAGGGTTTCAGTTGCCAGTCCATGCGGTTGACACCTTTTTCTGGCTGTATAAATAATGTGGGAATGTCGATTTTTTCAGTTAGACCTGGGACTTTCATAACCTCTGAAAAAATCTGATTTCGGGCTGGAATGATAAATTTACTTCCCCATTTTCCATCCGGTTTTTGTTCGATTCCTTCTTGAAAAACCTGCTGTTGTAGCGAACTCCAACCCGTATATTGACTGAGTTGACGGGCGAGTTCTTCGGCGTCTTCGTAGCTGGAAAACGGCCCCATTCCTTTTAAACAGTCTAGTTTTCGATAAACTATCGGTAAACTGAGTTTAAAAATAGCGGGCATTTTAGTAATAAAAATTGGGTCTACTAAAATCATGCTGCGAAAATATTTGGGATGCTGTTTTGCCCAAATCGGCAGTAATTTTCCCGTCCAAGAATGACCTAAAATATGGGCGTTTGACCAGTTTAAATGCTGCATTAACGCTTCTAAGTCTGCGATCGCTTCTGAAAAACTGTAGCCTGTATTGGGTTTGCTACTGTTGCCGTGACCTCGCATATCTGGGGCGACAATATGATAGTTATCGGCTAAAAAATCCCCTAAATTCATCCAAACCAAAGCGTGATCAGCCAACCCATGTAACAGCAGTAAGGGTTGAGGATTTTCTGGATTTTTCGGTGAGTTCCATTCCAAATAGGAAATTTTTATTTTATCGGTTTCTAGTCTTTGGCGGATGAGGTTCATATAAAAATTCAAAAAATTATGACAAAAATTTTATCTTTGATAGAATGATAGTATAAAAATCAGGGAACTTCTGTCAACTACAATGAATACCAAAGATTCTCACTCGCTCTCTTGGGAACGGGTAAAAGCGGAATTTC
>CAZNCM010000087.1:3263-4278 GCA_964571155.1 uncultured Lyngbya sp. | reverse complement strand
GATATGAAGATTTTCGACCTCCACAAGGAGAAATAATTCGCAGTTTACTCTCTCGACAAGATGCACTTGTTGTGATGCCAACGGGAGGGGGAAAATCGATTTGTTTTCAACTTCCGGCTTTGTTACAAACGGGTTTAACGCTGGTGGTTTCGCCGTTAGTGGCGTTGATGGAAAATCAAGTGCAGGAACTTCGAGAAAAAAACCTTCCGGCAGCTTTATTACACAGTCAAATGCCTCCTCAAAAGCGACGACAAACGTTAAGATTACTTGAACAAAAGCGGTTAAGATTGTTGTATCTTTCTCCGGAAACTTTACTGAGTTCCTCGGTGTGGAGTTTGATTGCTCATCCGCGTATTTTCGTGAATGGTTTAATCTTGGATGAGGCTCATTGTTTGGTACAATGGGGAGATACGTTTAGACCTGCTTATCGACGTTTGGGAGCGATTAGACCCGCACTTTTGCAGCTAAAACAAACTCAGAAAAAGTTTGCGATCGCAGCGTTTACGGCGACAGCCAATCCAGCGGCGCAACAAACGATTCAAACAAAATCCTAAATCTTTTTTACTGAATCCCTACCGCCCAAATTTGAATTTAAACATACAAACGGTTTGGACTCCGAGAGGGCGGCGACAACAGCTTTTAAAGTTTATTCAAACTCGCCAAAAACAAACGGGTTTGGTGTATGTTAGAACTCGTAAAGATAGCGAAGAATTAGCCAATAGCCTGAAACAACAGGGTTATAAAACCTCAGCTTATCACGCAGGTTTAAGCGGTGAAGAACGTCGAGAAATCGAACAAGCTTGGTTAAAAGGTGCGTTGAAGTTTGTGGTCTGTACTTCGGCGTTTGGGATGGGAATTAATAAGCCGAATGTGCGTTGGGTGCTGCATTTTCAAGCCCCATTTTTGTTGTCTGAATATTTACAAGAAGTCGGACGGGCGGGACGAGATGGGAAGCCTGCAATGGCGTTAACATTAGTGAGTGACCCGACAGGTTGGCTGTATCCCGAAGATAAAA
>CAZNCM010000087.1:2969-3186 GCA_964571155.1 uncultured Lyngbya sp. | reverse complement strand
AGTTTCGCAACGGTGCTATTACGCTTTCTTTGTTGCATAGTTCGGGACAGTTGACTTGGCAAGATCCATTTCATTATGTGATTCATTCAAGTTCTGTTTCTTTCCCCGATCATAATACTAAAGCAATTAAACAAATGACTCAATATCTGAAGACTAATCAATGTCGGTGGCAGTTTTTATTAGAGGCGTTTGGTTTTACTAAAGAAGCACAATCAAT
>CAZNCM010000087.1:0-2854 GCA_964571155.1 uncultured Lyngbya sp. | reverse complement strand
CAGTTCCTTGATTGGGTTCTGAAGAACACCAGATTTTTCCTTTGTGCTTTTCGACAATAATTTTATAACTAATTGATAATCCTAAACCTGTACCTTTCCCAACAGGTTTTGTGGTAAAAAACGGATCAAAGAGCTTTGATTTTACTTCTTTCGACATTCCCGGCCCATTATCAGTAATATGAATTTCAACCCACTGATTATCGACGAATAAAGTCTGAATTTTAATTTGGTACTGTTGAGATTTAATCCCTTGAGAAATTTGCTGAATATTGTGTTCTTCAAGGGCATCAATTGCATTACCAATAATATTCATAAAAACTTGATTAAGCTGACTTGGATAACACTCAATCAAAGGAAGTTTATCATAGTCTTTTACAATTAGAATTTCAGGATGATCTCCGCTTTGTTTGAGACGACTTTGTAATATTAACAGGGTACTTTCTATTCCTTCATGGAGGTCAACTGCTTTAATCTCAGCTTCGTCTAAACGTGAAAAATTTCGCAAACTACTCACAATATCTCGAATGCGTTCAGCCCCAATACGCATCGACTTTAAGAGTTGCAGATAATCTAATTTCAAAAATTCAATATCAATCTCATCCGCATAATCAGCAATTTCAGGTTGAGGTTGAGGATAATGATTTCGATAAAGTTCGAGAAGTTTGAGTAAATCTTGAGTATAACTTAAAGCCGGTTGAATATTTCCATAAATAAAACTCACAGGATTATTAATTTCATGGGCAATCCCCGCAACCATTTGTCCTAAACTTGACATTTTTTCAGATTGAATCAGATGAGTTTGTGCCTGTTGTAGTTCCTGTAATGCCTGTTGTAGTTCTTGATTTTTTTGCTTGAGTCGGGTTTTTGATTGTCGTAACGCTTCTTCTGCCTGTTTACGTTGGCTAATATCTTGAAAAGTTGCGGTATAAAAAGAAAGTGATCCTGTTTTTGCCTGGGTAACGGTTGCTTCTAGGGCAAATTGGGAACCATCTGATCGGCACCCAACTAACTCATGTTGTCCGGTTTTTAATAATTCGTGTAAAATTTTATCTGGAGCTTCAATTTGATCGTTTTGCCATTTCCAAAGATCATGAATAGACATCCCAATTAACTGCTCAATTGGATAACTAAAAATAGTTGCGGCTGAAGGATTTGCGGTTGTAATTTCTAAATTTTTCCCGTTAAAGGTAACAATGCCATTCATTGCCGTTTTAACAATCGCTTCGGTGCGGGTTACAGCTTCTTCTAAGGCATCCATCACTGCATTATAACGTTCTGCAATTAACCCTACTTCGGTAAAGGGTTCTACTGGAGCGCGTAAACTCAAGTCATAGACTTGGGCTTGTTTTTCCATCACTTGAAATAAGTCATAAATCTCGGTTTTTGCCCGATGTTCAGAAATATTCAGACCGAGCTTTTCTTCTGAGACTGAAACCCGCAGAGGTAAAATCCAATTCACCAAAAATAGTAATAGGTAAGCCAAACCAAATCCCCAGCCAAATCCTACAAAAATTCCTAATAATTGCACCCCAATTTGGGCGTGGCGCTCCAACCCTGTTCCTAATAATTCGGGCTGACCAAATAATCCCACTGCCAAGGTTCCCCAAACTCCCGCTCCCCCATGTACTGCCACCGCTCCGACGGCATCATCAATTCGTAAGTTTTCTAAAAGCATTTCAGTTAAAAGCATCACAGCCGCTCCAGAAGCCCCAATGATCACGGCAATTGGTGTTGTGACGGCATGACAACAGGCTGTAATGGCTACAAGTCCGGCGAGTGTACCATTAATCAAGGTTTCGACTTCGGGTGCTTTGCGTTTTCTCCAATTGAGGCCACCTGCTAACACCATTCCCCCTGCTCCTGCGAGTAAAGTATTAGCCATAATATGGGGAACTTGTTCGTTGAAAGCGAGGGTACTTCCTCCGTTAAAACCGAGCCACCCAAACCAGAGCAACATAGTTCCTAAAACCGAAAATTGTAGGTTAGAACTGTGAATTTTTTGAGGCGGTTTGGTTTTGGGGAAGCGACCCGAACGAGAGCCAATCAGTAATAAGGCGGCTAAGGACACCCAGGCACCAATGCTGTGAACGACGGTTGAACCTGCAAAATCAACAAAGCCGAGAAAACCTAAACGACCAGCCAGGACACCGTGGTCTACTCCATTCCAGGTCCAATGACCAAAAATTGGATAAATCAAACCCGAGACTAAGGCGACCAGTACCAGGTATGCACTGAATTTCATGCGTTCGGCGACGGCTCCCGAGACAATGGTGACTGATGTACTACAAAACATGACTTGAAACAGGAAAAAAGCCGTAATCTTTGCGGTGTCTAGGTTGATCCAAAAATCAGTGATACCAAGCCAACCGAGATGAGATGAACCAAACATTAAACCGAAACCAATTCCCCAAAATAAAAGGGCTGAAACAGCAAAATCTGCTAAGTTTTTTGCCGCAACATTAATACTGTTCTTTGAACGGGTTAGTCCCGATTCTAAGCACATAAATCCAGCTTGCATCAGGAAAACTAAGCAAGAGCAGACTAAGAGCCAAAGTGTATCAATCATTACTTCTTGTAGATAAAATTAAAGGTTGATCAGAAAATGTTTGTAACAATTATTCAACTTAAGAATATAAAAATCCGAAAAGTTACGGAGATTTTAAAATTGATATGTTATAAGCTTGGCATTGACTGATCTTCGGCGTCAAGTATTAACTTTTTTTATGGGATTTTAACTAAACGTCTATGGAAGTTAAGGTTTTAGGTAATCTATAAAATCATACATCGTCTAAGATAAACTAAGTTTCTATGAATAAAGTTAACGGGATTATTAATTTCGTGAGCAACTCCAGCA
>CAZNCM010000086.1:17935-18979 GCA_964571155.1 uncultured Lyngbya sp. | reverse complement strand
GCCATTTTCAGATCCGGGTTCTAAGCCTAAATTGGGAATGCGAACCATCGGCACACTCGACCAACTATCGGCATAAGCACAGCCATTACTACTTCCTCGTCCGAGTCGATAAGCCGTTTCGCGATCAGTTAAATAATCCACTAAAATTCCGTCTTTTACCACATACCAATCTTGTGCCGGAACGCCTTCATCATCATACCCCATTGTACTGCGTCCACCTGCTTGAGTGCGATCGCATTTAAAGTTTACCCAAGGAGCAGCATATTGCAGTTTATTGAGTTGATCTGTGGTGGCAAAACTGGTTCCCGCAAAATTAGATTCGTAGCCATAAACCCGATCTAATTCAGTTGGGTGTCCGACGGATTCGTGAATGGTTAAATAGAGATTTGACGGCTTTAAAATCAGCGTTGAAAGAATGCCAGAAGGCCCTTTAGGAGCGTGTACTTTTTCAATCGCTTCTTCAGCCACTCTCTCAACTTGATTGCTTAAATCAGCCAGATCAATATGTTCGTAACCAATATTTAAAGGTGGACGTTCGTAACCTCGAGTTTGTGCATCTCCATTAGCAACTGCGGTACAATTAAAACCGGGATAACTGCGGTAAATAGTTTGTTCAATGAGAGAACCAACAGTAGATGCAAAGAGTTTATCTTCTTGAATGAATTGTAGATAAGACATCGCTTTTTTGATGCCTTGTTCTTCGTAAGCAAGTAACCGTTCATTCAGGTTCAATAAAAACTCAGCTTTCTCAGCAATGGGAATCGTAAAAGGATCAATTTTAATCGGTGTAATGTAGCTATCTTGATAGGCTTCAACCGGAACCAGCTGCACAGGATTTTGGAGCGAAAGACGGCTTCCTTTGGCAATATCAACCGCTAAATTAACAATTCGAGTCACTTCTTCGGGTGTTTTTTGATAACTAGCAGCGAACCCCCAAGCGCCTTGAAGAAGAACTCGTACTCCAAAACCAGAACTCACATTATCTTCGAGACGACTTAAAGAGCGATCGCGAGCAAAAAGGTTTTGTTTTCGATAAGTGCAGAA
>CAZNCM010000086.1:14171-17903 GCA_964571155.1 uncultured Lyngbya sp. | reverse complement strand
TAATTCTTTAGTGGTTTGGCGGGTCGGTGCTTGTACCATATCGATATTTTTGAGTTCTACAAATATTATAGTTTATATATGTTAAACGTTTTGAGTAGATTTTGACAATTTCAGGGTAACATTCAGGGCGAATTTTCGGTAACAAGACTGACACATAAACCCGGTTTCTCCGGGTAAATTAAACATTTCAGGCTTTGATCGCCAACAAGAAACCGGGTTTCTTAAGCATCCATTCTAAATTTAATCTAAAATAGAATTAAACCTTGAGTCGAAGCTTCACCCATGACTTAGAAAACAGCAGATTTATAACGGTTTCGTGTGAGGTACAAGCGAAAAACCCGGTTTCTCAAAGAAACCGGGTTTATTTAGTTAAATTGATTGACTAATTTATCGTTTTGATTGGGGATCGAGTGCATCTCTTAAACCATCTCCGACATAGTTAATACAAAGAACCGTTAAAAAGATTGCTAACCCCGGAAATAATGCCATATAGGGAGCCGTTTCAATATAGTTTTGAGCATCATAAAGCATCCGTCCCCAGGTGGGAACATCGGGCGGAAATCCTAGTCCTAAAAAACTCAGTGTTGATTCGGTAATAATCGCATTTCCGACAGCTAAAGTTGCAGCCACAATAATCGGACTGAGAACATTCGGGAGAATATGAACCCAAATTAAACGGGTGGGTTTGGCGCCAATGGCTTTCGCTGCGGTGACAAAATCCATTTGTTTTGTTGTTAAAAAACTGGCTCTAACTAATCTCGCGACTGACATCCAAGTTAATCCGCCAACCACAAGAACAATTAACAGAAAAATGCCGATTTCTGGCCCTGCAATTGCTTTCATCGGTTCACGAAAAAGATAGATTACCAGTAACAATAAAGGTAACTGAGGTAAAGAGATAAATAAATCCGTCATTCGCATCAATAAACTCTCAATAATTCCCCCGTAAAATCCCGAAATTGCTCCGATTAATGTCCCAACCAAAATAGCCACAATCATCGCCGCCACCCCAACAGTTAAAGAAATTCGTCCTCCTGCTAACATTCGAGCGAGTTGATCTTGTCCGAGATCATTTGTTCCAAAAGGGTGTTCCCAACTCGGAGGAGAAGTCGAATTTCCAAAGTCAATTGTATCAATCGGCGTGGTATAAATAAACGGCCCAAAAACGACAGAAATAATTAAAAGTAAAATAATGATTCCTAAAACAGCCATTTTATCCCGTTTAAACTGTCGCCAAGCATCACCCCAAAGTGTTCGAGGTGTTGTTAGATTAGATTGAGATTGATTAATAGAGGTCATAATTCAACGAGTTTGCTTTAAAATAGAAAGAAGAACACTAGCGAGGAGAAGATCATGGTTTCTCAACTCGAATCTCAGATTTATTCCGAGGTTAATTATCCCGAACGAGATGGTCAACCGATGTCAGACAATACAGTTCAGTTTCGCTGGATTCTTACCCTTTACTATAACTTAGAGTGGTTATTTGCTGAAGATATTTCCGTGTTTGTGGCGGGAGATGTGCTCTGGTATCCCGTTCAAGGAAATAACAAAATTCGTCAAGCTCCCGATATTATGGTTATTTTTGGGGTAGCGAAAGGTGAACGCGGTTCCTATCAACAGTGGAACGAAGAAAACATTGCACCCCAAGTTGTTTTTGAAATTTTATCCCCCGGTAATAGGTTAACGGAGATGAATAAAAAACAAGTTTTCTACGATCGCTATGGTGTGGAAGAATATTATTTGTACGATCCTCATAAAAATGATCTGAGTGGTTGGTTGCGAACGGATGAACGTTTGGATGTGATTGATGATATCAACAATTGGGTGAGCCCTCGATTACAAATTCGGTTTGAATTATCTGAGAACGAACTCAAATTGTATTATCCAGATGGAAAACCGTTTTCAACTTATCTGGAAATTCAAAACCAGTTACAAGAAACCGAACAACAGTTAGAACAGGAACGTTTGCGAGCAGAACAAGCCGAACAACAATTAGAACAAGAACGTTTACGAGCAACAAGGTTAGAGGAGTTATTACGAAACGCAGGAATTGATCCTGAACAAAATAGTTAATCTCCAATCGCGTGAGGTGGGTTCTGTCAAAAATATTTGCTTTCCCAGGAACAACTTAAATAAACCCGCCCTATTATTTGTATTGAATACGCGGATCTAAAATTCCATATAAAAGATCAGCCAATAAATTAAAGAGAACGACTAAAATCGCATAAATAAATGTAATCGCCATCACAACAGGGGTATCACTGCGATAAATCGATTCAATTAATAATGCTCCAATCCCAGGTATTCTAAAGATTTGTTCGGTGATTAATGCGCCTGTAAATAAACTGGGAATATCTAACGCAATTAACGTGACAACCGGAATCAAAGCATTGCGTAAAACATGACCCTGAATGACCGTAAAATTGGGCAATCCTTTCGCATAGGCGGTGCGAACATAGTCTTGATTTAACTGTTCTAACATCGAAGACCGAATAAAGCGCATCAAAACCGCAGATTGATATAAAGCCAATACACAAATCGGCATAATTGACTGTTTAATCTGTTCAATTAAAGTTTGCCAGTTCGTGACTTCTAAGGTACTATTGTAAATAAAAGGAAACCAATTTAATTGAACGCTAAAAATGATAATAAACAGTAATCCTGTAAAAAAAGGAGGTAATGAAAATCCTAAAAAAGCAAAAGTTGTCGCGATTTGATCGAAAATAGAATAACGTTTGATTGCCGAGATTATCCCTAATGGAAACGCAATTAAAACCGCTAGAAAATAGGCTGAACCTGCGACCCATAAAGTCGTTGGCAAGCGTTGTAAAATCAATTCACTCACCGGACTCCGACTGGTAAAAGAATAACCCATATCCCCTTGAATAAATGCCCAAGCCCATTTAAAATATCGAATAGGTAGGGGTTGATCTAAACCCAAAGAACGACGAATATTTTCCCGAACTTCTGCTGTAATTGAGGGATTAGTTGCGAACTCTCCCATCGGATCTCCGGGTGCGAGTGCTAAAATCATAAACACAACAATACTGATGGCGATTAAAGTCGGAATTGCACTCAGAAGACGATTAATTAGATATCGCGTCATAGATTCTTAATGTTAACAATCAGACGTACTACTTTGATTTCAACAGAACATTACTGAAAACTAATTTATTATAGAAGATCTTCAGGATCGATTACACATAAATTTTTTAAAATAGCTAACTCAAATCAGTAAAAGATGAGTATTTTAAGGTTGGATTATCCAGAGCGACCCCCAGTCGTGTTACGATTGTTAGTGATCGCCATTTGTAAAATTTAATCATTTCTATTGTGATTTTCTTGGGTTCTCATCTCTACCCCAAGTTCATTGACTTGCGAATTTGCTATAGGTATAAATTTAGAATCCTTCTAAAGAGAGAGGGTAAGTTGTGTCTGAGTTCGTTACGTTAGTGGAGGACTTTTTAAGTTCAGAAATTTTTAACCACTAGGAGATTATAGATAATGAATTGGATGAATATATTTTGGCGTCGATTGAGTCAAGTGACTCTAATGACTGTATTAGTAAGTGGGCTTTGGATATTAGGATTTTCTCTCACTTCAGCTCAAGCTGCACCGAATTTAACAGGGAATACAGATGAGACGGGTGTAACGGGAGAACGTTTGAGTGCAGTTATCAACTGTTTACCCGAGGAGTTGAGCGAACCTGATTTAGGTCGAGCCTTAAAAGAG
>CAZNCM010000086.1:12827-14161 GCA_964571155.1 uncultured Lyngbya sp. | reverse complement strand
ACTTTTCAACTCAAAGATAATCCTAAACTCAACCGAGCAGAAATAGAATTTTCTCAGTGTTTAGAGGGGAAAGGATACACTCTCAGAGCTGAACAATTTCGCAATCTCCAACAGAAATCATAAATTATAATTGACTCAAGTATTGATCTAATTATTGAGTTTGTGTTCCCTCGGCTTCTAGATGAAGTTGGGGGAAATTTGCGTGCTGATTACCATCTGCCTCATCCTAGAGGTATAATTAGAGGTTCAGATCTGTAATGTTTGGCAACTGTGTCTATTCAATCTAGTTCAACAATTCCGACCGCCGAAGAAATCAAAGCGATTGATGATCGGCTTTCCCAGCGCTTTATTCATCTTGATCCTGCGGGTTACTTTATCATTTATGTCGATCAACAAGCGGGTTTAATTTGCGCCGAACACTATAGCAACAACATCAACGATCAAGGACTCGCCGTAGACCCGGAAACAGGCGAACCTTTCCCCTGTACGGGCGGTTTGAAGCGTAAACCAACCGGAATTTTTAAGGGAAGAACGGCGAAAGAATTGGGGATAAAAATTACAGAAGAAACCGATCCTTGTCCGTTAAGCACTTTTGATCATGCACTTTATTTAGGACGGGAATTTGTTCGGGCAGAAATCGCACTTACAACCGGACAAGAGTATGTTCAAGACTAAGATCAATCACTGATCAATTCGCTCAAACTGGGGGATGGGTAATAATAACCCAAATCGTTACCCTAGCCCCCAGAATAAACTTTTTTTACAGGTCGCCACCGCGAAAAGCCAGCAAAAAGATGACCACAGGGCCAGCAATTACAATCAGTGCTAACATCGTAAGCTGTGCGATCAGTTCAAAGTTGATGCTGCTGAAAAAGTTAGTGATAAAGTCCATTTTTCCTCCCGAAGAAAGCCAGTAAATGTATGAAAGATTGAGTTATCCTAAGAACCAACTGTTAATAATACAGCCGATCGCACGGTTTTTTAATAATTGTTACAAAACTCAATATTCACGGCTTGGGCTTGTAGAAGAAGCACTGGGGACTGAACCCCGACCGATTTAAAATTAATAACTCGACAATCAAATCAAGCATGAGTTTGTCCGAGGGGGTTTTTGGGATAAGTAATGATTCAACCTAGCGATATTCTGACGATGACTGCTTATACAATTGATTTTAGTTCTGTTTTGGAAATAACCGACGAACAATTTTATCAACTTTGTCGGAAAAACCCCGATATTAAATTTGAACGGAATGCAAGGGGAGAATTGATTGTTATGTCCCCGACGGGGGGAGAAACGGGAAACAAAAAAATTGAAATTGCCGGAGATTTTGTCT
>CAZNCM010000086.1:2806-12817 GCA_964571155.1 uncultured Lyngbya sp. | reverse complement strand
GGAATCGTCAAAATCAACTCGGTAAACTGTTTGATTCTTCTACCTGTTTTCAACTCCCGAATGGTGCGAATCGTTCTCCCGATATTGCTTGGATAAAACAATCAAGATGGGATCAACTCACGCCGGAAGAAAAAGAGAAATTTCCGCCGATTGCACCGGATTTTGTCTTAGAATTAATGTCTCCTTCTGATAGTTTAACCGCAACCCAAGCTAAAATGCAAGAATATATAGAAAATCAAGTAAAATTGGGTTGGTTGATTGAACGAAAAAATCGTTACGTTGAAATTTATCGGTTAGGAAAATCAGTAGAACAGTTAAATTCTCCGACGAATTTATCAGGAGAAGAAGTGCTACCCGGATTTATTCTGGACTTACAAATTGTCTGGAGTTAAACTTCACTACTCATAAAAAAATTAGGGTTTATTCTTCTCGGCGGGAATGTTGGTGAAGTCAATCAACTTGATCCCGGATGTATTATAATTGTATTATACTGTGAATACGAACAGACAATCTGACAATCTGACAGCGTGCCAAACTTCTACGGTAGACTAAAGGTTGTATTGCAAGCTAGCCGCAAATAAAGGTATATCATGGCTGAACGTAGCGATGTAAACGGAAAAGAACAAGAAAAGGCAGCCAAATCCTACAAAGATACGGTCAACCTGCCAAAAACCAAGTTTGATATGCGGGCAAACGCTGTCAAACGCGAACCCCAATTACAAAAATTTTGGGCAGAAAATCAAATTTATGAACGCCTTGCCGAAAATAATCCGGGCGATGCGTTTATTTTACACGACGGGCCGCCCTACGCCAATGGTGCGTTACATATTGGTCACGCCCTCAATAAAATTCTTAAAGATATTATTAACCGTTACCAAATTTTGCAGGGGCGAAAAGTGCGTTATGTTCCGGGTTGGGACTGTCACGGTTTGCCGATTGAATTGAAAGTTTTACAACAAATGAAGCAGTCAGAACGGCAAGAACTCACCCCGTTAAAACTGCGTCAAAAAGCAAAAGAATTCGCCCTAGAAACGGTCGATCAACAACGAGAATCTTTCAAAAGATACGGCGTTTGGGGAGATTGGGATCACCCCTATTTAACCCTAAAACCCGAATACGAAGCCGCCCAAATTGGCGTGTTTGCCCAGATGGTTCTCAAAGGTTATATTTATCGAGGATTAAAACCCGTTCACTGGAGTCCGAGTTCAAAAACAGCCCTAGCTGAAGCCGAATTAGAATATCCAGATGGGCATATTTCTCGCAGTTTATTTGCTGCATTTCCGATTACCAGCTTGTCGGAATCTGTCAAATCAGAATTAACCCCATTTCTGCCCGATTTAGGAGTAGCCATCTGGACAACAACCCCCTGGACAATTCCGGGAAATTTGGCTGTTTCTTTGAACCCCGAATTAACTTATGCCGTCGTAGAAACGGATAAAAAAGCGGAACATCCCATTCCGTTTAAATACTTGTTAATTGCAGCAGAATTGGTTGAACGCCTATCAGCAACCTTTGGCAATAACCTAACCGTAAAAGCGACAGTCAAAGGCGAAAATTTAGAACATTCCACCTACAAACATCCCCTATTTGATCGCGAAAGTCCGGTGGTCATTGGGGGGGATTATGTTACCACAGAATCCGGTACCGGACTCGTTCACACCGCCCCCGGTCACGGTCAAGAAGACTTTATTGTAGGTCAACGCTACGGTTTATCGGTTTTGTGTCCGGTAGATGCGGATGGAAACTTTACCCAAGAAGCGGGAGAATTTGCCGGGTTAAATGTTCTTAAAGATGCCAACGAAGCGGTTATTCAAGCTTTAGAAAAAGCGGGTTCACTGATTAAAGAAGAACCCTACTCACATAAATATCCCTACGACTGGCGAACCAAAAAACCGACCATTTTTAGGGCAACAGAACAGTGGTTTGCCTCCGTTGAAGGGTTCCGCGAAGAAGCCTTAAAAGCCATTCAAAATGTGCGTTGGATTCCCGCCCAGGGCGAAAATCGGATCACGCCAATGGTCGCCGAACGTTCGGATTGGTGTATCTCCCGTCAACGGAGTTGGGGCGTACCCATTCCTGTTTTTTACAACGAAGAAACCGGCGAACATTTGATGAACGAAGAAACCCTTTCTCACGTTCAAAATATTATCGCCGAAAAAGGTTCTGATGCGTGGTGGGAAATGTCCGTTGAGGAATTATTACCCGAAAAATATCGCAAAGATGCGGCAAAATATCGCAAGGGAACCGATACAATGGATGTTTGGTTTGACTCCGGTTCTTCCTGGGCTGCGGTTGCCAAACAGCGAGGTTTAGGGTATCCCGTCGATATCTATTTAGAGGGTTCCGATCAACACCGAGGTTGGTTTAATTCCAGCTTGTTAACCAGCGTTGCAAACTGCGGTCATGCCCCCTACAAAACGGTATTAACTCATGGATTTGTCTTGGATGAAAAAGGACATAAAATGAGTAAATCTTTGGGGAACGTCGTTGACCCGGCGATTGTGATTGAAGGCGGGAAAAACCAACAAAAAGATCCCCCCTACGGTGCAGATATTTTGCGGTTGTGGGTATCATCGGTTGATTATTCGGCAGATGTGCCTTTGGGTGGAAATATCCTCAAACAGATGTCGGATATTTACCGGAAAATTAGAAATACCGCCCGATTTTTAATTGGGAATCTTCACGATTTTGACCCGGAAAAAGATGCGGTTGCTTACGAAGATTTGCCGGATTTAGACAAATATATGCTGCATCGAATCACGGAAGTTTTTTCCGAGATTAAAGATGCGTTTGATCAGTTTCAATTCTTCCGTTTCTTCCAAACCGTTCAGAATTTCTGCGTTGTCGATCTGTCTAATTTTTACCTCGATATTGCTAAAGATCGCCTGTATATTAGTGCAGAGAATTCTTTCCGACGTCGCAGTTGTCAAACGGTGTTAGCAATTGCGTTAGAAAACCTCGCCAAAGCCATCGCCCCTGTTCTCTGTCACATGGCGGAAGATATTTGGCAAAATTTACCTTATTCGACTCCTTATTCATCTGTATTCGAGTCGGGTTGGGTGAAATTGGAGGAGAATTGGAAACAACCGAAACTCGCTAAATTCTGGCAAAAATTGCGGGAAATTCGCGCAAAAGTTAACCAAGTGATGGAAAAAGCGCGAAAAGAAAAAATGATCGGTTCGTCTCTAGAAGCGAAAGTTTTGCTGTACGTTGCAGATGAAAACCTGCGCCAACAGTTAGAGGAAATGAACCCATCAACCGCAGAATTAAAACAGGATAACGGAGTCGATCAATTGCGTTATCTGTTTATTTGTTCTCAGGTTGAACTGTTAGAAACTCCCAACAAGTTAAAAGGACTTGAATACAGCGATGAGTCCGAAGATTTGGGGATTGGTATTGTGAAAGCTGAGGGCGAAAAATGCGATCGCTGTTGGAATTATTCGGTTCATGTCGGTGAGTCTACCGAAGATCCAACTATTTGTGAACGTTGCGTCGCCGCTTTAGCCGGTGAATTCTAAACCTAATAGTAGAGTGCGTTAACATTATTTAGCGTACTCTTTTAACTTTGTTGATTAATGTGTTTTTCATACCAATTCATTAAAGGAGTAGAACTAATACCATGAATAATGATAGAAACAGTCACGATGATGTAAACGCTCCAAGCCATTAACTCCCCCACTGGACCTTGTAAGCCTTCACCCAAAGCATAAGTTAAATAATAGATAGATCCTACCCCTCGAATTCCAAACCAGCCCAAAAGTAATCGTTTCAGGTTATGATAACGAGTCCCCATTGTAAACAGCCAAGCTCCCAAAGGTCGAACAACAAAAGTTAATAATCCAGCAATCAAAATTGCAGCAGGAATATATTTAATAATGGGTTCAATTCGTAATAGTGAACCTAACAACAAAATTGTTGCAACCTCTAACAGTTTCTCAATTTGCTCGATAAATTCTAGTTGAGAGAAAGGCTTGGCTTCCTCTTTATAACTCTTTCGTGCTACGATACCCGCAACAAATACGGCTAAAAAACCATATCCATTCACAAGTTCTGTCAAAGAATAGGTCGCGAGGACAATGCTAATCGCAATAAAATCCTCCATGATGTCATTAGTCGGTCGAACTTTGAGTAGTTTTTTGTCGATCCAAACAATGCTTTGAGTTATAATAATTCCCATAACAATTCCTGCAAAAATTGCCCAAATTAAATCAATAACCACCCATTGTTTAAACCAATTTTGCCAATTCTCATCTTTTAACCAATGTATGCCAAAATAAACGAAGGGAAAAGCAAGCGCATCATTTAATCCTCCTTCAGATGTTAAACCAAAGCGAAGTTCGTCAGGATCATGGGGATGGTTAAGCTGAACTTCAGAGGCTAAAACAGGATCGGTAGGCGCAAGAATAGCACCAAATAGAATGGCTTCACCCCAACTCAATTTGAGAAGAAAGTGAGTCAGAATGGCAACTGCAAAGATAGAAAAAGGCATCAAACCGGCAATTAATCGGACTGTTATATTCCAAGAGGTTAGGTTTAACTGACGGTTCATTTTGAGTCCACAGCCAAACAGAGAAACAATAACAACAAGCTCAGTTAAACGCTCTAAAAATTCGGTATTAGGTCTGAGGTTTATGATGTTTAATCCGTAGGGACTGAGAATGATTCCTACACCTAAATAGATGAGAGCATAGGACAGAGGTAAACGGGAAATCCAGCCCGACCCCCAAGTGACTCCCAGCAACAGCAGACTAATGACCAGTAAAATCAGGATATAAGTATCCATAAATGAATTTAAAATAGAGTAGATTACCTACCAAATTATTCTATTCGGCATTGATTATGCTCTCTCATTCGGATGATTTCTTAAGATTTGTGAAAATATTATTGTCAACCCTTTAAAAAAATCAAAATCTATAGAATTATTCAGTATATGATGTAGCAAATTTGAAGAAAATAGAGAATCCTACATTTAGACAAAATATTTTATAATGAGTAGAGACTATTCTAGTCAAATCATAGAATCATTATTCTAATTTGTATAAATTCATAACTCTTTTAAATTTTTTCGGGCATTTCGTTGCCACATTTGGGGTTTAATTCGTCGTAACGCTGAGGCGGTAAATTGTTCGTTCCATTTTTCTTCTGAAAGTTCAGCTAATTCACTTAATTTTGGGGCAATATTTCCCGGATACGGTTGAAACGCCTCCACGTCTGTTTCTTGGGCAAATCGTTGATTCCAAGGACAAACATCTTGACAAATATCACACCCGGCTACCCAACCTTTTAACTCAATATTCTCTGGTAACTGTTCGGCACGATTTTCAATTGTATGATAGGCTATACATCGATTGGCATCCACAACAAAGGGTTCTGTAATCGCATCCGTCGGACAAGCTTCAATACAGCGAGTACAAGTTCCACAATGTTCGGTATGAGGAGAATCGGCTGTTAATTCTAAATTCGTTAAGACCTCCCCTAAAAACACCCAAGATCCATATTCTCGTGTAATCACATTACTATTTTTCGCAATCCAACCGATACCCGCCCGTTGCGCCCAAACTTTATCTGATATTGGCCCTGTATCTGCATAATATCGCGCTTGAATGCCTTCCCCTTGGGCTTGCAACCAGTTGGAAAATGCTTTTAACTTCTTGTGCATCACCTTATGATAATCTCGTCCCCAACCATAACGAGAAATCTTGCCATATTCCGCGCCTTCCCGACGTTCGTGAGGAGTGTAATAGTTCAACGCCACACAGATAACAGCACAAACCTCGGGCATGACTTGACGAATATCTTGACGCCGGGGGTTCGCCATCCAAGCCATGTCTGCTTGATAGCCTTGATTCAGCCAAGTCTGTAACCGTTCAACTTCTGTCTTAGGTTCGATAACGCTCGCGATTCCGACTTTGTGAAATCCAAGGGTGAGGGCTTGCTCTTTAATTTGATTAGCCTGGAATAAGGGGTGCATAACCGTTAGGTTTAGGGTCTGTATAGCACAGTTACATCTATCAATGGAGTGATCGCCTCTACATTTAGTTAGAGTTTTATCTACAATTATATGATTATTATAAATTTAACAAATTTGCAAGTTGTATTTGCATTTTTTAAACAAATGTTACATAATAAAAGTCAAGAGAAACAAGACTCACTATAGAGAAGAAGCCTTGCTGTTCTTTTGATTTATTTGCTGTTTTGAATTGAAAACGATGCGGACAAGAACTTTATCAAAATCAGATTGTCTACTACAAATCGAAGGGATCACAGAAACGCCAGTGATCCGATATTTTGAAACGCTCAACGCTGGAGATTTTCAAGCAACGGCGGCTTTATTTGCCGAAGATGGCATTTTAGCAGCCCCTTTTGAAGATCGCTTAAATGGACAAGAAGCGATCGCCACTTATCTCCAAGCAGAAGCTCAAGGAATGCAGCTTAAACCCCAAGAAGGAATTAGTCAAACTCTAGACAATGGTCAACAACAAGTTCAAGTTATGGGAAAAGTCAGAACCCCTTTATTTTGGGTGAATGTGGCTTGGCAATTTATCTTAAATCCCAATGGGGAAATTGCTGTTGTTACGGTTAAATTGCTGGCTTCTTTGCAAGAGTTATTTAACTTACAAAACAAATCTGATCATTAGGATTAAAACCGAAGAAAATCTAAGCTTTAGCGGGAAGTTGTAGAGAACGGGTTAATCATTCTCGTCCTAACTCGACATCTTTAGTCGAATATTTCCAATCCGGATGGCTGGTCATTTCTTCACCGGGTTACAGCGATCGCCAGCCGCAATTTTAACCAAGGATTTTCATCATCTAAGCGGTAGCGAGGGGCAAGCGGAAATAGCTGATTCATATCAGTCTCCTGTTTTTAAAATATCATCAAAACTGATTGCAGATATTATTGACTTAACCCTCGAAAATATTGCAACTAAAATTTACAAAAATTAAAATTGAGTAGATTTTAGTTGACTTTTGTTAAGAAATAGACCGCTTAATAGTTAAAGCTTCATCCAGACCATTCCATCCATCTTCAAGCTTGGAGTTGTTGAGACTCATCGACTTTTTCTTTTTCTTCCAGACTGACTTCCAGACGCAGACAGTTATGACCATTATTAATCTGTAAACAATAATCAACTCTGTCCATTAATCGATTCATAATCAGCCAGCCATAGCCACTTTCTTGTCGGTCTTCCGGGTCGGGTGGAGTATATTTACCCACTTCATAACCCGTCCCACAATCCCAAACTTCCAGAGCAATATCTCGGTTTTGCAACTCTAGACGAATCACAATCGGCAAGTGTGGTTGATCTTTGTGAGCATGACGAATAACATTCGAGTAGGCTTCCGCCAGTACCAAACGAAACCGATTAGATTGACGAGGCCAGTCAATATGACTACCCAACTCGACTTCCAAACTGCTCAACAGCCAATTTTCCACAACAGTTAAAAATCGAATATCGCTCGGCACATGAAGCTCAGTTTTCATCGGTGAACAAGACCTCCAGTGCAAGTATTGTTTGGTCATCTTCCTGAATCGAATTTGATTCCCGGACAAAGGCGAGTAAATTATCCAAATTTAAAGGCTCCTTTTGTTGGATCAGAAGTTGCCATAATCCCTCTTGATGAAGCATCTTTCGGGTTTGAGTTTCATCCTCTTGACTCTGTTGAAGAACCGTCGCTTCTGTAATCCCATCACTGGTGAGTAGAAAAATATCTCCCGGCGACAGATTCAAACTCCCAATCTTACCGCGCCAAGCGGGGAGAATCCCCAAAGGAATTCCTCGGGCTTTGAGAAAATTAGGTTCTACCGTGATGGCAGATTCACCCTGACTCGCTTGTTCCAGCAGCATTTTCTGAGACCACACGAGCGGATAAATATGTCCAGCATTGGCATAAATCAACTCTCCAGTCGTGGGAGTATAACGTGCCAAAACCATTGTAATAAAGTGATTGTTGCTAATGAGATCATCAGCCAAAATCCGATTAAGATTGTGCATCACTTGTTCCGGGTCAGGGGATGACTCTTGAGACAGTTCTCGGCGAATCACCGACATCGCACTCGCCATAAACAAAGCCGCAGGCACCCCTTTACCGGATACATCTCCTAAAGCAACCCAAACATCACCTAGAGAATGAACATAAACCTCAAAAAAATCTCCTCCCACTTCTCGCGCCGGATAGCAGCAGGCTTGCACCTTGACACTCTGTAAATCTGGCCAACTTTGTCGGAGTAAATTCCCCTGAATTTGACGAGCGACTTCCAACTCCGAGCGCATCTGTTCAGCCAGTTGAACGGTACGTTGATAAAGTCTAGCTTGAGACAACGCCAAAGCCGCCTGTTCGCTGACGGCTTCCAACAGTTTAATATCTTCATCAGACCAAGCATCGGCATCACTTTCTTGACAGAGAGCTAAGACCGCCAGCAGATTAAACTGATAGCTCAGAGGAATGATAATTTGAACCAGATTATTGTGATCGAGGGTTTGGAGAATCTTCGTTTCACGAGTTTCTAGAACCGCCTGCATTAACGATTCACTATCGGATAGCCATTCGCTCTGCTGCGACTCCGCCTCAATCGGTTTATAGAAAAACACTTCGGGCAAGAGATTTCCATCCTCCACGGCTCGAACATAACACGCTTTAGCCTGAAACGTTTCTCCAAGAGTTTGAACAATGGTTTGCAGCATACTAGAGTAGTCTAACGACTCTCGCAACGCACTGATCACATCGTTGTAAAGAGACTCTCGACGTAAAGCACGACGCAGAGAATTTGTCCGTTTTTTGGAGAACTTATAGGTTTCAGAAGCTTGTTGAATCACCGACTTGAGTGCTTCGGGACTCCAAGGCTTCGTGATATACTTAAACACCTGACCGGAGTTGATCGCCTCAACCAAATCTTCCACGTCAGTATAGCCCGTTAACAGAATACGAATCGTATCCGGAAAACGCTCAACCGTCTGGCTTAAAAACTCCGTACCGTTCATTTCCGGCATTCGTTGATCTGAGATAATAATCGCCATCTCCCCTTCTTGTTGGAGGATTTCAAGAGCGTTGAGGGCGCTATCTGCTTTATAAACTCTAAACTCACGCCGAAACGTCCGGTATAACAAATCCAAGTTATCTTGTTCGTCATCAACTACCATTAGTTTCAGCTTGGACTGTTCTCCCCGACTCATGCGATTGGTTACTCCCAGGTAAATAGATTAGGTCGATTAAGTTTGTACACCGTTTTGAGTTTGCTACACACTTTTTTTTCTAATACTGATCAATAAAATTACAATTTTCGGATAGTCATCCGATTGTTATTCGTTCAGCCAGTCTGAGTTTAGCAGATCGAGAGCGAGGATTATCAGCAATTTCTAGTGCTTGTGCTTGAATTGGCTTTTTGGTTAAAACCTGTAAACCCGAATCACTTTTAAAACTCTGTTTAACTCGCCGATCTTCTAAACTATGAAAACTAATCACCCCAATTCTACCCCCCAATTTTAGCCATTGTGGGGCGCGAGACAAAAAGGTTTCAAGGGCTGTTAGTTCTTGGTTAACCGCAATTCGCAGCGCTTGAAAAACACGAGTCGCTGGATGAATACGACCATAACGAGACTTAGACGGATAACAAGAAGCAATCACATCAGCCAGTTGAGTCGTCGTCTCAAATGGACGGTTTTGGACAATCCTTCTGGCAATGCGACGGGACAACCGTTCTTCGCCGTAATGGAAAAAAATATCGGCTAATTCTCCCTCATCCCAAGTATTAATAATATCAGCCGCACTCAAGGATTGTTGCAAATTCATTCGCATATCCAACGGGGCGCTGTGGCGAAAGCTAAACCCTCGCGTGGGAGTATCAAGTTGATAAGAATTTACACCTAAATCAGCAATAATTCCATCAAACTGCATCCCTTGGGGTTGATAATCGGCAAAATTTCCTCGCCAAAACTGCACTCGATCTGCAAAACTAGGTTCAACTTCTGCTAATCTAGCGCTCGTTGCGGCGATCGCCACTTCATCTTGATC
>CAZNCM010000086.1:2536-2796 GCA_964571155.1 uncultured Lyngbya sp. | reverse complement strand
ACATACTATGACCTCCCCCCCCAACTGTGGCATCCAAATAATGTCCACCAGCAACCACAAATAATCCTGCGATCAATTCTCGACTCAATACAGGAACATGAACAAAATTAGCCGTTAATTCATTGATATTCAACTCAGGCATAGGAAGGTTACAGGGGACAGGGGATAGGGAACAGGTTACAGAGGACAGGAAAGATGGATAATTAATCATTGACAAATTGATCATTCATCACTTCCCTGTTAACGGTCTAAACTCCCTA
>CAZNCM010000086.1:2076-2526 GCA_964571155.1 uncultured Lyngbya sp. | reverse complement strand
AAACATTGAGGTTGAGAGGCAAACACAGATGAGTCGACTAGAAACCCGCACCGAACCGATGGTCCTCAATATGGGGCCACACCACCCTTCTATGCACGGGGTTTTGCGGTTAATTGTCACCCTAGACGGAGAAGATGTCGTAGACTGTGAACCCGTACTCGGCTATCTTCACCGAGGGATGGAAAAAATTGCCGAAAGCCGCACCAATATCATGTACGTTCCCTACGTCAGTCGTTGGGACTACGCCGCCGGAATGTTTAATGAAGCGGTTGTGGTGAATGCACCGGAAAAACTTGCTGATATTGAAGTTCCCAAGCGGGCGAGCTATATTCGGGTGATTATGTTGGAGTTGAACCGCATCGCCAACCACCTGTTATGGCTTGGCCCATTCCTCGCAGATGTTGGCGCCCAAACGCCCTTTTTCTATATTTTCCGGGAACGGGAAATGAT
>CAZNCM010000086.1:0-2066 GCA_964571155.1 uncultured Lyngbya sp. | reverse complement strand
TTTATGACCTCTGGGAAGCTGCAACTGGTTATCGCCTAGTCAATAACAACTATTTCCGCATTGGGGGGGTCGCCGCAGATTTACCCTATGGTTGGGTCGATAAATGTCGAGATTTCTGTGACTATTTTCTTCCCAAGGTTGATGAATATGAACGTCTCATTAGCAATAACCCGATTTTCCGACGTCGGATTGAAGGATTAGGCACAATTACTCGTGAACAAGCCCTAAACTGGGGGTTGTCTGGCCCGATGTTACGGGCTTCTGGGGTGAAGTGGGATTTACGGAAAGTTGACCATTATGAATGTTACGATGATTTTGATTGGGATGTTCATTGGGAAACCGCAGGCGATTGTTTAGCCCGGTATTTTGTCCGAATTCGGGAAATGCGCGAATCTGTAAAAATCCTCTATCAAGCCTTAGATGGACTCCCAGGCGGCCCCTACGAGAACCTCGAAGCACAACGGATGATGGGAGGGCCGAAGTCTGAATGGAATGATTTTGATTACCAGTTTATTGGGAAAAAAATTGCTCCGACTTTTAAGATTCCTTCAGGTGAACATTATGTTCGCATTGAAAGCGGTAAAGGTGAACTGGGAATTTATATTGTTGGGGATGATAATGTCTTCCCGTGGCGGTTTAAAATTCGGGCGGCTGACTTCTGCAATTTACAAATTTTCCCCGAGATTGTTAAAGGAACAAAAGTAGCTGATATCGTCGCGATTTTGGGTAGCATTGATATCATTATGGGTTCTGTGGATCGATAAAATTACAAACTCGAAAATAATCAGTTTTGGGGGTACGATCATCTCGTCCCCCTATTTTTAAGCTTGTTGGGAGTTATGGTGCTTCGCGCTGATGCTGTTACAATTAAAGAGAAGGTGTGCATTAGTGACGAGGAGTTCTTAAGCTCATAGCGATACACCTACAGTTAAGAAGAATCATAATTATTTCAACCCTTAAACACTTTCTTTTTGGCGTTGCATGATCCCTGCAAAAATAGCAAAAGTCATAAACATAATTAGGCTATAAATTCCGGCGGGAATTGCCATGCTTGGTCTGCCCAAGAAAGTAGGTGAACTGGCAATGGCGATGGCTAAAGTACCATTTTGAATCCCCACTTCAACAGTTATCGCTTTCGCCTTGCTGATATCGAGTTGAGTTAGGATAGCCAGTCCGAACCCCAATGCCATCGTGCTAATATTCAAGGCAAGAGTTACCCCACCGACCTGTAGAAAAAAGCTGACCAGGTTAGCCCGTTCTTTTGCCAGTATTCCCACCACAATTAAAGCCAGGAAAAATAGTGATAGCCACTTCACTCCCCGTTCAACTTTGAGCGCAAACTGAGGCGCATAATGATGCAGGAGCATACCTAACGTCACGGGAATAATCGTGATCACAGCAATTTGAACTACTGTTTTCAAGAACGGTAGTTGCAGCATCACTGCTTCTTGCATGAAAGTTTTCATCGCTAAATTGACCACCAAGGGAATTGTAAAGACGCTCACGACACTACTGATTGCGGTCAGGGTGACTGACAAGGCTACATTTCCCTGTATCAGGTAAGTCATTAAGTTAGAAGTGGGGCCGCCCGGACAGGCTGCTAAAATGATTACACCAACAGCTAACTCCGGAGATAAAGGGAGCATATTAGCTAGCAAAAACCCGATCATTGGCAGCATAATCAACTGAGCCATTAAACCGATCAAGACAGATTTGGGTTCAATCCAAATCCGCTTGAAATCCTTAATCGTTAGCCCCAGTCCCATGCCTAGCATGATGATAAATAGGGCTAGCGGTAGAAAAATAGCTGTTAAAAAATTTGATTCCATAAATGTACTAACACTTTACTCTCAAGATTTTGATTGATGTAAACGCCGATAGGTTTAATAGGCATCTCTGAAAAATCACGATCAAGTCACAGTCGGTTTTATAGCACATTGAAGCTTGATTTGCTCGAATCAGTTGAGTTGAGCCAGAACTCATTTCACCCGTCGCTAAATTGATCGTGATTATATAGCACTACGCATTTAAGTTAGGACATTTCTAGATCCTAAAACCCTTTCACA
>CAZNCM010000085.1:5987-19150 GCA_964571155.1 uncultured Lyngbya sp. | reverse complement strand
TTCAACAATTTAATATAAGCCAATTTCGAGAAGCGTTGCAGTCTTGGCAACAAGCATTAGATATTTATCGGGAAATCGGTAATAGACAAGGAGAAGCGAGATCTCTGGGCAGTTTGGGCAATGCTTACCGTAATTTGGGGCAGTACCATCAGGCGATAGAATTCTATCAGCAGTGGTTAACCATTGCACGGGAAATAGGCGATCGCAGAGGGGAAGCGGGTTCTCTGAACAATTTGGGCATTGCTTACCTTAATTTGGGGCAATACCATCAGGCGATAGAATTCTATCAACAGTCGTTAACGATTGCACGAAAAATAGGCGATCGCAGGGGGGAAGCGGCTTCTCTGAACAATTTGGGCATTGCTTACCTTAATTTGGGGCAATACCATCAGGCGATAGAATTCTATCAACAGTCGTTAACCATTGCCCGGGAAATCGGCGATCGCAATGGGGAAGGGAGTTCTCTGGGCAATTTGGGCAATGCTTACCGTAATTTGGGGCAGTATCAAAAGGCGATAGAATTCTATCAGCAGCAATTAACCATTGCACGGGAAATCGGCGATCGCAATGGGGAAGGGAGATCTCTGGGCGGTTTGGGCAATGCTTACAGCGATTTAGGGCAGTATCAGAAGGCGATAGAATACCTTCAGCAGACTTTAACCATTGCCCGGGAAATAGGCGATCGCAATGGGGAAGGATTAAGCCTCAGTAACATGGGTATTTTACTCGAAAAACAAAACCAACCCGAACTGGCTATTGTCTTTTTAAAGCAGTTTGTCAATACAACGGAATTAATTCGTGAAGATATTCAAGGTTTATCTAGTGAGTTGCAGCAATCCTATATTGATACTGTTGCGGGTCGATATCGTTTTCTTGCCGATTTATTACTCTCTCAAGGTCGCATTGCCGAAGCCCAACAGGTTTTAGAATTGTTGAAAGTTGAAGAACTGCGAGAGTTTACCCGCAATACTAATATTCGAGAGTCTACCGAGAGTATTTCCCTCAACGATTTTGAACAGAAAATTATTGATGAATACGGTACATTAATTGCGTTTGGAGCGAAAGTTTATGACTGCGAACGAAACCGGTGTCAGCAATTGCCACAACTCAAAGAACAGCGACGCCTCCTTTCAGAACAATTTAATCAAAAAATAGAGAATGCGATCGCCGTTATTCGAGAAAATCGCCAAACCGATGATAGTTTCTACGATCCGCGTTATCTCAATGAAACCGCCCGGGATATTGTCGAAGCCCAACCGGGAACCGTGTTAATCTATCCTTTGGTGTTAGAAGATAAACTCTGGATTCTGTGGACAACTGCCGGAAATGTGGCGGGAAGCAAAGAGATTCCCGTCAGTCAGCAACAGTTAGGAAACATGGTGGTAAAATTTCGAGCGCTGTTAGATAATCCCAATTCAAATCTACAGGAATTACAGGCGACCGCCCAACAACTTTATCAATGGTTAATTCAACCGATAGAGTCCGAACTGAGAGAAAATCAGATTCAACGGTTAGTTTTTGCTCAAGATCGGGTGACTCGTTATATTCCGATGGCGGCATTGCACGATGGCGAACAATATCTGATTCAACGTTACACCATTCATTCGATTTTGTCAGCCCAATTAACCGATATGAACGATAAACTTTCTCCGGGTATTGAAGAAAACTCGGTGTTGGGGTTGGGACTGTCTGATGGGGTTGCGGAGTTTGACCCGTTACCGAATGTTGAAACCGAATTGAATAAAATTGTTCGCAGCGATGAAAGGGACTTGGAGGGAATTTATCGGGGTCAAAAATACCTCAATCAAGCTTTTACTTTCGATAGTCTCGCTCAAAATGTTGCCGACCATCGAATTTTACATATTGCGACTCACGGCAAATTTGAACCCGGAGTTCCCGAGAATTCTTTCATCGTTTTGGGAACCGGAGAACGTCTGACTATTCCCGAAATTAATAGTATCGGTTCGGAGTTAAAAGAGGTTCATTTGGTGGTGTTATCGGCCTGTGAAACGGCGTTGGGCGGGCCGGATGCGGAGGGGATTGAAATTGCCGGAATTAGTTCTTATTTCCTCCAAGCCGGACGTGCGAGTGCGGTAATGGCTTCTTTGTGGCTGGTTAACGACCCGGCAACCAGTCAACTCATGCAACAATTTTATCGCTATTTATCCGATGGAAAAACTAAAGCAGAAGCGTTACAATTGGCTCAATTAAGTTTTCTCAATGAGAGTCAAACCGCAACAGAAAATGATGAACGAACGGGAGATGGTGGATTTATTCAACTCGATACTAGAACCGGAATGCCGATTAATAATGCGAGTAATAGTTTCAGTCATCCTTATTATTGGGCGGCATTTATTTTAATTGGAAATGGTTTATAAATATCGATCAGTCTCTTCAAAACTATTAATTCGCTCAACCCAACCTACAGGCGATCGCATTGTTATTCTTCGAGATTATAGCATTCTATAAATTTCGGAGCGTTGAAGACTCGTAAATCTGATAATCCATCCATCTCAGTGAATACAAACTCGTCATTAATTGTGATTAATTCGGCTTGCACTTCGGGTTCATTTGCCATTTCGGATAGTTCGGCTTCATCTGTTTTTCTTAACTGTTGAACAATTCGCTCCAACAGCCAAAGCTTTTCACCGAAAGACAAACTAGAGATGGAATTTTCAAGGTCTAACAATTTTTTCGGTATCATTCAATTAATTAATCCTTGTTTGGCTTGACTCTTAACAAATTGGGTTGATGCCTTTACATACAATTTTACAGGGCTATACACTTTAGCATTTGTAACTCGGTTGGCATTATCAATTAATTTTGATCAAGGTCAGCCGCGATCGCATAGTTAATCTTCCAGATTGTTCGGATTGTTAGTCTTCGGGATTATCGTAAACATGGGTTGTCAGTCCCCGACGTTCCAACCCTTCTAGAATATTATGAACCTCAATCAACTCTCGGTTTTCGGGTTTGCGAAGCCATTCGGTTAGTGCTTCGACAACAATATCACTCAACGTCCAGTCTCGACCTGCATCTTTAAATGGCGCGATCGCCCGGACTAGAAAATCAATATCCTGGGGAAGTTGCGCCCTAAACTGTACTGTCTTTGTCTTCATTCGTGCAATTAGTGCATAGCAGAGCTACTAAGCAATCCTGACACATAGCAAAGTATCAGAGTAAAATTTGTTGTTTTGCTTTTCTGCTGTTCTGTTGTATGCTGGAGTCAATGAAACAAAATTCCTACAGAGACTAAACCGATGGTTACACTCACCGATGATGAAGCAGCGTTGATCAAGTCCATTCTGATCGCACTCAGACAGATCAAGGTTCGCGATATCGATCAGGCGTTGGTCACGTTGTCAAAAGGGGAAACGGCTAAAACCAAGCGTCGTCAACGGAGGTTAGAGGAATGATTGTATTAACAGACGAACAGGCTAAAGCCGTTCACCGCTTGCTTACTTGCGTTCTGTTGAATGAACCCTATCAAATCTCAGACGTAGAAGATGCGTTAGTTTGGATATCACCGGAAAACCGGCAAATTCTTTGTCCTTTTGATTCGTTGTGGTCAAAAAATTTGGCTCAAGAAATTGTTCGGGAGTTGAGAAATCGACCGTAAACAGTAGAAATATTTGAAAAATGGCTAGGTTAATCTTGATAGAGGTTGGGTTGAGTGGAAACAGCGCCCAACTTCATTTTTAGTATCGTAATTTGACAATATTTTAAGAAAACGATTGCATAAGCCCACAACCCGACAAAATAGATTCTAAGTGATAACACAGTTAAAGTTTTGTGGTTTAAAAGTTGTGGTTGTATCGGAGGAGCGATGTCTCAACTCAAACGCCGTCATTTCCTACAATTCGCCGGATCGACTCTGGCGACACTAGGTCTAAGTCAACTGGATTTTTTTCGAGGTGCAGAGGGTTATGGTCAAGTTCTGGCCCAGAGTACACCCCGTAAATTAGCATTATTGGTGGGAATTAATGAATATCAAGGAGCCAATCAATTAAATGGTTGTCTTACTGATGTAGAGTTACAGAAACATTTACTTATTCATCGCTTTGGGTTTAATCCTGATGATATTAAAATTGTATCTGATAATTCGGACATGAAACCGACCCGTGAAAATATTATCAAAGCCTTTCGAGAACACTTAATTAAACAAGCCAAACCTAATGATGTTGTGGTGTTTCATTATTCCGGTCATGGCGATCGCATTCAAGACCCATCTCCATTAAATATAGAAGCTTGTCGTCTAGCCGGAGACTGTAGCTTCAATGGCACAATTGTACCTCAAAACGCCGCGCCTGTAAATATAGAAGCATCAGAAGTAGAAGTCTCCCACATTATGGGACAAACCTTATTTCTGTTAACAAGCTTGCTTCAGACCGAAAAATTTACAATGATATTAGATAGCTGTCATTCGGGTGCAGGAACACGAGGAAACGTTGTGGTTCGGGCTGCCCGTCGGCAGGTTGGGAGCGAACAAATCTTAGTACCGAGTTCGAGTGAATTAGAGCTACAAAAAGAACTTCTCGCCGAGTTAAATTGGTCTGAAGATGAATTTCTCAAGCGGCGACAAACGGGAATTGCCAAAGGAATTGCTTTGGGTTCTGCTCAACGAAATCAACTGGCAATTGATGCTCTATTTGAGGGGTTTCATGCCGGAGTCTTTACTTATTTATTAACCCGTTATCTCTGGCAATTGACCTCCGAGCAACCTGTGGAAGCAATCTATGTCAATTTGAAGCGGAGTACAAACAGTTTAGCGACTGCAAAAGAATCCACAATCAGACAGCAACTCCCGACATTTGAATATCAAGCCGGAAGTAGTTTTAAGCAAGAGCCGTTATTTTTTCTAGACTTAAAAACTCCTGCGGCTGAAGCAGTAATTACAACGGTAAAAGGAGAAACAATAGAGTTTTGGTTGGGGGGTGTGGCATCACAAAACCTGAAAACTTCGGGGAAAGGAGCGGTCTATTCAGTATTAGATGAGTCCGGAAAAGTGGTGGCAGAAATTGAACAAAACTCTCGGGTTGAGGGGTTATTTGGAAGGGGGAAACAAACCTCCGGAGACTCATCAGCGATTAAAGTGGGTCGGCTATTACGAGAAAAAATTGTTGGAATTCCAGCAAATCCTAAGCTTGAACTGGCTTTAGATGAATCGTTAGGAGCCGATTTTGCAACGGCACAGGCCGAATTAGAATCCAATGAAAGAATTGAATTAGTTCCTCAAAATCAACTCTCAGAGAGTGGATATTTCTTAGGACGATTTACCGAAGAACATCAACAGCAACAAAGTGAAATAAATCCTAACCTTGAACTTCCAGCCGTGAGTAGCGTGGGACTGTTTCAAGCCGATTTAACTCCAGAGAGTCAATCTTTTGGTCGTTTAGATGAACCGATTGTGATTGCGATTAATCGATTGCAGCCGAGATTTCAACGGTTATTAGTCAATCAAATTTTAGGACAATTGTTGAATGCCGGTCAAGGTTCAACGCTGAAAGTTAAAGCCGAAGTATCTGGAGGAGGTCAAGTATTAGAGGTAGCGAGTCGAGGAATTGATGAGGTTAAAAATGCAAATATTCCGGTTCAATTTCGTTCGGGAACTCAGTTACAAGTTCAAGTCAGTAATGAAAGTAATCAGGATCTTTATCTGGCGATTTTATTAATTAGCGCACAAGGAGAGATGAATACGTTCCACCCGACAAATTGGGATGCGCCTGAAGAAGAATCTTTATTCAGTGCAGGAGAGGTAAAAGAATTGCCTCCTCCTGGGGAATCTCTGGAACTTACAGGAACATCGGGTTTTCCAGAAATTCTAATTTTGGCGAGTCAAGAACCCCTACGAAACACTCTCAAAGCCTTACAACAAATTGCAGCCAGTCGCGGAAAATCTCGGGGTCGGTTGGGAGGTCTTCGAGGAGATGAATCTTTGGGGGTAATTGATAGTTTATTAGGAGATTTAACAGAACTAAAACGCAGTGTCGATGGTGGATTTCGACAAGGAACTGATGAGCCTGGACAAGGAACGATTCCCTATGAAAACTCGACAATGGCGGTACTTTCGGCTGTCCTTGAAGTGGTGGCTTGATTTGGATGAATTACACTATAAAGTATTCAACTGGAGGAAATGATGACAATTGCTAAAGATTTAGACGTTCTCCAACCCGAAAACCAATTAGAGGAAATTGAATGTCCTCCCACAGATTTAGAAAGCAAGGAGCCGCCATTGGAAAGTTATTTGCATCTACAACAATTATTACTATTGCTGAAGTGTTTGGACTGGTTATGGCAAGAACGAACTGATTATTTTGCGGCGGGAAATCTGACAATTTACTACAGTACGGAACAGGTGAAAACCAATGATTTTAGAGGGCCGGATTTCTTTGTGGTTCTCAATACCGAACGCAAACCCCGCAAAAGTTGGACGGTGTGGGAAGAAGGGGGAAAATATCCCAACGTTATTATTGAACTGTTATCAAAATCAACTGCAAATGTAGATAGAACAACGAAAAAAAAGATTTACCAAGATACATTCAGAACACCGGAATATTTCTGGTTTTCACCGGATACTTTAGAATTTCAAGGATTTGAGATTGTTCAAGGAGAATATCAGGAAATTCAACCCAATGAACAAGGACAATTGTGGAGTCAACAGTTACAACTATTCTTGGGAATTTATCAGCAACAGTTAAGGTTTTTTACACCAGAAGGTGAGTTAGTTCCGACTCCCGAAGAAGCAGCTAAAACGGAGAAACAGCAACGAGAAATCGCTGAACAACGAGCAACAGAAGCGGAGAAAACGGCTGAAACCGAACGCGATCGCAATGAACGGTTAGCTGCAAAGTTGCGAGAATTGAATATTGATCCGGAAACGCTGTGAATTGCATATGTGGCTCAACCCCAAAAATAGGTTAGAAGTGAAGTGACATTTACCCCGGTCGGAATTCCCATGTTGAACCTCAAAGCGTTAACCCTGGCGGTTGTTGTGGGTGTGTTGAGTCCAGTTGTATCGATGAACGTTCTGAATGTACCTCATGTTCTCGCACAAACCCCCGATGAACGAAAAGCAGAAGCAGATCGATTATTGCAGCAAGGTTTTCAGCAATTAGAATCTGGCGAATATCAAGCTGCTTTACAATCTTTCCAGCAGGCAGGTTTACTTGCTCGTGAAATCTCTTACACTGAAGGAATTGTAGGAGCAACTTTAGGAACCGGATATGCGTATGCGTATCTTGGAGAAAGTGAAAAAGCGACTGAAATCTTTGAATGGCTTTTGGAAGCTGCACAGAAGACTAATAATGCTGGAATAGAAAAGTTAGCTCGACAGGGTTTGCAGTTGGTCGAAAGTCTAAAAAATCGTTCTCAAAACCAAAGCAATCCTGAAAGTTCAGAAGCAGATCGACTTTTACAACAGGGTTTTCAGCAGTTTAAAGCCAATCAGTTTCGAGAAGCCATTCAGTCTTGGGAAACCGCCTTAAAAATTTATAAAAAAATTGGCGATCGCAACGGAGAATTGCAATCTTTGGGAGCTTTGAGCATTATTTATGACTCCTTAGGGCAGTACGAAAAAGCAATTGAATTGTATCGGCAGTCTTTAACTATTGCTAGAGAACTTCGCGAACGCTATAGGGAAGCTCTTTTTCTCAGCAGTTTGGGTGGGGTATATAGTGCTTTAGAGAACTATCAGAAGGCAATTGAGTTTTACCAGCAGTCTTTGACTATCCAAAAAGAAATCAGCGTTAGCGAAGCTCCTACGAAGGAGGCTCGCAATGAAATTGCCCGTTCTCTAAGCGGTTTAGCCAATGCCTATTTTTATTTAAGTCAGTATCAGAAGGCAACTGAGCTTTACCAACAGTCTTTGCTAATTTTCCAAGAAATTAACGATCACAAGGGAAAAGCTAATGCTCTGAATAATTTGGGTATGGCTTACCAGTCGTTAGGGGAGCATGAGAAGGCAATTGAGTTTTTCAATCAGTCTTTAGCTATAGCGCGAGAAATAAGTGTGAATCCTATGCAGGAAGTTCAAAAGGAAGAAGCCCGTTCTCTAGAGGGCCTGGGCAATACATATCTCATGTTGGGGCAGTACCAAAGGGCAATTGAGTTCCATAATCAGTCTTTGACTATTCAACAAGACATTAATGATCTCATTGGGAAAGCCAATTCCTTGCTAAATTTGGGCTATGCTTATTTTTATTTAGGAGAGTATCGCAAAGCAATTAAGTTCTATAATCAGTCTTTGACTATTGCCCGAGAAATAGATAATCACAGGGTCGAAGCTCGTTCTCTGGGGGGTTTGGGCTTGGCTTACCGTTCCTTGGGGCAATACGAAAAAGCAATCGAGGTTTTTCAGCAATCTTTGACTATCGCCCGAGAAATCAGGGATCTTGCTGTGGAAGCTAATGCTTTGGGCAATTTGGGCGGAACTTACCAGTATTTGAGCCAGTACGAAAAGGCAATTGAGTTCCACCAACAGTCTTTGCCAATTTTCCAAGAAACCGGCAATCATCGAGAGCAAGCAGGTTCTCTCCACAATTTAGGCACAGCTTTACTATTCAGCAGGAAACCAAGAGAAGCTGAAGTAGAGTTGAGGAAAGCAATTGATCTATTTGAATCTATTCGCATCGACTTAAAACAGGATCAAGACAAAGTTTCGATTTTTGATACCTATCTTGTCAGTTTTCGTGTCCTTCAAATTGCATTAATATTTCAAAATAAAACTGATGCAGCTTTAGAGATTTCCGAAAAAGGTCGCGCTCGGAGTTTGATTGAACTGATGTCAGAACAGCTAAATAATGGTCAGCAGGGTTTAGTTCCAATAACTGAACCTCTCAATATTGAGCAAATTCGTCAGATTGCTAAAAATCAAAATTCTACATTTGTTCAATATTCGGTTGTTGAATTTGGAGATGATTATGTTTTCTCACTCTATATTTGGGTAATCCAACCAACGGGTGAAGTTACTTTTAGAGAAGTTAATCTATCTTCTCTCAATATTTCCCTCGGCGAAATTGTTGATAAAAGTCGCATAGAAGATATTGGTGCGAGGGGTCGCAACGGAGATGGTGGCTTTGCTGTTAGACTCTCTCCACAGACTCAACAAGAACGACTCGCCAAACAAACCGCCAATCTCCGCCAACTCCACGACCTTTTAATTCAACCCATTGCCGATTTATTGCCTACAGATCCTTCAGAAAAAGTGGTATTTATGCCGCAGGGCGAATTATATTTAGTTCCGTTTCCGGCGTTGATGGATGAGCAGAACCAATACTTAATTGAAAAACACACTATTCTCACTTCTCCCTCGGTTCAATTGCTGGATGTTGCCCGTCAATCCCACAATGAAAAACAGAACAATCCCGCTTCTGAGGTTCTAATTGTCGGCAATCCAACCATGCCCGAAGTCTGGAATCCCGGCAGCGGTGAAATGGAACAACTTTCAGCTTTACAAGGGGCGGAAGATGAAGCCTTTGCGATCGCCGAAAAGTTTCAAGTTAAACCGTTAGTTTGGGGCGAGGCTACCGAATCTATTGTAACACAAAAAATGCGGAATGCGCGATTAATTCACCTGGCAACTCACGGACTGTTAGAATATGGTATCCCGGAAGAATCTGGGGTATTGGATGCTCCCGGTGCGATTGCTTTGGCGCCTTCAGCAGATGCGGACGGACTGTTAACTTCTCTCGAAATTTATAACATGAAACTCAACGCCGAGTTGGTCGTATTGAGCGCTTGCGATACCGGAAGGGGTAAAATTTCGGGTGATGGAGTTATTGGGTTATCTCGGGCGTTTTTGCAGGCGGGAGTTCCTAGTTTAATCGTTTCGTTGTGGAAAGTTCCCGATGATTCAACCCAGTTTTTAATGACTAAATTTTATGAATATTGGACGGGAGATACCGATAAAATTGTTGCGTTACGTCGGGCAATATTAGAAACCAAAGAAAAGTATCCCGAACCGATAAATTGGGCTGCGTTTACCCTCGTTGGAGAAGCACAATAAATACGTTTAACCTCTCGAACTCAACCCTTGACCCCCACCAACCTCCCCCTAAAAGCAGGAGGCCAATTTCTACTCCCCTCGCCTTTTAGGAGAGGGGTTGGGGGAGAGGTCAAGAGGGGTTGGGGGAGAGGTTCTTAAGAAGGTGAACAAAGTTCCTTAACCGTTTCGTTAATTAACCCTTTCAAATCCTCAGAAGGAGACTCAACAGATAACACTTCTTGCCAAAACTCAGACCAAAGTTTCTGACTCGCAAAATAATCAGCCCGTTGTAAGATTACCGCATCGCCTGTAATATTTTTTGCCTGCAATTCTTGTTCTAACTTTTGTAAATCTTGAGTGATAGAATTCCGTTCTTCGGGAGTCATTATCCTCAACGAAATCGGACGATAATCAATCGGAGGACTGGTTGAAACCTGAAGCTCATAAACTTGACCCGGTTTGAGTACAGTTCCAACCGTAACTTGATAGAGTTTCAACGGAGTAGAAGATTCAGTTTCAGCGTTTAATTCTATCCGATTTTTCGCCGAAATCTCTTGACTCCAAATAACATTTTCATTACCTTGTTCTCGAATTTCAACTTTAGTTAAAACTCCCGTCCAGGTGAAAGTCGGACGTTCACTCCAAACCCGTTCAACCTCAGAAAATTGATTGGGTGCAATGGGACAGAAACCATCCCCTTTACTCCCTCCTTCAGTCCCTTCATTCTCAGGGGGTTCACTCCGAGGAAAAAATCGACGCCAAAAACTTTCTCTTTCAAAACCTTCTTCATCCTTTGGTTGACTACCACTTAAAAACATCCAAGAAGTTTCGGATAAAACTTCAGCTTGAAAAATCGTTGAAAAACTTACAGAGATTAGAGAGAAAGCAATAACTTTAGCGAGAATAAGTAGATAGAAGTTCATCAGAATTCACCTTTTTTTTGATTGATTAAGTTAGGTACGGTATAAATCAAAATCATTGTTACAGGAATCAAGATTGGCAATAGAATAGAAACCAAAACATAAAGTTGTAGACTAATCCATCCATAAATTAGTGTTCCACCCGTTACCAATAGTATTAGCCTTCCCCGAGAAAACTCGGCTTTTTTTAGAAGAATATTCAGACCTTTACCAATCGGAATAAACAACCAAAGAAGCCATAAGTCTGGCACAGAAATCACGGAACGTTGTTGAAGGAAATGGTTAAATAAATAGGCATGAACTTTACCGCCAACAAATAAAGGACAGGACTCTTGAGATTGAGATATTTGCCAATAGCAGAACGCTGGAGGTGGAGGTAAATTATCTTCTCCAAAACTATTAACTCCCGCTGTTCGATATCCTCCCGGTACGATTAAAATGACAGATTGTTGATATTTTTGTTGTAGTTCATCGGGTTGAGTTGATAAAAATTCTTGGGCGGATATGGTATCATAAACAGATTGGGATGGAATCGAAAAATCGGTAATCGGATGAAGCCAATATTGCCTAAAACCATAACCTATCTGAGTTATACCTAAAGGCTGCATCCAATTTTTTAATAATTTATCGGTTAATTCTATAGGTTTTTTTTGCCAAAATAAATCATTTTCGGATTCACTAGAAACCTTTGCCAAAGCTAACAAATAACTAAGGGGAAAAGGACGTTCCTCTGTTGAGAGTGGTAAGAGCGTCATAAAACGACCGTTTCGCCAAAGACGAGTATCTCCTTGCCAAGTTTGATGAGTTGTAAATTGGTTTAACGCCCAGAGTCGATATCCGGGTTTTGTACCTCGACTTGTTGCAAATATGAACAGAGTATCCAAAGATTTTGCACGATTTAACGCCGTTTCTAATACCTGGTCTTCTTCCGGCTGCGGGGTATTTAAAATATAATCAATTCCGATTATTTTCCGATTGATTTGAGTCGTCTGATTAACCAATTGAGCCAGATAGGAACGACTAATTAACATTGGGTCAGAAAATCCAGCAGCAACCAAAGAAGGTTCATCAATTTCAACTAATAAAATAGACGGTTCTGTTTGAGGAATCTGTCCGGTTATATTCCGATAAATGGCTTGAACTCCTACTCGTTGTTCAAGTAATTGATACTGAACTGGAAGTTGCCAACTTAAAATAGACAAACCCGCCAAAGCAACAAGTTCATACCATTTAGGACGAAAAAACTGCTTCAAAAGTTCTCGCCAACCTGAAGGTTGAAGCCGAAACCATTGAGTGTTGGGATAGCAAAATAGAGACGGAATTAAATAAGCCGAAGGATAGGTAAAAGATTTCTCGACTTGCAAGAATTGTAACAAAAACTCCTGTGCAACTTGATTGTGAATGGGTTCCCGCATCACCGCAACTTGACTCAATCCCAAGTTAATCAAACGCTCGGCAATTTTCAAGCCGTTGCAAGAATTAAATAGTGCAAATTGCAATCCGTTATTCTTGGCAATTTCTAGCTGATGGATAATATCTTTAATTTGCAGAAACTCCCCCGGTGCAATTCCTAATTCTCCCCCCGTCATCTGAGTTTCGTTGCTGTGTCCGGCGAAAAACAACACATCCCAACCCTTTTCATCAGTAATAGCTTTCTTAATTTCTGTTTCCAACTCTGAGATAGATTTTTCCGGTTCCCAACCCACCATTTTAACCATTGCTAGGGGTTTAAGTTGGTTTTGGAGAGCCAGTAAATCTTGCTGAAAATTGAGATGACCATCCCGACCAATAATCGCCAAAATTCGCGGACGAGAACGTTGAACAGTTGGGGATGGAGGAGCGGTAATATTGTTGGGAATTCTAGAAATATAGAGCAAGTCAGAAGTTGCAAACTCAACGCCAATTTCCCAAGACTCCCAAGGGAGTTTTTCCAATTCAGGCGAACCGCAAATTATAAACAGGTTAACAGTTTGATGGGGAGAGTCTTGACGACAAGTTTCAGCAATTTTTGCTCGAATCTCAAACAGTTGATGGCTGCGTAACCATTGATTAAAATCATAAAGTAAACGAGTTTCTGCTTCTACTAAACGACCTTTCCAATCAGTTATAGAGGGTGAAATTGTTCCACTTCCGCCCGATTTTCCCCGTAAGTTATGGTCTGCGTCTTCTCGGTTAAATGAGGGTTGAGCTTGATAGAAATTGATGTAAGCTCTCCGCCAATCTTCATAGAGAACCATTAACGTTTCTGGAAATGGAACCTG
>CAZNCM010000085.1:385-5977 GCA_964571155.1 uncultured Lyngbya sp. | reverse complement strand
GTTGTTAACTCAAATAGACAAGATTGTTCGACCTGTTGAACGTACAATTGCAGCATGATAAATTACCCGTAAACTAACCAACAAAAGTGAATGGCGGTAAGGTGATAGCCGTTCCATTCGGAAAGTGAATCGTCACAAAAAACTGTTCATTATAAGCCCCAATCACTTGAGCATAAATGTAGTCTTTTGTGGGATTAGTTAGAACGGGTTCTTCTAATACCTGTAACTCATCTCGAACGGTTAATTGAGTTCCTATAGGTAAACTTGAACTGGGTTGAGAAGTAAGTAAAAGTAATAGCGTCCATTCGGGAGAATTTATATTAGTATTAATTTGCCAAGTTGTCACATATAACCGCATGGCAATTTCACCCCAAAGCAACTCTCTATAAGCGGTTCTAGCATCAAGAGGAATCACCAATTGAGCTTGATTTCTTAACTCAGTTACCGCATCTGTAAACAGTTCCATTGGACTTCTTAAATCTCGAAAAGCCGAACTGTAACTTAGGGGTGGAAGTAACGTCCAAGACAATTCTTCGGCAATTTGACCCAACTGATTTTTTAACCATTGACCCACGTTTAAAGCGGGTTGAACGGCTTCAGATACTCTTTGTTGATTGCTAACCGTTTCAGGTTCAAAACACCGCAAATACAGCAACAAATTATCCGGTTTAAAATCAAACCAATCGGTTGAAAACAACGCCAATTCATCATCGAGAATAATTGGGTTCTGTTGATTGAGTTGTGCTTGAGTTAAATATCCCAACACGGAAACATTCACTTGTTCTTCAGCGTCTTCTAATACAGGTAAATCTTCTATGACTTCAATCAAAACATAAAAATTAGACTGGGGTTGAGAATTTTCGAGAATCACTCTGGGAACACAAACTTCCGAATTCTGGGAACTGTCCGTAACAATTAAATTGAGTCTAAAATTACCCACATTTAGCTGATGGATAGACGAGTTTGATAATTGAGTTGAATCATTTTCTATCGATAATTCGGGAGCGCGTTGGCGTAGCCATTCAATCGCGCCAAATCGTGCTAAAATATTTAGATAAGCTTGCCATTGTTGACGGGGATGATTTGTCAAAGTTTGGCTCATATCTGCCGCTAAATTAACTTGTTCTAACGTCAGAAAAATACTGTCTTCGGTCAGGAACTTTCCGAGATTCATGCTGTCATATTCCATAGTTGTGTTTTTCATGGCTTTAACGTCCAATTCTAGTGTTTAAAGTTGAAAGTGTGATTCGACAAGACGACAGAGACGGCGATTAAATAAGCTCTCGCGGGAACAATTAAAACTCATCGTTTCTCGCTCGGCTTCGGCAATTATTCGGTCAATTTCTGCGGCTACAGCCTGTTCCAAACATTCCAATTGAGTTGGGTTCGTATAATAACGTGCGAGTTGGATAACTTGTTCTTTCAAGATGACAAGTAACCGTTTCTGGATATCCTGTCGCAGGGTTATTAACTGTAACAAACGAGTGACTTGATACTGTTTTTGTAACCCAACCTTCCTGGCGATTTCACTCATCGGTTGACTCAGACAATAGAGTTGCAAGGCTTGAATAAAAATTTTATCTTTCGGGGGTTTGCGTTTTTTAAAATAACTCAAACGGTCATTCAATACGTGTAAAATGGCTTGGTCGAGTTGGGTGACTAGAACTTGACGATAACGCTGCAAAAACTCCCGCATTTCCCCCTCAGTTTCATCAATTGTTTCTTGAGGCGTATTATCGAGAAGCGGTTCTCGTTGGGGTTGACGCGAACGCCGAATGAACTCCGCCAAAGATTCCAATTCTTCTAACAGATCGTCGGGAGTAAAATTATTGAATCCTTTTGCCTCCAAATCTGCTATAATTCTATTTAACTGCTCGGAGTTGGGGGGCTGACAGCGAGAACGGGAACGGGAACGGTTCTTTTGCAGGCGATCGCTTAAATAAACCGTTTGGTAACTATCTAAAACTTCCCCTGATTTTTGTGCTAAAATAGAACTATAGTTGTAGACCTCTGTAAGCAACCGTTCCAACTGTTTGGGATGATAATTATTGAGAATAGACCAGTCACTTTGTAAGTGTACTCCGCAGTCCCAAAGAAAGCGATTCAGTTCGGGATGAGACTTCACCAGTCGCGCCGTCCAAGTGCTGAGTTGACCCCGTTCCGGGTTGAACGTTCGGAGGATTTTATCCGCCAAAGATTCGTAGTTTGTATCAGTTTTCGGGGTTGAACGGGGAAGCAATTCAAAATCATCGAGAACAAAAGGGAGTAAATCTATTTGATTAAAACCGCCCATTTCTCCAAATCTTCTCGCTAATTCCGAACAAGTTTGTTCAATTTGTTGAGAAATAAAACACCGTAAACAAAATTCAGCCCCGAGTTGAGTTTGTGAATCTTCAGGCGTTGTTTGCGAACCCATCAGATGAACCAATTGTCGCTGAATGACACCATCCGGAACTTCCGGGTTAATTAATTGGGGAAACTGCCGTTGAAACAAGGCTTTAGCCGTAGGAATTTCTTCCACCTGGCGCCTCCCTCCCGAGTCCAACCTCACCCAACACCAATATCGCAATGCAGAACCCATGAGATTTTGAATGACCTCCAAATTGACGCTTATTTTGCCCTGCCACTTCTACATATTTAGGGGGAACTGACCTTATGCAATTGTAGGGGTTCCGATGCCCAATAATCGTTTGATAATCTGAACGACGGTATAAAGTTGGTTGTCTCGGCGGGTGGAGAGGGTGAATTTATCGGATAAATCGTACTGTTTTTGTTGACTATCCAACTTCACAAAGAGAAAATCTTCCCCGGTGGTCATTAAGCCAAACACGGGCTGTTGAGAATTAGACCCCATTAAATACGCTAAAGTTTGGGGTAAAGCTTGCATGACGCTAAACCCATACCGTTTGCTTTCTATTAACACCAACCACAGTTGGTCTTGAACCACCAAAACATCGATTAATCCTCTCAAAATCCTGTCACCATTTTCTATTTCTACCTGTACAAATTTCTCGCTACGGATTTTAAACGGGGGGTCGCACAATCCCAACAATTCCAATAATGGAGAAACCATGATAAAATTAACAGTACCTTCAGTTATCGCCCCGTCTGCTTCATCATAACGATAACGATTTTTCAGGCGGTCTAACACTTGCTTTTCAGTTGGGGAAAGTTCGGGGAATTCTTCCAACCATTCTGTAAAAAAGTGAGAATCAGTTGTGGGAGTTAGTCCGAACTTTTCGTGGGCTTCGTACAGATTGGTAATCGCTTTGTTAATACCAACGGTTTGAGTCATGGTGTTGTTTTAAGTCTCTAGGATTGAACGTCCATCGCTACAATTTTGCCTGAACTTAGATATAAGAGCTAAACTTTGGTTATAATACCTTTATGAACTGTGAGATCAAGTCATGCCTGAACTAAAGATTAACATTAGTGAAACGACCCATAAAACCCTGATAGCATTGGCAGAAACATCAGGTGAAACGCTTCAAACTATCTTAGAACAAGCGGTTGAAAACTATCGCCGATCAGTTTTTCTTATGGAAGCAAATCAAGCATTTACTGCTTTGAGAGAGAATGAGACACTATGGCAGGAGGAACTTGCTGAAAGACAGGAATGGGAACAAACGCTAGCAGATGGAGTAGAAGAATAGTGACACAAATTCTACGGGGAGAAATCTGGCTAGTAGACCTTAATCCCGTCAGAGGACGCGAACAAGCTGGAAAACGTCCTTGTCTGATTATTTCAGTGAACTTGTTTAACCAAGGTGCATCTGGTTTAGTGGTTGTGTTACCCATTACGTCAAAAGAGAAAAGAGTTCCTTTTCATGTGGAAATTAATCCAACCGAAGGAGGAGTTAGAGTAAAAAGCTTCATCAAATGTGAAGACGTGAGATCGATTTCTGTAGAACGTCTTGATCAACGTTGGGGAATTGTGTCTTCCGCAACATTGGCAGCAGTAGAAGATCGGCTTAGAATCTTAATGGGGTTATAGTGGTTATGTCGGTTGAATTGAAGAATGAAACCCAACAACTGATAGATTAACTTTTAACTAAAAACTCTCCGTCGGTCGCCAATCTCCAGAGAAGATAAACGAAGCCCAATAATAGGGATGTTCATAAAAAGGCGCTTGTAATAATTCTAACTGTACCTGACGCATGGCTTGCGATCGCGCTTCGCCATTTTTTAGGCGTTGATAATACATCGACATTAACTCGCTAGTTCCGTGGTCATCGACTTTCCACAAACTCATTAATTGACTTTCCGCCCCCGACTTGACAAACGCCCGACGCAACCCGTAAACGCCTTCACCCGTTCTTACCGAACCCACACCTGTATCACAAGCCGACAACACCACCAATTCCGTTCCGTAAAGCTTGAGTCGCGTCACTTCCGAAGCGGTTAATACCCCATCTTTATCGCCACTTTCGCGAGGGTTGAACCCCGCCAACGCCAACCCCGAACGCAATAAAGGATTTTCCAGGTTGCTGGGAGTGGGTTTGCAGTCGGGTTGATAATCGGGGTTGAGAATCACCTTAAAGCCACCGTCTGGAGTACCCCGGCTTCTGGTTGCGGGAGTACATTCAATATCTTCGAGGAAGAACCCGTGAGTGGCAATATGCAGAATACGGGGGGCTTGTAGCTGTTCGAGGAGGTTTTCTGTTGCTTCAGAACCGGTGAATACTTGCAAATTGGGGACGATGGGTTGAATGGCGTCGGCTTCGAGTTGGGTGCCTTTGAGGGGGCCGAATGCGAGGTTATCGAAGTCGCTTGAACGTTGGTTGGTGCCTCGACCTATCTTGGAAGATGACCTCTCCCCTAGCCCCTCTCCCACAGGGAAAGGGGGATTAGAAGCCAGTTGAACGCCTGTAGAATTACCGGGTTCCTCGTAGTTGGGGTTGGCTAACATAACCGGGTCTTGACGACTGGGGGCGTCGAGTTGTAGTCTCAATAAATCCCGTCCGGTTGTCAGATAGGTGAACAGATAATTTTTAACTAAATATTCGTTATTTTCATCCATCAACGCGGCAAAAGGAATGAGATTCAGTTGACCATCGGGAGAGATTAAAATATGAGTTTTATCGCCCAACTTTTCTCGTATGGGTTGCATAACGATTTCATCTAATTCACGGGCAGAACGTTCAACACTTGCACGTTGTTCTCCTAAATCTTGACGAAATTTATTCACTTTTTGGTCAATCGGTTCAGCTTCTCCTAAATCTACCCAGTTGATATTATTAGCAGAAATAATGTAAGCCGCATAGTGAGGTTTTCCATAACGTTCTCCTCGTTGAGCTTTTGCATCAAAAGGTTTGTACTGAATAATCTCAACTAAAGCCGTATCTTCAGGAATTAATTGTTGTAATTTTTCAATGGTTACAGGTTCAGTTTCCACTCGAAATTCAGCACTGCGTTGAGCTAATTGTGCTTCTAACTGTTCCGCTTCCGCTCTTAAATTCTCGGTTAGCTGACGATATTGTTCTGGCGGTAAATCTTCTGGGGGATTATAAAGTAAACTTGCCCGTTGTTGTTGAATTGTGTCTAATTCATCAAGGATTTGTTGATTTTCGGGGGTGATATTTTCTCGAATCA
>CAZNCM010000085.1:0-373 GCA_964571155.1 uncultured Lyngbya sp. | reverse complement strand
GTTGTAATTCATTGGTGACAGTATCGAGAATTCGAGCTTTGCGCCGTAGAATTGTTGTTAAGGCTAAACGAGCCGCTTCGGAGTTATTGGGTGCTTCTTGAAGATGGAAAGAAATGGCAGCATATGTTGTACCTGAAAGCGTGTTCATCGAGTCTTGTTTCTGACGTTCCGAACCTGTTGCTAGGAGAATATTTAAGTTTTGTTCTTGCACTTCTAGTCCTCGACTTAGATAAGTAATCGCTTGAGTTGTATCCCCTTGAGAAAGGTAGAGTTGTGCCAAATTGTTGAGGCTGGTAGCAACATCGGGATGTTGATCACCCAGCAGTTTCCGATACATCTCCAATGCTTGTATGTAGAGGGGTTCGGCTTCGCT
>CAZNCM010000084.1:18979-19190 GCA_964571155.1 uncultured Lyngbya sp. | reverse complement strand
AACTGGAACTTGACCCTTTTCAAATAACTTTAAAACGGCAGGTGCAGGAACAGGAAGCTGACCATGTGCTGCACGAATAAACCCTCCCCCAGTCGGTAAGGCGGAACAATACAAGTGTTCAATGTCTAACCAGTCTAAACCCAAGCAAGTCCCGACAATATCAACAATGGCATCTGTGGCGCCGACTTCGTGAAAATGAACTTTTTGAGGT
>CAZNCM010000084.1:14406-18944 GCA_964571155.1 uncultured Lyngbya sp. | reverse complement strand
ATCCCGTGAACGGCTCCTTCGGCTTCAGCCAGTTGACGGAAAATAGCTAAACTCCAAGTTTCTGCACGTTTGGGTAATCGAGCTGATAGAATAATATTCTCAATGTCGGGTAGATGGCGAATAACGATAGAATGATCCGGGTGATGATGGTGGTGGTGATGTTCAGTGGGAGAATGGGTAAGATCAACATGAACTTTTGTGGCGAACTGACCATTGCGGTGAGTGGGTTCCGCCCAAAGCCGATATTCTGAGGAAAGCCCCAAATGTTCTAGTTTTTCGGTGATGTATTCTAAGGGTACTCCCGCATGAACTAAGGCACCAAGGCACATATCGCCTGCGATACCCGTTGGACATTGAAAATAGGCGATTTTGGTCATGGTTTGCTGTCTAGGGTGAGTGTTCGAGGGAAAATTAGCCTTCTCACACTTTAATCTAAAATTAAAACCCTTAAATCTCAACCTAATTTCTAAGATTAAATCTATGGCGACTTATTACGAAGTTCATCCCCAAAACCCCCAAGAACGGACGATCACAAAAGTGATTGATCTGGGGCGGTGATGCTTTATCCAACGGATACGGTTTATGCAATTGGCTGCGATCTGACTGTCAAATCGGCGGTTGAACGGGTACGACAAATCAAGCAACTTTCTAATGATAAACCCTTGACGTTTTTGTGTTCCTCATTATCTAATATTTCTGATTATGCAAACGTTAGCGATCCGGCTTATCGAATTATTAAGCGATTGATTCCTGGAAGCTATACGTTTTTACTTCCGGCGACAAAGTTGGTGCCGCGTCTGGTGATGTCTCCTAAACGAAAAACAACCGGAATTCGAGTCCCGGATAATCACTTTTGTTTGGCTTTAATTGAAAAGTTAGGAAATCCGATTATTTCTACTTCTGCACACATCACTAATGAGGAAGAAGGACAAGCTCCTATAGCCCTTCCTATTGATGGAAATATGGGAAAAGCTGAGTTGTTTGATTGTTTAGAAAAGTTGGTGGATATTATTGTTGATGATAGTTCTGATCCGGGTTATCAAGTTTCTACTATTTTGGATCTAACAGGGGATGAACCGATTTTAGTCCGAGAGGGGAAAGGATGGGAAGCCGCAGCAAATTGGGTGGAGTGAGAGTTAAAAAGGAATAACTTCTTAAGATCAATCAATTTAATTCTCTCCGATAAAAGTCTAAAATAATATTAACTTTTAATAAAAAATAATACCAAAATATAAAAAATAATTAATAATTAAAATCGGACTTTAAAATACTTATTAATCAAGATATGATAATCAAATAAGTTCTATGTCAATTATTTCATTACTATTTTTAAATTATTGGTTGCAACTTAAAACATGAATCAAGATCGTCTTTCAACAGGTATTTCTGGCTTAGATGAAGTTCTTTATGGAGGATTAATTTCTGAACGTGCTTATATCGTTCGAGGTGGGCCAGGATGTGGCAAAACGACGATGGGGTTACACTTTTTGCAAGCAGGAATTTTAGAGGGAGAGACAACCCTGTTTATTACTTTGGGAGAAGCAGAATCTCAGCTACGCAGTATTGCTTCAGCATTGAATTTTGATCAAAATAAGTTTCATTTTCTCGATTTAAGTCCCAGTTCAGAGTTTTTTACTCAAGCTCAAAGTTATGATATTTTTTCACCTGCTGATGTTGAGCGAGATCCACTTACACAAAAAATTGTCGAACAGATCGAAACCCTCAAACCTCAACGAGTTTTTATTGACTCAATGACTCAATTTCGCTATTTAGCTAATGATAAGTTTATTTTTCATAAACAAATTAGTGCTTTTCTAAAATTTCTGAAAGAACGTAAAATTACAGTATTATTTACAACAGAAAGCAGTTCAGAAGCTCCTGATGAAGAACTACAATTTATCAGTGATGGCATCATTAATTTAGAGTTTAATTCCTACGGACGTAACTTAAGTATTTCTAAGTTTCGCAGTTCTAATTTTCGTCCAGGAAATCATGCAATGCGACTCACCGATTCTGGCGTACTGATTTTTCCGCGATTACTTCCTGATGAATTTGAACAAAGTTTTCCGACTGAAACTATTTCCTCTGGAATTCCCGATTTAGATGAACTGTTGCAAGGAGGTTTAGAACGCAGTACGATTACTATTATTAGTGGCCCTTCTGGAGTCGGAAAAACCACTTTGGGAATGCAATTTATGAAAGAAGCTGCGGGTCGAGGTGAGCGCTCATTGGTTTGTACGTTTGAGGAATCAATCGATACACTAACTCGTCGTTGTGAGTCTGTCAATATCCCAGTCAAAGCGATGGTTGAACGGGGAACTTTGTGTATTTTGTCGATAGAACCTCTACTCTATACACCCGATGAGTTTGCGAGTATTGTCCGACAAGAAGTTGAGAAACAGTCTGCTCAAATTGTTATGATTGATAGTATGGCAGGTTATCGGCTTTCTTTTCAGCAAGAAAACTTAACCAATCATCTTCATAGTCTATGTCGCTATCTCAAAAATATGGGGGTTGCAACCTTATTAATTAATGAGATGGAATGGATAACAGGGGATTTTCGGGTAACAGAGTTGGGGATATCTTATTTAGCGGATAATATTATTTTCATGCGGTATCTAGAAATTCGAGGTGAACTTCGCAAAGCGATTGGTGTACTCAAAAAACGACTGAGTGACTTTGAAAAAACACTCCGAGAAATTGAAATTACTCGTTATGGAATTAAGGTTGGAAAACCTCTCACAAATTTGCGAGGAATTCTCAGTGGAAATCCAGAGTTTATCCGCTTTGACGATCTCGATGATCCCACATAAAAAGCCTCAGATTATTTATTGCTTGTCAAGGGGGAGAATATTGCTCTCGGTGCAACTCTTTCTGATCCGTTCTGATTAATGATATAGTTATGGTTTAATCTATAGTTTCTTTCTCTGTTTCTTCGCTGTAAGCTAGATGAGCTTTGCCGCTTTATTAGTTAACTCTTATGAATAGTATTTTATTATTTATTGCTCATCAAGAAAATTGTCATCTTTTAGTTAAACTCCTGGAAAAACACTATCACATTCTTCTGGGTGAGAATGAGCAGATTTGGGATCAAGACTTTGATTTGTGTTTGCTAGATGGAATCATGCTAAAAAAACATTACCCATCTATTCAAATAAAAAATAAAGCTTCTGAACCTATTTTTTTACCCTTTTTATTAATTACACCTCGAGAATATGCTGGACGATTAACAGCTCAAGTTTGGCAAAGTGTTGATGAAGTCATTTTTAGTCCGATTGAAAAGCCAGAACTTTTTTTAAGAATAGAAGGTTTACTTCGAGTGCGAGGGATGTCTCTCCAACTCAAAAAGCAGCTCAACGAAGAACATTTACTCCAACAAGAACTCGAAGCTAAAAATAAACAATTATTAACCTTAGCCACTCTAGATGGTTTAACCAAAATTCCTAATCGTCGTAGTTTTGATGAGACTTTAAATCAAGAATGGTTGCGATTATGTCGTGAACAAAAATCCTTGTTTTTGATTTTATGCGATATTGACTGTTTTAAAAATTATAATGATACTTTCGGACATCTTGCTGGAGATGAATGCTTGATTAAAGTTGCTCAAACCCTTTACGAAGTTGTACGGCGTCCTGCTGATTTAGTTGCTCGTTATGGAGGTGAAGAATTTGCGATTATTTTACCTAATACTTCTGCTGAAGGAGCAATTTATATTGCTGAACGAATTCAAGAGGCGATACAAGAATTAGCCCTTCCTCACTCTGCTTCTCTCGTGAGTTCATCCGTAACGCTCAGTATGGGAATTGCGGGGGGAATTCCCTCTTGTGAAGACTCTCCTATCTCTTTGATAGACATTTCAGATCAAGCTCTCTATCAAGCTAAAATGGAAGGGAAAAATCGTTTTATTCTCAAACCTTTGAAGTCTTGAGCGAGCTAAACATCCCGAATTCACAAAAAGGGTTTACAAAACAAGCCATCGGTCTGCTATTGTTACAAAGGTAACACCTTTTAATTTGCGATATGCTCAGAGCTGGAATTGTTGGACTTCCGAATGTTGGTAAATCAACCTTATTTAATGCTGTGGTTGCCAATGCTAAAGCCACAGCCGCGAATTTTCCGTTTTGTACCATTGAACCGAATGTGGGTGTTGTCGCCGTACCGGATGAACGCTTAGAGGTATTAGCCAAGATTTCTAATTCTGAACAAATTATCCCGACTCGGATTGAATTTGTTGATATTGCGGGATTAGTCAAAGGTGCGAGTCAGGGCGAAGGATTGGGAAATAAATTTTTGGCTAATATTCGTCAAGTTGATGCCATTATTCATGTGGTTCGCTGCTTTGAAAATGATGATATTATTCATGTTTCTGGTTCTATTGATCCGGTGCGAGATATTGAGATCATTAATCTAGAATTAGGACTCGCAGATTTGTCTCAAATTGAACGTCGGATGGAACGAGTTCGTAAGCTCGCTCGTACCAGTAAAGAGGCTCAGTTGGAGTTGGGTGCTTTAGAGAAGTTAACGGCTGTTTTGAATGA
>CAZNCM010000084.1:7257-14396 GCA_964571155.1 uncultured Lyngbya sp. | reverse complement strand
TGTCTAAAGCATTTTATGCTACTGACATAGCTAAACAGTACAATAAAGCTTCTAATGGTAAGAATTTTAAAGATTTAACAGAAGAAGAATTAGAAGCCGTTAAAGTCTTAGAATTGTTAACTCAAAAACCGATTATTTACGCTACAAATGTTTCAGAAGATGATTTAGCAACCGGGAATGATTGGGTTGAAAAAGTTCGTGAAGTGGCGGCTCAAGAAAATGCTCAAGTTGTGATTATTTCGGCTCAAGTTGAATCAGAATTGGTTGAATTACCACCCGAAGAACGAGCGGATTTTCTAGAGTCTTTGGGGGTGAAAGAAGGCGGTTTAAAATCTTTAATTAAGGCGACTTATCAACTCTTGGGTTTACGAACTTTTCTAACAACAGGGCCAAAAGAAACTCGCGCTTGGACAATTCAGGCGGGGATGTTAGCCCCCCAAGCCGCAGGGGTCATTCATACCGATTTTGAACGGGGTTTTATTCGTGCTGAAACCGTTGCTTATCAGGATTTAGTGAGTACAGGTTCGATGAATGGGGCAAAAGAAAAAGGGTTGGTGCGTTCAGAAGGGAAAGAGTATACTGTACAAGAAGGAGATGTGTTGCTATTTCGGTTTAATGTGTAGGGTGTAATCCAAAAAACATCATTGAGGAGGTAAACTCAGATGGAAAATATCATCGATGATCCCGCCGCTTTGCTGATTGCTTGGGTTGTTAATGCGATTAGTTTGTTTTTAATTGCTCAACTGAGTCCGATTACGGGTGTTGAAATTGATAACTTTCAAAAAGCGTTGTGGTCGGCTGCAATTTTTGGTGTTTTAAATGTTTTGGTTCGACCTGTATTAGAAACTTTTGCTTTACCTCTAGATGTCATTTTCTCAGCCTTTATTGTAGGTTTGATTCTGAATATGACTATTTTTGGACTCGCCGCTTGGTTGGTTTCTGGATTCCGTTTACAGTGGGGAATCTTAAGTGCTTTAATTGGTTCAGTGGCTTTGGTTATTATTAACTCAGTGATTTATCAAATTATTGGAGTTTGATCACAACACTTGAATTTAAACCTTTTCAGAACACCGACTTTTTAAATTCGTTTAAATGGGTCGGTGTTTTTAGCTTGTTATTGATTGATTTAAAAATTAAATTAAGTCAAATAGATGACCAATAAACCAAGCATACAAAACAAAAAATAGCCATCCTTCCCATTTGGTAACTTTCTTATCTTGAGTTACAAAAAAGAATAATAATGTTGATGCAAGTAACATCGGTAAACCATCTCGAATAATCGTATCTGGAACAACTAAATCTTTAAATAATCCAGGAATTCCCATCACAATTAAGGAGTTGAAAATATTAGAACCTAACACATTTCCAATGGCAACTTCTGCATCTCCTCGACGAGAAGCGGAAAATGTAACCGCAAGTTCGGGTAAGGACGTTCCGAGTGCAACTGCACTAATAGCAATTAATTCTTTACCAATTCCTAAAATATCTGCTATTTTAATAATAGACTGAATTGTAAAATTTGCACCTAAAAACATACAAGCAGTGCAGATTAACAGAACAATAACTTGTTTGAATAAGTAGCTAGAACGAGTGCTTCCATCACTCGGCATTTCTGGGGTTTCAACTTGTCCACAACGAATGGTATAAGTTAGATGAATAATATAGGCTAAGATACAAAGAATCGCTTCTCCAAAGGAAAAATCACCGTCTGATAGGGTAAAATAGAGAAGAAATGCTGAACCGACAAATAAGGGTAAATCAACATCAAGTAAGTTATAAGTTATTTTGAGAGGACTACTTAACAACGTTGCCACACCAATCACTAAGAATATATTCGCAACATTAGAACCAATCACATTACTTGCAACAATTTCCGTAGCGTCTTGATAAACTGCAAACAGTGAGGACATTAATTCAGGAAGCGATGTACCAATTGCAACAATCGTTACACCCACAATAAATGGACTAAATCCTAAAGATACTCCTATTTTTCCCGCTGTTTCTGTAAAAATATCTGAAAATTTAATTAAAACGGCTAAACTAATTGCAAAAACCAGAACCCAAATCAACAACTCAAGCATTTTTAAAATAACTCCACAATAGTAATTATTGACAACAATAAATTAATCGATCAATTCTGAGATCATCATTAATCGATTTCAAGCCTATTGTTTAGGTTAACGCATTGTTTTACCCAGATTGAATAATCTTACAAATTTTTACTAAATTCCTTTTTAAGTGTTTGAATGATACTGGAATTTATTTTTTATTTTTAAAATTCTTAAAAAAGAAAATTTTTCAACTCTCTTTCGATAGATTTATCAGGTTAATCCCTTATTATACACGATATTAGTAAAATTTAAAGCCAATAAAAATACTTACTGATAAAAATAAACTAATTTTTGAGAGTGCAACCCTTACACCGCTAGGACTTTTTGTGTTTAAATTCTGCATCTCGTTGCTTCCAAAACTTATCTCGTTTGGCTTGATCTACTTCTAACTTTGCTTTTTTTGCTGCGGCTAAATCTTCATTAAGTTTTCGATAAATTGCATATTCCCATTGTTTGGCTTGGGAATTTTGAACGGTTAAATGATGTTCAATTATCTGTTGAAAGCCATATCCAGCTAACCCCAAAATTCCACTCGCTGTGGCGACAGATACAACTCCAATACTAACCGCAGTTCCCCCAACCGTTAACCCCATTCCTCCCACAAAACTCGCGACTCCTACGCCTGCGATCGCACCTCCAACCAAAGGTAAAATAACAGAAGAATCTGATTGTTGAATGGCTTGTTTTGCACCGTAAACCGCCACACCCAAAACGCCACCTGTTAGTGTCATCGGTACGCTTCCCACCGCAACTCCACCAAACCCACCCACTAACCCCATCCCTCCTATTGTTGTCGCTAAACCGGCGCCTGTTGTCACTCCTGCGAGTGCAAATGTTGTTGATTCTGTTAGGGGTTTTATCGTGTTAAAATTGTTGGGATTGTTCATTATTTTTATCAATAAAGCGGGTTTAACTCTATTTATCCGTAGAGACGGGTTCCACTAAAAATTAAATATTCTCAGCAATAATTTACATAAACCCACCTATCTCCACAACAATATTCGGCTATTCTTTCCTTTTTTGAAAATTAGCAGAATTCAGCAATCTCACAATTTCATTCAGTTTGGCTTCTAACAAAGTATTTTGTCTTTCTAAATTGTTAATTTGCTGTTGCTGTAAACTCACGGTCTGTTTTAGAGTTTCGACTTCTTGTTCTAGGGTAATACTTTCCCTTTTTCCACCCGTATTAAAAGCTTCTAGAACTTTATCCCAACTGGGTTTAAACTTGAAATTATAAGTCTCTTGTAAATATCGATAAGCTTTCTGACAAGTCCCAAAACGATCTTTTAAAGCGTCTTTTGTCCAACAATCTGTATTTTTGAGATATTCTTGATCGATAACTTCAGAGGTATTGGGTAATAAAGATTCAACTTCAGCATCAATATATTCATCAGAACTAGAAGATTGCTTTTCTCCGGCTTCAACCTGTGCATAAGCATATCCCAACCGCATTCCAGACTCAACCGCATCAACGGTTTGATCGGCTAAATTTTCAGCAATATCACTCAAATTTTCTACGCCTTGATTAACCTTATTAATACTTTTCTTGATTTTGTCAAAGCGGCTTTCATCTTGCAGTGTTTCTAAAATATTCGGCATTTTTTAAATTCCTATTTTTTATCTAACAAATTTCTTCCGATTGTTTGAGAGTTTTCTTTGCTGTCAGGATTAGAATTAATCTCTGATTTTTGCTGTTTAATCAGTTCACTAATATCTGTAGTCAAGAAAAACTTAACCGATCGCATTATTGCTTGTAGACGTTCTAATGTACCCAGTATACCATTTGTTCCTTGAACATCATCATAAGTATTTTTCAAGTTTTGAATCATGTTAGTAATCGCTTGTCTTTCTTCTTTTAAGGAAATAATTTCTGTGGTTATTGTATTGAGTTCTTGTTGAAGTTCTTGCTTTTGAATATCTTTCTGTTGCAGTTCAAAGTTACGTCTTTCAAGTATTCTCTCAATTTCTTGTTTTTCTTGTTCTAGAGTTTCTAACTGCTTAATTTTTTCCCGAATATCTTGATTAAGGATAACAATCTTTTCTTTCGCCTCTCTTTGACGGCGAACAAGCTGTCCCCGACTGCCAGTTAAACTTCTGTAAGTTGTCCGCAAATCATAATAGTGATTAATCAATTCTTCGTGAGTTAGGGTTTCAGCTTTTGCCGGAAATTCACTCACACTTCTGTATTCTTTAAAATCAGACACACGCTTTCTCCTGATTCAATCAATTATTTTTTGATCACTCTAGTTTGAGAGCCTCAATTTATATCTTATCTAATTGGTGTCACAATTGATCGGCTTATTATCCACTTCTGATTTTGTCACATCATTAGGGCAGGTTGAGTAATATTATTTTGTATAACCCACCCTAATATTAATGGCTGTAGGCTTCAATTATGCCGCAGCAGGAAGATAACGTTTCTGAACATCTGTCAGCGATTTTTGATTGAATTGATCGTAGTTGACTTGGTATACTGGACGTGCCGAACTCAACTCAACAATTCGGCGCATTTCTTCCAAGTCTCTTTGTGAAAATCCAAGCACATCAGCCATGTGGTTATGTAATTCTATTTCTTCTGGAAGAATTATCTCATCAGCAATTGCAATTCGCCAAGCTGTACAGAGTAAAAGACGATGTTTGAGTTGTTCTGCTTCACTTTGTTGGCAATTTTTCTGGCGATATTCTTCATCAAAAAGTGCATTGGTTTTAAAGACTTCATCAAAGTTCACTTCTTTTTCAAGAGCCTCTAAAACTCGTTGTCTATCTTTCTCTTGTATTCCTTGGCTAACAAGAAGATGTTGAATAACTTTTTTTTCTTCAAGATGAAGATATCCATCGCTCCACGCCATTGGTATGCTGCAAACGATAATATCTGCTAAAAAAGCACTAAATTTTTCACTTTCTTGTTGCCTTTTCAGTCGGGATACACCATCCCAAATCCCCATTGTTACGATAGCGCCTACCCCAATAGGAGCAAAAAGTGTTAGCAGTCCATAAGTTGATGCACTAACAACAACTCCACCTGTTGACAATCCGAACAAACTATGAATACTCGTCCACATACTCGCTTGAACAAAAACTGATGATGCTGCTGTAGCTGTTCCCACACCCGCCGCACTACCTGCCAGTAATCCTGCACTAACATTACCCAGATCTTGTAACCAAGAATCAAGGCTATTTGTTGCAACTTTTCTCAGTTGATTAGAATCAATTTCTTTTTGAATAGATTTTTGATTGACAAAAACGAGCAGTCCATCAACTTGATGTCCGACTTGATTTTCAAAATCATTAAATAGATATTGATTTTGACTCGCTTCTTTATCAATCTTCAGAGAAAGGTCACGAATTACTTTTTCAACTTTCTTCCAAGACCCCCCTAAAACTTTACGCAAGCCTTCAATATCATCAAAAAGGTCTTCAACACCTGTATAATTTTCTTGAGATTGAAGCTGTTTTCGATAATACCCTTCGTTTAGATTAAAGACAATATCTAAGGATACCAATGCAACAATAATCGATAACACAGATGCGATAGGTACTGTTGCTGTACTAATTACAGGTATTGCAGTAAAGGGAATTAGAGAATAAGACATGAAAGATAAAATTCCGCCCAAAATTAACAAAGCGGTATTCAGATAGCGACGCGCTTGTGAATCTGGGTTAGTATCTTTCCAGAGGATTCTGATCAGGGTAATATAACTTGGAATTTTAGGAATTCTTGTAATTGCAAAACCTAGAACATGACCCATTACTGGAACAATTGTAGCAAATATTGTACCCAGTCCAGGCACTATGTACTGTGCAAGAAAAGCTAAAAATACTGGCATAGTTATTCCTCTAATTTCTAAAAAAAGTTATGATTTCTGCAAGTTAACCTCTTGTAAGATTCACTAAGCCTTAATCAGATTAATTGACGAAGACTAAAAGTGTTTGCCCATACAAGAGGTTTCTACATTAAAGTGCTATTTGCGTTTACTGAATTTATCCCAGATATTATGATTATGCTTAGATGAATTCTCTGCTATTTTTTGACTATCACAATCAGGAGAAAAAGCTTCCCAAAGTGCGTAGGTTGCTAATGCTGTTCCTCCTGCTGCCACTACAGGCGCAGCTAATACAGCAGCAGTCCCACCTGTGAATGCGATTACACCCGCAGAAAGCCAGGTGGCTTTAGCAGAAATTGTGGCAATTGTTACACCTGCGGCTATAGTTCCGGTTCCAGTAGTTGTTAATACTTTTAAAGGAGTGTTTTGGCTTGGCTGATTTTGGCAATGATTGTTGGCAGCAAAAGCAGGACTTGCTATGCCAAACAAGAACTGGCTAAATACAATTAAAATAGCCATAAAGGTGATCATTACAGACTTGAAAAATTTTGAGCTTTCAATCATGTTCATAATATTTTGAGGGTTAAACTGACAAAAAATTTTTTAGACTTTAGGAATCTCTATTAATAAGTTATCTCAAAATTTCCTTTTGTACTATTCGTGATTCTACTGAATTTTAAAATTTACTTTTTACCTGTCTTCTGCGTAAATTTACATAGACAAAGATTCCGATTTAATTTGATGCGTTTATAGACTTATTTTCTAATACAAACTCAACGCCGTTGATATTCAACCTTAAAAAATATGACAAAAGGGAAACTGGGTGACAAAATGTGATAAACCTAAGACTTGGTATAATAAACAAAGTTTCAATGACCGCAATACAGGAAACACCCAAACATCAGAAAGCCAAAGCATTGAAACCGGGGAGTCGCCGTCCGGCTAAAGAACTGTGTAGCGAGTGCGGACTGTGTGACACCTATTACGTGCATTACGTCAAAGAAGCCTGCGCTTTCATCAACCAACAAATTCCCCAACTGGAAACCCAAACACACGGGAGAAGTCGCAATTTAGAAAATGATGATGATCTCTATTTTGGGGTTCATCAAACGATGATAGCGGCGCGAAAAAAACAGCCCATCGAAGGTGCCCAATGGACGGGAATTGTTAGCAGTATCGCCTGTGAAATGTTGACTCAGGGAAT
>CAZNCM010000084.1:1727-7209 GCA_964571155.1 uncultured Lyngbya sp. | reverse complement strand
CCTTTCGCCCAATCTTTCCGTTCTCGAAGAAATCGAAAAATCGGGAATGAAGCGGTTATTAGTAATTGGTGTGGGCTGTCAAATTCAAGCACTGCGGGAGGTTGAGAAAGAATTAGGATTAGAAAAACTTTATGTGTTGGGAACGCCTTGTGTTGATAATGTGACTCGCGCCGGTTTACAAAAGTTTCTAGAAACCACCAGTAAATCTCCCGAAACTGTCGTACATTATGAATTTATGCAAGACTTTCGGGTTCACTTCAAACACGTTGATGGAACGATTGAAAAAGTTCCCTTTTTTGGGTTAAATACCAAAGAACTCAAAGATATTTTTGCGCCTTCTTGTTTGAGTTGTTTTGATTATGTCAACTCTTTAGCCGATCTCGTGGTAGGATATATGGGAGCACCCTTTGGTTGGCAGTGGATTGTCGTTCGCAACGAAACGGGCAAAGAGATGTTAGACTTGGTTTCCGGTCAACTCGACACCCAACCCGTTCATAGCGAAGGCAAGCGTCAACAAGCCGTTCAACAAAGTATTCCCGCTTACGACAAGGGCGTAACGTTACCAATGTGGGCGGCGAAATTGATGGGGGTAGTGATTGAAAAAATTGGCCCTAAAGGGTTAGAATATGCTCGGTTTTCGATAGATTCTCACTTCACGCGCAACTATCTCTATGTCAAGCGCAACCATCCTGAAAAGTTAGAAGCACACGTTCCGGAGTTCGCAAAACAAATTGTTGGGCAATATGAGTTACCGGAATGATAAAATACAAATAAAAGTCTCAAATCTAAGTTAAAACTCAATTTTTGGGTTAACCCTGAGGCGGGGGAGAGAGTAGAAGCAGTTTGCTAGGCTGTTTAATTCAAAGATCTTTCCCCGTCACAAGATTTAAACCAGAATGAACTTTTTCCGGTTAGTCTTCAACGTTTCTATTGAAATCGTTGTGTGAGCTTGTAACTCACTAAAGGAACAAGTATGATGAGTAAAACTAACCAAGGTGCTGAGGCAATGCTTAGGAACAAACACACTAAAGCAATTCCTCGAGCCATTATTTTAGCAATCTCATCGGTGGTAATCACACTGATACCAACTGCCAAAAGCGAAATTGACAGATAGATTAAATCAGGTATTAACATTTAAGGCAGCCCCCTCTCAAAGGTTTAAAATCAAGCGCGTCCCTAGCTTGTGGATTAACGCATACGGAATAAATCCCGATCGCAGTCTTCCTTGATCGCTGTGGCTCTACGTTTAAGTTCAGCGGTTGGGGGAGATGAATAGAATGATCCAATTCATCAGATCATAGCATCTCTTTACAAAAAGTATATGCTCATCTTGATCAATTCGTTGTCAATAAAAGCTAACTTGCTGATAGGAGAATAGGATACTATCACCCTGGTGAACTCATTCAAATCAAAGCATTTCTAGTTAATCGACGATCCCTTTTGAGTTTTTCTCAAAAATAGAAATGATTTTCTCAAATCTCTTACGAATGAGAGAGACACAGCTTGTTTTTCTCTCCAGAAAATCTTAACTTTTCAGCAAAAGTTAGTCAGGCACGACTTTCAACCTTTAAGGAAAAATGCCGTGCCTTCTCAAACATTCCTAACGTCTGACTAACTTTTTACTCACTTTCCGCAAACGAATAGACTCAGGTGTAACTTCCACCAATTCATCCGAACCAATATATTCTAAAGCCCGTTCCAAACTCATATCAACAGGGGCTTGGAGTTGTACCAGTTCATCCCCGGTTGCAGAACGATGGTTTGTCAACTGTTTCGCCTTGCAGACATTCAAATCTAAATCCTGAGAACGGTTGTGTTCACCCACGATCATCCCTTTATACACCTTAGTTCCGGGTGTAATAAAAAATGAACCGCGATCTTCAGCATTTTTCATCGCGTAGAAGGTCGTCACCCCTTCTTCAAAAGCAATTAAAACCCCGTTGCGGCGAGTTTCAATCTCCCCACAGAGAAGCCGATATTCAAGGAAACTGTGGTTCATAATCCCCGCCCCGCGAGTAATTCGCATAAAATCACCCCGGAAACCAATCAACCCTCGCGCCGGAACTACAAACTCTAACTGGGCGCGACCATTACCCCCAACGCGCATATCTTGCATTTCCGCCCGTCGTTGGCCCAGGCGTTCCATACAACTTCCCACCGCATCTTCAGGAACATCCAATACCAGATATTCAAACGGTTCGTAGGGTTGGCCACTGACTTCACGATAAATCACTTGAGGCTGAGAGACTTGGAACTCGTAGCCTTCCCGTCGCATATTTTCAATTAAAATTCCGAGGTGAAGTTCACCCCGTCCCGACACCATAAACTGATCGGGAGAGTCCAACTCCCGCATTAAGCGATCGCGTAACTGACGAGAGGTGACGTAAGATCCTTCTTGGCCAGCAAACGGTGAATCATTCACCGAGAACATCATCTGTAACGTCGGTTCATCGACCTTAATCAAAGGCAGGGCTTGGGGTTCGTTCGGACAGGTAATTGTTTCCCCAATATTGGCATCAGCAAACCCCGCAACAGCGACAAGGTTTCCGGCGGTGGCTTCTTCGAGATCAATCCGGCTTAAGCCTTCAAAGCCCATTAACTTAGTAATTTTACCTTTAACAATTTCGCCATTTTCAACCACTAAAGCCGCTTGTTGTCCAGCTTTAATCGTGCCATTGTGAATTTTACCAATTACGATTCGACCCAAATATTCAGAATAGTCTAGGGTCGTGACTTGCAGTTGTAGGGGTTTATTGGGATCTCCGACAGGCGGCGGAACGTGTTCGAGGATGTCTTCAAACAAGGGTTGCATATCAATCCCTTCATCCTCTAAAGTTCGTTTGGTGTAGCCTTCTAAACCCGAAGCAAACAAATAGGGAAATTCACATTGATCATCATCGGCACCAAGTTCGAGGAACAGATCTAAGACTTTATCAATCGCCCCAAAGGGTTCAGCCCGAGGGCGGTCAATTTTATTGATCACGACAATTGGACGTAAGCCTTTTTCTAGGGCTTTTTTCAAGACAAAGCGGGTTTGAGGCATCGGGCCTTCATTGGCATCCACAATTAGGATACACCCGTCTACCATTCCTAAAACTCGTTCAACTTCTCCGCCAAAATCGGCGTGACCCGGAGTATCGACAATATTAATTAGGGTGTCTTTGTATCGGACGGCTGTATTTTTCGATAAAATCGTAATGCCACGTTCTCGTTCAATATCGTTGGAGTCCATCACACAGTCCGGCACATCTTCCCCTTCGCGGAAAATACCGGATTGTTTCAATAAAGCATCGACTAAGGTCGTTTTGCCGTGATCGACGTGGGCAATAATAGCAACGTTGCGAATGGGGAGAGACATAGGTTAGTGCCTAGTAGCAGAATATATTAAGATTATTGGCATTTGTTGACGTATCTTAATAATTGTAACGCATTGGTGATCGTTAAAATGGCTACAAATAAGAAATTAACTGTTCTTCTTGGCTAGAAACCGATAACGGCAGCGAGAGTTTGAGATCGTATCCTCTTACGTGCTTGATTCTTCAACACACTTAGAATGATCGGGTTTAGAATAATTTTAGATCGTGATCACGACTGATTCTGGCCATTCTCGATACCAAGATTTACCTGCGGAGGAAATGGGTAATTGAATGCGGTTCCAGCTAAATAAACCCTGATATTTTTCTCGATAAAATCCATCTTTAAAATCCATACTTGGGGAATCAAAGCCACTGTCAATATATTGAAAGGAAAGTTGAGAAGGGATAGGATTTAACCGAAGTCGATTTCTCAGCCAATTGCGATGAATAATGCCTGTATAAGTGCTACGAAGTGTTCCAGCAAATTCTTTAGCTTTTGCCATGACTAAGTTACAAATTAGCCCTAAAGTTTGTTCATCGGTAAAGGGTAAGGCTTGAAAATCATAGAGAAATTCATTAATAATCAATTCATCAATAAAGAGAGAGTTTTTGTAATGATTTGTAATTTCAGCAAAAAACGCTTTATTATCCGATTCATCTGTACAAATGACTAATAATTCGTCTGGGCTAAAATTAGCTTGAATATTGCTGAGTATTTTTTGAGAATAATATTGGTCAATACCGGGAATATGTTTACGATAATCAGTAAGTCTAACGTGAATACCGTTAAATTTTCCGAGTTTATCACTAATTTTATCCGCTAAACTCCGATAAATAGCATGAGGACGAATCGATTCCATTAAAGTATAAAGAGAAGGATGAGGCAAATAAAAAAAGCGAGAATAAAACCCAAAATTACAATTTTCTAAATGCCAAATATCCTGTTCAACATCTCTTAAAATAAACCGATTTTCTGCAAATTCTTCTAAAACATCAGGAATAACAACCCCGTAATTTGGCACAAATATAGAGTCAATTAACCGCAGATCACAGCGAGACAAACTTAAAGTTTGAGTCTGCTTTTCTTGTAAAAAATCTGAATAACTAATCCACTCAACGGGCAACGGATCTAACAGATCAAGAATAGTCGGAATTTTCCCATTATTAATCATTCCTCGACGAGGTTCAGGAACCCGATGATAATGTCCTCCTGAAACCGACTTTAAACGTCTTTGTTCTCCGGCTGAACCATAGTAAACAAGCCGTCGTTGAGTAAAATAAGCTAATCCGACGGCTAACTCTAAAGACATTAAATCATTGTTCAATCCTGACTCATAATTTTTGTATAAAAGATAGCGCATCGAAATCACGAACTAAGCCGGAGAATCCTCCATCACTTCTTGTAGATGAGCAAACCGTTCAAGATAAAGATCAACCTCTAAATTTTGACCCTTTTCTGGAGAATATGAACGTCTAACTTGACCCAAATAAACAGGTTCAGAAACCCCAGGTTCAGGGTGAATTAAAGTCCGCGCCCGAATTGTTAACCGTTCATCAGGTCGTCCCGCCCGTCCCGGAGAAAACAAATCCGCCCCCGCTTGTTGTAACGTCGCTTCTAACTCCGTGGGAGTCGTCTGAGGTGCAACTGCAACCACAATTTGGCGATCGCCATCATCATAAACCCGAGAATAGCGAACCGCACCCGGAACTTCAACCCGATTAAACAGTCCCAACCCCAAAGCAAAGACCCCACTGGTTAAAACCCCCATAAAAGCCGTGATCCCAACCAAGCGAAAGCGAATTCCCCATTTAAAGATAAATCCAAGTACCGTTAAAAATGCACAAAATAAAGTAAAAAAGCCAATCCATTTAGAATAATTGAGCAGTGCTGCCGTAGATAACATAACGTTCAATCCGAATGGGTAACAGTTCCCTATTATTCCCCTTTTCGTCCCGTAAGAAAATAGGTGATCATTTCTCCCTTCCCCTTCACCGTGATTTTACCCCGCTCTTCTAACCGATACTTTTCCTTCAAGCGTTCATAGGTGATAGCTGTGACTTGAATTTTCCCCGAAATTCCATGAGACTCCATGCGGTTAGCAGTATTAACCGTATCACCCCATAAA
>CAZNCM010000084.1:325-1645 GCA_964571155.1 uncultured Lyngbya sp. | reverse complement strand
TAAACTTTTTCATCCCAATCACACCCGCTTCTACTGGGCCTGTATTAATCCCAATCCGCATTTGTAGCGGTTCTCCGACTTTGAGGCTAAACTGACCAATAATCGATTGCATTTCCAGAGCCATTTCAGCGATCGCCTCAGCATGATTAGCTTGAGGAATGGGGAGTCCACCCACAACCATATAAGCATCTCCCAAAGTTTTAATTTTTTCCAGGTTGTACTTATCAGCCAACTCATCAAACAGAGAAAAAATTTGATTGAGAATCTCCACCAATTGCGCCGGGGAGAGATCCGCAGACAGCTTCGTAAAATTGGCAATATCACCAAACAAAACCGTCACATCATCAAAACTATCGGCGATGGTACTTTCTCCGCGTTTGAGGCGTTCTGCAATGGCTTTAGGAAGGATATTCAACAGAAGCTGTTCAGACTTTTCCTGTTCTTCAGCCAATTTTTTCAGATAAGCCCGTTCTTGATCTCGGAGTCGTTTTTTTTCCAGACAGGCGTTGATGCGAGCGCGTAATAATACGGGGTTAAAGGGTTTAGAGAGATAATCTTCCGCCCCGAGTTCAATACAGCGCACCACACTCTCAATATCGTTAACGGCTGAGATCATAATCATCGGAATGTAGCGCAAAGTCTGATCGGCTTTCACCGCTTCTAGGACTTGATAACCGTTCATTTGAGGCATCATAATATCAAGCAATACCAAATCAAGCGGTTGAGAACGCATCATTTCTAACGCTTCAAAGCCATTAGAAGCCAGCATAACTCGATAACCTTCTCATCAACGATGAGAACAAGAGATGATTCTAGGACAGCGTTCATCTGGCTTTAGGATAAATGTCCTTCTCGTAGCATCTTTGGGTTTGAGCAAAACTCAAGAGACTTTTGATAGGATCGGAGCAATTACACCGCTTTAAACAGTGAGTAGAGTCTTTCTTCTCTCCTGTGTCGTCTAGTAATGCCATTAAAGATTCAATTCCCGGCTCGATCAATCCTCAATAGAACTGCTGAGTTAGGGAGTCGTTGCTTTTTTTAATAGGGTTTCAATTTTCTCTAAGAGTCGGGGAAATTCAATGGGCTTTGTGTCGTAGTCATCACACCCAGCAGCCATACACTTTTCGCGATCGCCAGCCATCGCATGAGCGGTTAGGGCAATCACGGGGATATGTTTAGTGTTCGGATAGTTTCTAATCTCGCGTGTGGCTTGCCATCCATCCATCACGGGTAAACTCATATCCATCAGGATGATATCAGGCTGATGAGAGCGACTGAGTTCTACTCCCTCAGCCCCATCAACCGCGATCAGGAGTTCAT
>CAZNCM010000084.1:0-315 GCA_964571155.1 uncultured Lyngbya sp. | reverse complement strand
TATCCCTGACGGCTGAGACGGCGTTTTAGCATATCTAGGTTCATTTCGTTATCTTCAACCAACAAAATCTTAGCCATGATCTGATTCAAGCGTTGATACTTCAGTATTGGAACTGGGTGTAATTAAGGATGATATTTTTAGACTAGCATTGACTAGCCCCTGAATATCACGCAACAGATCATCACAGTTATAACTTCCCTTTTGCAAAATTTGCTCTACACAACCTTGGAGTTGGGAGCTTTCTCGAGTCGTTAAGTCCATAGCTGTGGTGACAATGATCGGTATATTAGCCCACTCTGGAGTATTGCGTAAAAT
>CAZNCM010000083.1:14030-19192 GCA_964571155.1 uncultured Lyngbya sp. | reverse complement strand
GAGGATTTCTCTCGATTATAAAAGAAGCATTTTTAGAACGTACCACAACCGCCAGAACCCCCCAATTAAATTACTAACACCTGAGTTCCTTTTTCCATTTCAATACTATCGCCAATTTGTTCACCATCGTGATAAGCAGCGACGATCACATCACAAGTTTTACCTAATCCGATCTGACCTGTAGAATCGATCGCGATCGCCCCAAAATCCCGTTTTCGTTGAGTGGCTTCTGCAAAAGAGCGATCCAAAGCATCCTTTAACGATAAACCATCTGTCACCCGAACCACCAAACGAGCGGCGAAACATTCATCGATCAGATCTTCACCGATCCCCGTACAACTGACAGCCGCTTCTGATGTGGCATAATTACCCGCAGGCATGGGAGAATCACTCACCCGACCAATTCTTTCAAACCCCTTACCGCCTGTAGAAGTCCCCGCAGCGAGTCGTCCAGCAGTATCTAAAGCCACGACTCCAATGGTACCGGTACGAGCGGGTTCAGCAACAACATTCGCCATTTCTCGGGTAAAATTGTGCTGACGTTCTTCGACCCATTCGTTGAGTCGGCGATCAATTAAAGGATTATAAATTGGGAGTTGCAATTCTCGTGCGAGTTCAGTCGCTCCATGATCCGATAAAATCCGATCCATAGAATCTTGTAAGGCTTGAGCGAGATCAATCGGATTTTTTACGCGAGAAACGTTAATCACACCACTAAAGCTTTGAGTCATACCATTCATCAAACCCGCACTCATGCGAATTTGACCATCTGACTGAAGCACCGAACCGGTTCCTGCATTGAATAGGGGTTCATCTTCGAGCAACCGACATCCCTCGACAACGATATCAGTGGCGCTGATCCCTTGAGCAAACAGAGGATAAACTTTTTCTAAAACGCTATAAAGGGCTTTGCGGACTTGATCGATCCCCCCTTTGCTTTCAATGGAACTTCCAGCTCCCCCGTGAATAATTAATTTAGGCTGCACCATACTGATTTACAAGAATAAATTTTTGAGTGAGTAGTTGAAATATTTTTGCACGTCTGGTTGGACAATTCCAAGGAAATTTTTCACTCAGAAGTGATGAATTATGAATTATGAATCTTCTGTGTTGACTGTGTACTGATCACTGTTTACTGTTGGCAATAGGCAATAGGCAAGAGGTAAAAGGCAATTCTGAACTTCTGACATCACGACTTCTTTCCTCCCCATCTCCCCACTTCCCTACCTCCGGTCCTCCCTATCTCCCCATTCCCTATTCACTGTTTTTCCGTCTGCGACAGCGTTCGGAACAGTATTTCACTTCATCCCAACAGTCGGCCCATTTTTTGCGCCAAGTAAAAGGACGACCACAAACGGGGCATACTTTAGTTGGCAGGTCAGATTTAGAACGCTGGCGTGCCATGTTAAGTTATTTGAGTTGCAGGTTGTCAACAACTAGCATACCATTGTCCAGGTTATAGACAGTGTTCAACGAAGCCTTAGCCCAAGTTCGGATTATCTTAGTCGAGCCAGCCGGAGCCTTAAATGTTGGTTCTGTCGCTCGAATTCTCAAAAATATGGGATTACAACAGTTAGTGTTAGTCAATCCTCAATGCGATCCCCAGTGTGAGGAAGCCCAAAGAATGGCTGTCCATGCCGCAGATCTACTGGAAACAGCAACGATAACTGCAACTTTGCCAGAAGCTCTAACGGGATGTCAGCGATCGCCACAACAGCACGAGAACGATCCCTCGAAACCCCTTTAGAACATCCCCGTCATGCTTTAGGATGGTTACTAGAAACCCCCTCGGCTTTAATTTTTGGCCCGGAAGATCGGGGACTGAGTAACGAAGAACTCAAGTATGCTCAACGATTTGTTCGTATTCCGTCGAGTTCAGCTTATCCGGCGTTAAACTTGGCTCAAGCTGTGGCAGTCTGTTGTTATGAACTGTCTCAACTCGCGAATGTTAACCCAAATATTTCAGCAGAAGATTGGTCTGCGAGTGCTTCGTCTCGTCGAGTTTCCTCACCCATTCAGCCCGCATCCGCCGTACCCCTTGAACGTCTAGAAGGATTTTACGAGCATCTAGAAACCCTGTTGCTGAATATTGGTTATCTTTATCCTCATACTGCGGCGAGTCGCATGGAAAAATTTCGGCGTTTGTTTAATCGTGCTGATTTATCTCAAACGGAAGTCAATATGTTGAGGGGAATTCTTTCTCAAATGGAATGGGCGTTAAACTCTGCTCAACAATCCGGTACAGTTGATGATACCCTGATAGCGTGTCGTTATCATGCTGTTGCAGATGTCTCGTGCGATTCTCAGAGCAGTGCTTTGAGCGATGATCCCGTTGCCTTAACCCAAGAGACAGACTCACCCTCAGTTGAACAGCCCTGTAGGACGATGGAGAACGAATCCCCAGATGAGACCTCAATCTAGTGTTGAGTATTGACAATCCCTGATTCTTCTCTCAATATGACTTTCGGTTTATGTCCTCGTTAATCGCGGACTTACTCTTTGTTCGGTTGATCACAGTTTACTAGGTGTTTGGTGTGGCCCAGCGATCCCCCCGTCATTTATCGCTTATTTCTTCTTCAGACTCTCGATCTCGGCAGTCCCAATCTCGCAATGGATCTCAGCCTGCTTCTCGCCGTCGCCGTCGTCAGCGTCGAACAAGTTCATCTCAGCCGTTTCGCTTCTTGAATGGCTTGATGAAACCGTTTGGGCGGTTCCAATCGTCTAAGTCGCCCAATTCAACCTCTCGTTTATTCTCCGGAGATGCGTCACAAACGGCGGAGTCTTTAGAACCGTTAGTCTCTCAACTCCGTCAACGCCAACAAACTCGTGAACAACAACAGCAACGTCTTAAAACTCCTCCTCCCGGGCGTAACCGTCCCCGTCAGACTTCTGCTTCGCCGATAACGCCTCTTATTACCAGTAATCGTAGAAACCCTAACTTACCCGCTCCTCCTTCGTCTAGGAGCCTCAGTCGTCGTCCGCTGAGTTCCCCTTCTTCTTCCCTTTCTCCCCAGTCTCCGGTTTATGCTCGTCCCCGAGTGACTAAAAAGCCGAAACGTCGATTTTCACCAATGATTTATGGGGCGCGTTTATTAATTTTGGGGGTGGGAATTGGGGTGATTTCGGGTACGGTGTTATCGGTGTTAAGTTCTTTGGGACGGTTGGGATCGTCTGCGGCGACTTCTAACGCCAATTTAGGTCTTGAAAGTCAACTGGAGGCGACACCAACGCCTGTCGGTGTAGAAACGCTTCCTTTATCGGTTCAACTCAACCAAGAACTGAAAAGTCTCCAGCAACAAATCTTAGCTTTAATTCCAGAAAATTCGGATTTAAAACCCGGTGTATTGTTGGTTGATTTGGATACGGGCGGCTATGTTGATATTAATAGTGAATCGGCTTTAGCGGCAGCCAGTACGATTAAAGTTCCAATTTTAGTTGCATTTTTTCAAGCGGTTGACGAAGGTAAAATTAGTCTCAATGAAGTCTTGACGATGGAGGATCAGCATATTGCTGGCGGGTCGGGAGATATGCAATATCAACCAGCGGGAACTGAATACACGGCTTTAGAAACGGCAACTAAAATGATTGTGATTAGTGATAATACCGCAACGAATATGTTGATTGATCGTTTAGGGGGAGCGGAATTTCTCAATCAAAAGTTTCTTGATTGGGGTTTACACAATACTGTGATTCGAGATGTACTTCCCGATTTAAGAGGAACAAATAAAACGACCCCCAAAGATTTAGTAAATTTATTGACTCAACTTAATCAAGGGGGATTGGTTTCAATGAAATCTCGCGATCGCATTTTTAGAATTATGGAGAAAACTGAAAATGATTCTCTCCTAGCAAGTGGTTTAGGTCGGGGTGCGATTATTGCTCATAAAACGGGAAATTTAAAATCGGTTTCCGGTGATGTCGGTTTAATTGATTTACCCAATGGAAAGCGATATTTATTGGCGGTTTTAGTGGAACGAAATGATGATGATTCGGCGGCTGAATCTCTAATTCGGAATATTTCTAAAACCGTTTATGAAAGTTTTACTCGTTCTCCTGAAACCGAAACCGAATCAACTGAAGATTCCGAAGTTGAGGAAAGTGAAAATTCCGAAGATATGGAGGAAGAGGATCAGTAATGAGACATCAACAAGTGATCGCGCCTGAGAGACAATTTTAGATTACAACAGTCCAGCGACTACACTCTTAAAGTTTTCGTAGGGCTTCGCCCCGATCACCGTCTCTTTCAATTCCCCTTCTTTGAAGAACAAGACCGCCGGAATACTTCTAATCGAAAATCGTTTAGCAATGCCCTTGTTAGAATCAAGATCTAACTTGGACACTTTGATTTGATCGCTATACTCCTCAGCGAGTTGATCCATAAAAGGCGCGATCATTTTACAAGGCCCACACCAAGTCGCGGTGAAGTCTACAACCAATAATGACTCATTTTTCAGCAGCAAATCCAATTCAGCTTCATCTTGAATAAAAGTAGCCGTACCCATTTGTGTGTCTCCAATTTTGTTAACGATTAAAATAGATTTGTGTATCAGCGACTGATCTCAAATCCATTTAAAAATCTCTGGAGCCACTGTATCGTAAAATCGATTCAGAAATCAAAGAAAATTTAAAAGTTAACCCAAATTACGACAATTAAGCACAAATGGGAAAATCTGACTGGACTATGTTTCTGTCCAAACGGTTTCTGATCCTTGTCCCCAAAATCCCTCGTATTTTCTCACTTTAAGATCTCCCAACACCTTCACCTGACAAGCGAGACGGCGAGTGGTTTGAGGAGAATGAGGCGGAAGTGACAATCGAGTTTTTTCTCGCCACTGGGGTTCAGAGACATCGCCTTCAATTTCCACCGTACAGGTTCCACAAGTCCCCAAGCCCCGACAGTTAATCACAGAAGCCTGACCATTGTAGAGATCAATCCCATTTTTCAGCAAAACCTGACGTAAATTTTCACCGCGATCGCAAGTAATTGTTTTCCCTTGAACCTGAATACTAACCATAAAAGTGTTCTCCTGTTGTGATGCTACCCATTTTTTTTAGATTCTTTTTAGAATTTTACGGTGGCGATGCGTAAAGCCCCCGTTTTAAAACGGGGGATAAAAGCGAGGGAACCCAATTTATTTGGCAGTGAGTGTTAGCCGTGATGC
>CAZNCM010000083.1:11806-14020 GCA_964571155.1 uncultured Lyngbya sp. | reverse complement strand
TCTTTTGCTGCTGATTTTTCCTGTGGTATCAAACATATAAGAATGAGTCCAAAGACTGGGAAGTTTTAACAGCTCTGGAAATTCTTTTCTGAGAAATCGATCCGGTCTTGCCTTGAAAGGCTTTAATCACTTGAGCAATAGAATGATGAGGATCGTATTCAACAAGAAGATGAACGTGATCTGACGCAACTTCTATTGCTTTGATAGCCCACTTTTTATCGTTAGCCACAGACTGAAAAACCTCTATACATCTTAACTTTAAGGTTTCGTTCCGGTCAAACAGTCTCTTCCGGCGACAAGGAATCCAAACCAGGTGTGCGGTAGCGTTTCCAACGGCATAATTAAAGTGTCTGTATGTTGGTTTTGTGTTGATGGGTTGTAACAGTCTACATTTCATGTTACTATAGAAAACTATGAAAACACTAAAGTTTAAGTTTTACCAACACAAAAGAAATAGACATCTCAAGCGAACTATTAATGTTGCAGGGGTTATCTATAATCACTGTATCGCTTTGCATAAGCGATATTATCGAATGTTTGGGAAACACTTAAACTGTGCAAAACTTCAGTCTCACATTGCGAAACTCAGAAAACGAAATAAGTTTTGGAAACGGGTAGGCTCTCAATCCGTTCAAGACATTTCTCAGAGGATCGAGAAAGCCTACCAGTTGTTTTTTAAACACAACAAAAAAGGAGTTAGACCGCCCAATTTCAAAAAGGTCAAAAAGTACAAATCATTTACCTTGAAACAGGCGGGTTACAAATTCCTTGGTGGCAATAGAGTTAAAATTGGGAACAAGGTTTATCAATTCTGGAACTCTCAGTCCATCGAGGGAAAAATTAAAACGGTGACGGTCAAAAGAATGCCTTTGGGTGAGTTGTTTTTAATTATTGTCGTTGATAATGGCAGCACACCCGAACCCAGATCCGAGACGGGTAAAACCGCTGGATTTGACTTCGGGCTTAAAGCTTTTCTAACTTGCTCAGAAGGGTTTTCTATTCAGTCACCACAGTTCCTTAAACAAGCCCTTAGCGAGGTGAAGAAAGCTTCTCGAAACTTATCCAGGAAGCGCAAAGGGTCTAAAAATTGGGAGAAAGCGAGGAAACACTTGGTTAGACAGCACGAAAAAGTTGTCAACTGTCGCCGTGATTGGTTTTGGAAGTTAGCTCACCAACTCGCCAATCAGTTTGATGTTCTGTGTTTCGAGACTCTAAACCTTAAAGGAATGCAGAAACTTTGGGGAAGAAAAATAGGAGATTTAGCCTTCGGTGAATTCATTGAAATCCTTGAATGGGTTGCCATCAAGAAAGGTAAATTAATCGTATTTATCGACCAGTGGTATCCATCTTCAAAAACTTGTTTTCACTGCGGTCATGTCTTAGAAAAACTGGAATTATCAATCAGAGAATGGCGTTGTCCGTCCTGTTTAAGTATTAATGGACGGGATGGAAACGCCGCTCTAAATATAAAAAGAGTTGGGGCATCAACTCTTGGATTAGACGGTGTAAGACTGGCTCTGCCTGCAACTGTTGTTTGAGTCCAGAATCCCCCGCGATTTATCCGGGGGAGTATGTCAACAACTTTTAGCAGAACTCTTACTTCAAAAAAAGTTGCCAAAAAGACTAGACAAAACGAGGGGGGAAAATTAGATAATAGGAAAACTGAGTCTGGAAAAATAACTCAAACAGAATATACAACTCAACCCCCCCTATTCAAGCGAATTACAAAATCACGGCTAGGCTATAAATCAAGACTTGTAACTGAAGGGGTGAGTTGAAGCTGTGTTGATTCACCTCCATAAACCCCATGACTACTCATCCAACCGCCATGACTGAACCCACCTGCTGGATTTATGATACTACGCTGCGAGACGGCGCCCAACGTGAAGGAATTTCCCTGTCTATCGAAGACAAACTTCGCATTGCTTACCGTCTGGATGCGTTGGGAATACCGTTTATCGAGGGCGGTTGGCCCGGTGCAAACCCCAAAGATGTGCAGTTTTTTTGGCGACTGCAAGAAGAACCCCTCACCCAAGCGGAAATAGTCGCCTTTTGTTCAACCCGTAGACCCGGAACGACTGCCGCTACTGACCCCGCTTTTAAACCAATTTTATCGGCCGGAACTCGTTGGGTGACACTTTTTGGAAAATCTTGGGATTTACACGTTACAGAAGGTTTGAAGACCAGCTTGGATGAAAATCTAGCCATGATAGG
>CAZNCM010000083.1:10794-11796 GCA_964571155.1 uncultured Lyngbya sp. | reverse complement strand
TTCTGATCTCTCAAGGGCGACGAATGATTTATGATGCTGAACACTGGTTTGATGGCTACAAACAAAACCCGGAATATGCCCTCAAAACTCTAGAAACCGCAGCGAGGGCGGGTGCTGAATGGTTGGTTCTCTGCGATACCAATGGCGGCACCCTTCCCCACGAAATTAGCGAAATTACCCACCGAGTTGTCGAAGCGCTGAGGAGTTGGAATTTAGAGAGTATTCCGCAAATTGGCATTCATACCCACAACGACTCAGGGACGGCTGTAGCAAACGCATTAGCAGGGGTGAGGTCAGGGGCGAGAATGGTTCAGGGGACAATGAACGGTTATGGTGAACGTTGCGGAAATGCCAATCTTTGTACGGTTATCCCCAATTTACAACTCAAACTCGGTTATTCTTGCATTGGGGAAGACCAAATTCTCAAACTAACAGAAACCAGTCGGTTAGTGAGTGAATTAGTGAACCTCGCCCCCGATGAACACGCGCCGTTTGTGGGGTTATCCGCGTTTGCACATAAAGGGGGAATTCATGTCTCAGCCGTGCAGAAAAACCCGCTTACTTATGAACATATTCAACCGGAAACGGTGGGAAATAAACGGCGAATTGTGATTTCCGAACAGTCGGGTTTAAGTAATGTGTTAGTCAAGGCGCAAAGTTTTGGGATTGAACTTGATCGCCATCATCCCACTTGTCGGCAAATTTTACAACGGATGAAAGAGTTGGAACATCAAGGCTATCAGTTTGAAGCGGCTGAAGCAAGTTTTGAGTTGTTGATGCGGGAGGCGTTGGGGACTCGAACAACCTTATTTGAAATTAAAGGATTTCAAGTTCATTGTGACAAACGAACCGAAGACAAGAGCAATTCTTTAGCAACGGTAAAAGTTACGGTAAATGGAGAAGAAATATTAGCATCTGCGGAAGGAAACGGCCCTGTTTCAGCGTTAGATTCGGCGTTAAGAAAAGCGTTATTGAGTTTTTATCCGAGTATTGCTCAATTTC
>CAZNCM010000083.1:3932-10693 GCA_964571155.1 uncultured Lyngbya sp. | reverse complement strand
TCAACTCACAGATTATAAAGTGAGAATATTGGATGGGAGAGAAGGAACTTTTGCTAAAACTCGGGTATTAATTGAGTCGAGTAATGGTCAAAAACGGTGGACAACAGTTGGCGTTTCCACAAATATTTTAGATGCTTCTTATCAGGCGGTTGTCGAGGGGTTGGAATACGGTTTATTGTTAACCGAGTCCCAACAAAATCCCGTTTCAGTGAAGTTGAGTTAAAGGGATTTATCCCCCTCCCGGCCGCTTTTCCGGGAGTTAAAACCCGCAGACCATAACGGTGCAAAATCACCTTTGCTTTTTCAGCAGTTCCCGGTAACGTTGAAATAGGGGTTCGGCTTCACCCAAGCGTCCTTGAGAACGGTAGAGTGATGCCAAGTTGTTGAGGCTGGCGGCGACATGGGGGTGGTTTTCTCCCAAGGCTTTCTCGCGGATAGCCAAGGAACGTAGATAGAGGGGTTCGGCTTCATCGTAACGTCCTTGATCTTTGTAGAGTAATGCCAAGTTGTTGAGGCTGGTGGCGACATCGGGATGGTTTTCTCCCAAGGTTTTCTCGCGGATAGCTAAGGAACGTAGATAGAGGGGTTTGGCTTCATTGTAGCGTTTTTGGTCACGGTAGAGTTCTGCCAAGTTGTTGAGGGTAGTGCCGACAAGGGGATGGTTTTCCCCCAAGGCTTTCTCACCGATAGCCAAAGAACGTAGATAGAGGGGTTCGGCTTCATCGTAGCGTCGTTGGTTTTGGTAGAGTAATGCCAAGTTGTTGAGGGTAGTGCCGACATCGGGATGATTTTCTCCCAAGGCTTTCTCAAAGATAGCCAAAGAACGTAGATAGAGGGGTTCGGCTTCATCGTAGCGCCCTTGGTCTTGGTAGAGTGTTGCCAAGCTGTTCAGGCTGATGCCGACAAGGGGATGATTTTTTCCCAAGGCTTTCTCAACAATAGCCAAGGAACGTAGATAGAGGGGTTCGGCTTCAGTGTAGCGTCCTTGGTTACTGTAGAGTCCTCCCAAGTTGTTGAGGCTGGCGGCGACATCGGGATGGTTTTTTCCCAAAATTTTCTCGCGCATAGCCAAGGAACGTAGATAGAGGGGTTCGGCTTCATCGTAGCGTCCTTGATAGTTATGCAGTTGACCCAGAAAATCGAGCGATTTAGCAACGGCAAGATTCTCAGATCCTACAGCATTCTCGACAATTGCCAGAGCTTTTTCAACCAGGGGAATGGCATCGTTGTATTTGCCTTGGTCATAGAATTGGCGTGCTTGTTGAACGAGTTGTTTGAATTCTTCGAGTTCATCCGACTGTTGAACCAACAACACAGGTGAGTTTGTCTGTCGGCTAGCAGCTTGATGTGTTGCTGTTAACAGTGCAGAACATCCAACGAAAACCGTTAGCCAGAACAAGGGGTTGCAGAGAGTTCGCTTCATCGGGTAGATACCAATATCAACTTCATAATCTCTTATCTGTCAAGGGTGTTAAACTTATGCAATTTTGACCCCCCTCAGTCCCCTATCTGTGCTGATGGTCTATCCTTCCGATAATTAAGGGGTTAAAAAATAGAGGTGTTCGCCGGGAAGTGATTGTAATTTCGATAATTCTCCCTGAAGTTTGAGTTGACCGTTTTCTAATAATATAATCCAGTCCGCTTGGTTTATAACTCGGGGTCTGTGACTAATTAAAATGGTTGTTCTTCCCCGTCGTTGTTGCAGAAGTCGATGGAAAATCTCACTTTCGCTGAGGGGGTCTAAACTGGCGGTTGATTCGTCTAAAATTAAGATCGAAGGATTTGTTACAATCGCTCTGGCTATGGCTAATCGTTGTCGTTGTCCGCCGGAAATATTGGCGCCAAATTCCCCTAAAATGGTCTGATATTTTTCAGGAAGTTGACTAATAAATTCATCCGCACCTGAGATTTTACAAGCATGAACAATGGCTTCAAAGGGAATTCCGGGGTGTCCCAAGCGGAAATTTTCAATAATCGAACGACTCCAAAAATGGGCGTCTTGAGGAACCAAAATCACCTGTTGACGGAGACAATTTAAGGATAAATCCTGTTGATTATACATCCCCAATCTAATATTACCCGATTGTAGGGGATATAAACCCGCAATTAGTTTGGCGAGGGTACTTTTTCCACAGCCGGAACGTCCAATTAATGCAATGGTTTTCCCACCGGGAAAAACAACGGAAAATTTATCGAGTAAATTAACTTGTCCGCCGTAATGAAAGGTGATATTATCACAAGTAATGTCGGCGTTAGGTGGAATATAGGCTGAGGGTTTTTGATTGTCGGTTTCCAAGCCTTCGGAAGTAGCATCAATTACGTCAGCTAATCGTTGGGTGACGGTTTGTACCCGAGTTAAGTCATCTGTAAACTCAACAATAGAACTCACAAAAATAGTAATATTTCGTTGGAGGGTGAGAAAGGCGAGGAGTTGACCAATACTGAGGTTATTTGTAATCACAATTCGACTCCCAAACCAAAGTAATGCAACACCCCCAACTCCACTGACTAACCCGGAGAAAACATCATTAAGAATTGCAATTTGAGTGGTTTTAAAGGCGAGGTTTGCTTGTCGTCCGAAACGGGTTTGAAATTCTTCCCAAAATTCCGGCGTGCTGTTTGTGGTTTTCAGAGTTAATGCGCCTTTAAAGGTTTCAACTAAAATACCTTGAGTTTCGGCTTCGACTGCAAAGAACTGACGTGTTTTTTGTCGTAATGTGGGGAGTAACGCTAAAGTTGATAAAATCATTAATCCCCCAATTACAATAGCTACAATAGTTAGGGGAATACTATAAATCAGCATGACAATCAAAGACACAATTGCCACTAAAAGCTGACTAGGTAAACTCACAATAAATTGAGAGACAAATTGATTGAGTTCTTGAATATCTTTGAGACGGCTAACAATATCACCGCCCCGATGAGTTTCGTAGTAACTGAGGGGAAGATGTAACATTTTTCGCCCAAATTCCATCACTAATCCCAGTTCTAAACGTTGAGAAAAGTGAATAATTAAGTTAGATTGTACTAAGCCTAAAGCACTACTGAATATATTCATAATCACCACTGCAATCACAATAGATCGCAGCAGTTGCAGGTCTTCTCGAACTAAAACTTCATCGGTAATAATCTGAATTAAAAACGGAGAACCGAGAGACAGTAAACCCAGAACAATATTAATTGCAAAAACTTGAATCAGAACCTGACGATAAATCCAACCCCGTTTAATCCATCGCCAGAAATGAGTAATTTGATCGCTAGTTTGTAGGAAAAACCGTTCTTGATCCGGTTCAATTAATAAACAAACCCAGTCATTCCATCCTGCGACTAATTCTTCTTTGGAGAGGTGAAGAATTCCCAGTGCGGGATCAGCAATAATATAATTTTGACGTTGGTAGCCGTATAATACTACCCAATGATACCCTTGCCAGTGGATAATTAAAGGGAGAGGAACTTGATCGATTTCATCTAAAATATCAGGATCAGCCCGGACAGTTCGAGCGTTAAACCCAACCGCTTCGGCGCCCTGTTTGAGTCCAAGCAAAGTGGTTCCCTGTTGACCCGTACCAGAGACTGATCGTAAATGGGGAAGGGTAAATGTACGTCCGTAATATTTGGCTACAGTTGCCAGACAAGCCGCCCCACAGTCTTCTTCGCTATGTTGTAAAACAACCGGATATTTCATAGGCAAAAGGCAATAGGCAGACTGGTCACGGAGAACTGTTGACTGTAAAAAAACACCCGCAATTTACGGGCGCTTTTGGCAGGACTAAGTATCAAAACTAAAGTGCTATCGCGTACAGCACTTTAACAGAAATTAGTAGCAATAACGGGGAGATCCGCTGTAGTAAGCGGGGTAGTAATCGTAGTCGTAGTCGTAGGATTTTTTGTAGTGATGGCTAGACTTCTTGTAGGAATAGCAGTCGTAGTGAGAGCCACCATTGATAGTAGAAGACTCTTCTTTAGAGATGTCAGTGAATAGTTTCTTTGTCTTGTTTTCTGCCATGGTAAATGTCCTTGAAACAACAGATAGATTGTGCTTTTATGTCATTTACCTCAGACTTTAAACCCCAGAGAATTAATCTAAGGATTGACTTGAGCCTGAGAAGTTGCGACTATGTTAACAGGTAAATCCCGAGATTTCTAGTCTATTGGGTCAAATTCGCGTTAAGATTTGTCAGAATGCTGATTTTTGAACAATCCTTGACTCGGGAGCAGTCTATCTCAGGAAAGAGAAGAAATCTAGCAGTAGAAATCTTCTAATTGTTGCTTAGTCTACGTCTAGAACTGCTTTTTTTGGATTGCTCTTTTCAGGTGTTTCCTGTGTTATGGCTTCCCACGAACGACCGATAGAACTTCAACCTCTCGATAGTAATGACTTTTTACCGCCAGTGAGTCGCTGGACCCAGTGGGCGGGACTGTTATTGTTGGGAACTTTTGGGGGATTTGTTGTGCTGGCGGGTTTTATTCGCTATACTCCCAGTGTTAGAGCGCCTGTAGTGGCTCAACCGGGAGGAGAGGTTGAACTGGTTTCGGCAGCGACAAGTGGTATTGTAGAACGAATTGTGGTTCGGGAAAATCAACCCCTCGAACAGGGAGAAGTGATCGCTTACGTGAATCAATCTTTGCTGTTGACTCAAAAGCGTAATCTCCAAGCGCAACTCACACAGTTGAAACAAGAACTCGATCAACTCGATCAATATGTCACCACCCTCGATCTGCAAATTTTGACGACATTAGAATCTAAGACTTCTCGGCGATCGCGTCAAAAGTTGGATGATTTGTCGGTAGAATTAGCAGTGGTAGAGCTAACCAAGTCTACTCCCGAAGTTGCTCAAGAATTTGCTCAGGAACGACGAACCCTTCTGAAACAGCGATGGCAGGTGCAAAAGCAGTTTGTTCAATCTCAAAGCCAGCTTGAACAAATCACCAGTCTCATTGGGCAGAGTACCATTCGCGCGCCTCAAGCCGGGACGATTATTCAACTCAATCTTCCCAAACCCGGTCAAGTCGTAGAGTCAGATACAATTATTGCTCAGATCGTTCCGACTCAAGTTCCTCTGGTGTTTTCGGCGTTGGTTGCGGAGAAGGATATTTCTCGCATAGAGATCGATCAACAAGTTCATTTACAAATTGCTGTTTATCCTTTTCAAGAATATGGTATCTTGAAAGGAAGGGTAAAACGAATCTCCCTCAACGGCAATGCCCCTCAAGCCTCTGCTCGTCAAACGTCTAAAGCATATTATGAAGTTCTGATTCAACCCGAAAGCTCGTACTTGGTGAAAGACGATCATCAGTACAGTATCTATTGGGGTATGGAGGGAACGGCTGATATTCTCGTAACTCAAGAGCGTCTCTTAGGCTGGGTTTTGAAGAAAGCTAAATTAGTGAGCAACTTTTAAAATCCTGAACTTAAGAGAGAAGTTTGATAACTTCATCTAATCCATTAAGCTGGAGTTATAAAAGGGTTTGGGAAAAGTTCTATGTTTAAGGGGAATTATTGCCGGAGAAATTTAATTTTTGTGCCAGAAATAACACAATTTGAAATCAAGTATGTTATCTTATGATGTAGGTAGATGACTTCCCAAAAAATCTACAGTTTATGCGTAACTAAACTCTCAAGCACTCACACAAAAGCATTGGGAAGAACAACAAAAGAAAACCAAGACTTAAACAACTAAAGAGGTATTATGAGCCAACAGGTTATACACCAGATGGAAAAACTTCAACGTCAGGTGGATTCCCTCGTTAAATCCGATCTAATCAAGCCCACTGACAGCCTTTGGAAGATAGCATTTCTGTATGGCGAAGAGTGGAAATATTGGAAAAAAGAACTGTTAGAGTTTGGTTTTTCCATGCAAGATCCGATTAGCGAACTCCTTGCCGTAGAAGGTTGGGACGAAGACTAGATCAACCTCATCTCAATTTCAAGAAATCGCCATTTAATTGCTTGATTTTAAGGTATTTCTAGCCAGGTTTGAATCGGAAAAGTATTGATCACAAAGATCAAATTTACTCATCTGATAAATCAACTGAATTAATCAGTCAATTCAAACAGTCTCGTAAAGCTTGACAAAGGTGTTGGGCATCGGGGTAGCGATCGCGAGGTCGATATTCTGTTACTCGTTCAATCACAGTTCGTAGTTCAGGGGTAATTGTAGGAACGCTTTCTAAGTTAAAACCGTAGCTACTGCCCCGTTTGCCATAAAAGTTTAAGGGACTTTCACCCGTTAATAAAAAGATTAGTGTCGAACCGATCGCATAAAGATCAGAAAGCGTCAGAGGTTGTCCTCGATCCTGTTCGGGGGCGCTATATCCCTCAGCCCCAATACGGGTTCCCGGAGGGGTTCCAATCTCCTTAACCGCCCCAAAATCCAGGACAACAATCCGTTGATCGAGATTTCGCAAAAGCAAATTTGCGGGTTTAATATCTCGGTGAATAATGGGTGGATCTTGAACATGAAGGTAGCCTAACACCTCACAGGTTTGGATCATCCAATCAATCGCCTGTTGGGGAGTAACTGGCCCTCGATGCTGTACGATCTTTTCTAGGTCTTGACCATGAACCATTTCCATCGCCAGATATTTTTTTCCCGCTTCTACAAAAAAGTCATAGAACTGAGGAATTCCCTTATGGTTTAACCCTTTGAGGGTACGGGCTTCTCGTTCAAAGAGTTCTTGGGCTTTGGCAATTTGTGCCATGTCTGCATTCATTTCTTTGAGAACTACCAACGCCGGAATTCGGGTCTGACCCGAAGTTT
>CAZNCM010000083.1:0-3862 GCA_964571155.1 uncultured Lyngbya sp. | reverse complement strand
CTCCGCATTCCAAGCCAGGGTTGTTGTTCCCATTCCTCCCTGTCCTAACGTTCTTAAAACGTGATAATTGCGGATACTGCGTTCGATATGAATCGGTAAACCGCAATGAATACAAAATAAATTGTTGGGTGGATTTCCGGCGTGAGTACAACCGGAAGTATTGGGGATGGAAACCGGACGAATCAATTGCCAGTTGAGTTGAAGCAGCGGGCCACCTTTTGCTAACTCAATTAAAATCCCCTCTGTGACGACAGCTTGAGAGGTTAGCACCCCATTGACAAAAGTGCCATTTGTCCCTTTATTCACTAACATCCATTTGAGGGGATTCTCACTCAGTTTACGAAGTTGGAGATGATAACGAGACACCAACGGATCAACAATCACAACCTGATTCTCTGAAGCCCGTCCGATCTCAATCACAGACTGATCCTCAAACTTCCACTGTTTTTGAGGCGTTTTATCCTGTGGATCAAGTAGCGTCAACGTCAATACATCAGCCATTAGAATGATTTGCGACTCAGCCGCAAAACAGTAGAGTCTACTGCACTCGAATTTTTGCCAAACTTGTATTTTGGTAATAAGTGTATCCGGCCCTAGCCAAATTATAAGCCCCCCATTGACTCAAGCCCACTCCATGTCCAAAACCCCGCCCAACAATCGTAAAGTTAGTTGAATTGGGTTGGCGGTTAACGCGAAAACGAGTGCTTCTCAGTCCTAAAGCCGAAGCAATTGCTTCTCCCGTCATCGTGCGAGTCCCCGCCTCACCGACCACTTTCATGGACAAAATACTGCCAAACGCCGTTGTTTGTTGGGGAGTCATCGACACGACTTTACCCACCCCAGAAATGCGCCCAGACAACTCAGCTTGAGAAAAGGTTCTCGTCCACTCAAACACAGGCGAACCCTTGTCATAGTCCGGTACGCCCCGCAAATAAGGCAAAGCATTATCCCAAACATCCTCCACATTTTCCGTATGTCCGCCCGAGGATGAGTGAAAAGCCGCTAAAATAATTTGACCGTTATGGGTGAGAACTTGTCCGGCGGTTGAGTTGACTGCGGCTTGAGTTCCCCCAGATTCAGTCGCTAACCCTTTATAAACCTGCCACATTTGATCATCTCCGAGATCATAAACCCCGTTGCTGCGTTCTCGCTTGTAGAGGGCATAGGTTCGGGCGGCTACCGCTTGGGCTTTTAAGGCTTCAGTCGGCCAACCTCCATCCATTTCTGCCCCTAATACGCTGTAAAGATATTGTTCGAGATCCACATAGTTAACTGCGGTTATCCCGCCATCGTCAGGTACCAATAACACTCGGCCCCGATACCAACCCTCACCGATCCAAACATGACCATTTCCTGTGGGTTCGATCCAGAGTTGACTGCCTTGCCATTGACCTAAAGAAATATTACCGGATTTGGGTTGTGCAACCAGCCCTCCTTGGGGAGAAATTTGTCCTAATGTTTGACCATTGGCGTTGCGGACAACCGCTTGAGTCGAACTTCCCACTTTCACCTGTTCGGCTTCTTCAGTCACAGCAACCCGCAACAACACAGCAGCTTGGGCAGGTGCAACCATTAATAGCCAAAATAGCAGGGAAACCCAAGCGTAGCGTTTGAATTGTTTAATCCTTTGTAGAGGAGACATAACAAGACCCGTCAAAAATAATCCAGCTTTCATCATCTCAGACTTGAGAGTTGTGTTCAGTCGGTATAGCAACAACTATCGTAACCGTTCACTTCACCAAATATTGACTAAAAGTATAGATTTTTTCAGGTTTGAGGAGTGGAGGTTGTGTTACAGCGAGATATTATTCCTCAGTCAAGGTGTTCTTGATGTCACTCAAAAAAGCGACTGTCGTTGGTGAGAAGAAAATTGCTAAATTGAAACTACATTTCAGTCAAACCTTCAATACTGTTATTGTTTATAAACTTTAGTTTTCAATGCGATTTCTAAACTAGAGCTGATTTTTATTGATTGATTGAATTAAAGATAGTAGGAGATTGATCATGGTGAGAAAACTACAAAAAATTGAATCAGCTAATCCCGAAAATGAAGTCCGAACAGCAACTCAAAATCTGATTAATTCTGAACTCAATCTAGATTTACAACAGTTGTACGAAGTTAAGACACATTCGGAGTTTTTTCACTATGATTTTTTATTACGTCAACTTGCTCAAAAATATAACTTTCAACTCGAAGAATTTCGCAAAATATTTACAAATTATTCTCAAAAAAAATCACTAGAATCTTCGCAAGGATTTCAAAAACAATCTCTACAAGTTGGATATTTTATTAACCGTTTTTCTGAACAAACAGCAAATTCTAAAGTCTTTAGTATTATCGCTGCTTTATCGGGTGTTGCATTTACTTTATTTCAGTTTGGCACTCAAATTCATAGTTTTGTCACTGAACTCAAAGAACAAAATACTATCGCTCGTCGGCAAGTCATTTATGAAGCTTGGGATATTATTCGCAAAAATCAAGATCAAAAAATTACTGATGATAAAGCCTATCGTTCTAATGGCGGAGTCACACAAGCTTTACAAGATTTAAACAAATCTGAGGTCAATTTATCGGGTTTAAAGATTCAACAGACTCAGTTAGTTCGTCTAAAGTTAGAAAAAATAGCTGATTTATCTTATAGCAATTTTAAAGGTTCTAATCTTAATTATTCTGAATTTATTCCCGGAACTAATTTCAATGAATCAAACTTAGAAAATACTCGGTTTTTTAGAGCAAAATTAAACAATGTTTACTTAATAAACTCTCACCTCAATCAGGCTGAACTGACCAGTGCAGAACTCAATGGTGCTAATTTAACAGATGCTATACTCAAAGATGCTGATTTAACAAATGCACAACTTAAGGGTGCTGATTTAACGCAAGCCAATTTAACGAATGCTCAACTCAATCGTACTAACTTTAAAGGCGCGAATTTTCAAGATGTAACCTGGACTAATGCTGAACTTCAAGAAGCAAACTTTATTGATGCTAAAAATATTAACTTCACAAAAATTAGAGAAGCAAAAAACTGGATAACAGCTACTTATGATCCTGAATTTATTCCTGAACTCTGTTGGGTTCATGGGGGTGATATAGGTTCAGTTGATTTGAGTCAATATAACTGTAAACAACTTTATTTTAAGCAATTAAACTCGGCTAACTTTAGCGGTGCAAACCTGCAAAAGGTTAAGTTAAGTACAGCTACTTTAAATCAAGCCAATTTCATCCAAGCTAACTTACAAAATGCTCAACTTCATCGAGTTAATTTTCAGGGGGCAAACTTGCAAGATGCTAATCTTGAAAACGCTGAGTTATTTTGTGCGAACCTGACTAATGTAATAAATTTAGAACCCCAACAAGTTAAAAAAGCAGTGAATTGGCGAGCAGCATTTTATAGTAAAGAATTAAGTCGAGAACTGGGGTTAAAGACCAAACCGAGTTTTCGAGTTTGCGAGAAGTAATTTAGATTATAACCTCTTTTTTTATTACAGAATGTTCTCTTATTACTTTTTCTGTAATATTAATATTTATAAGACGTTATACCAATTTTTTTTGATACTGAATTTTAATTCTAGGTTAAAATTGTAATAAAATTAAGTTGGGTGCGTGATTGACCGCGTAATCACTCTGAGGCGTTAAAAGTGCTTGACAATTTAAGTGAGTTTAAAGGGAGACATCCGCCTCCCTCGTTAAATGCTGGATTAACCTCCAGCCGCAAATGTTCCGATAATTAAGATTGACAATGCCATACCGGGTAACAGAAGCACTCCCAGTAACAAAAGTTCGTGTCCAGTCATTGTTTTTTAGACCTATAGTCACTATAGGATGTAACATAACATTCATTTTTGATCAATCTGAAAA
>CAZNCM010000082.1:11984-19467 GCA_964571155.1 uncultured Lyngbya sp. | reverse complement strand
ACTGCAAACCCTTCTTTCACCAACTGTTCTGCGGCTTCTAAGGTGCCAAAAGGATCGGGTAACAGATATTTCGGATCTGGGATAACTTCTAGCTTGACAAAATTGTTGTCTTCCTGTCCTAATAATTTTGCCATCTCCCGTCCTAAACGGGCGACTCGAATGGCATCTTCTGCATTTTGACAGCCTGCGGTGTTGGGAAGCATCCAAATTTTTGTCCAGAGGATGCTGTGTTGCATTTGTTCTAGGGTACGATATTTACCCGTTCCAGTCATCAGGCGAGAGTTAAAGCTTTTTCCGGCAATGGTTAATGGCTTGTCTATCTCTTGTTGTTGTAGGGGTTTATTGAGTGTTTGCATTAATAGATCGTTTCCTTGATTTTTCCAGTAGATGTTGATTTTTCACCTAATTCTTATTGTACGATTGGGAATCAATTATTGTGAGTAAAAATATGAAGTGAATGTGCATTGATTTTTTATTAACCTTAAACAATCAGGTAACAAAACTCAGAAGTGAAAACTTTTTTCTTTCTCCCAATTCACCCCAATTAAGCACAGATCACGATTCTGGAGACGGATTAGATTCTGGTGAGTCAATCGCTTCTAAGTATTGACTTTCAAGTAAAAAAGCTCCTTTTTCCAACCGAACACCCCAATACCCGCCCGGGCGTCGATCAAGAATAATTCCTTCTTCTCCGAGTTTAACGACATTAGCAGGGCGCAACATAGGCATCGGTTCCGCTGTTTTAACGTAGTCTGGAATGCCAATAAGTCGCACTTTTTGATGAATTTCAAACTCTTTTTCCATACTTTTATTAGGGTTAAATTTAAGCAGACATTAAATTAGAAATAATTTCCTGTAACTGTTCAATTTGTTGAGATTGTTCTTGACGAGTTTGATGAAGTTGATTGAATTCTGTTGTTGTGGTTTCAATTTGTTGTTTAAGTTCATTCCAATGATCTTGAATGGGTTGCAACATTTGCTGATATAAATTTACACCTCCCCAAAGTTGAGAAACAGCTTGATATTGTTCGCGCCAACTCTGTTCTTCAGCTTCAAGTTGTTGACGTTTTTGTTGTTGTTCGTTGGTTTGCTGGTTAACAGTTTCTTCGGTTTGTTGAATTGTGGATTGAATTTGAGAAATTTCAGCTTCGAGGTCTTGTAATTTTTGCTTTTGTTCTTGGTGTTGAGTATTCAAACCTGATAAAACCCGATCAAAATTAACAGGGCCATCAGTCTGAGCATTTGCAGGTACACCTTGACGCTTTAATAATACCGCCTGATGCTGAATTAGATTAGCTTCTCGTTCTCTCAGCGTTCGACGTTGACCTCCAATCGTCCGATTTAACATCTCATAGGCATCATGTTCATCGGTCAATTCACCTTCAATGCGAGAACGTTCTCCCTCAGTAGAATGAGTCAGTTTTTGTTGAAGTTCTTCAATTTCTTCTCGCTTATACTTCAACTCCTCCTCTTGTTCTTTGACCATCCGAAACCAACGATCCCATTCTTGTTGAAGTTTTTCAACCTCTTGCTGAAGTTGATTAATCGGCATCGCTTCTAAAGCCGAGACATTAACAATCCCCCCAACACTATTGATATCATCAAACTGAGCCGCTAACTTTTCTAATTGTTCTAACAACGTTTGACGACTTTGAATTTGAGATTGCCAGCTTTGAGCTAACTCTTGTTTCGCCGTTAATTGAGCGTGTTGGGCATGAAGTTGGGATTGAGTTTGACTCAGAGCCTCTTGAGAATCATACCATTGTTGCCATTGGGTTTGGAGAGAGTCGCGAGTCTGATCAACTTGTTGTTGCAACTGCTCGGCAGACGTTTGTTTTTCTTGAAGTTGTTGCCAATGGTGTTGTAACGTGGAGTGTCCAGCTTCTAGACGTTCCGTTGAATGTTGAAGTTGAGTTTGCAAAGCATCAAGAGTCACCGGAGTCGAGAGTTGAGCCAACAAAGACTGAAGTTGTTGAGAATGTTCGTCGCTGAGAGTGGGAGCCGCTTGTAAACCCGCTTGTCGTTCTTCAAGCTGCTGCATCTGGTCTTGCAATTGTTCGCGAGTTTGGTTAATTTCAGCTTGGGACTGCTCTAATTCAGAGCGAAGTCGTTCGCTTTCTTCCCTGGCCGAGTCAACTTCTTGGCGTTGCTGTTCGAGGCGTTCAAACTCTCCTTCAAGCTGTTCGAGTTGTTCGCGTTGCGCCTCCATTTCCATTTCCCGACGATTAAGTTCTTGACTTTGATAAGTCAGAGACTCTTTCCACTGTTCAATTTCCTCTTGTTGAGTTTTGAACTTGTCTTGTAAGCGAGAGAAATCTTGGAGGATACTCACCAACTGTCGAGCCGCGTCTTGAATGCGTTGAACGTGTTTGTTGTTATTGAGGTCTACTAAGACTAAAGCCCCGTCTTTGAAGTTATTGGCATCTTCTGCGGGAATCACCTCATCACCCGTAACAGCACTCCAGTTGTTCTCTCCTCGCTGACACGCCAGCAATTTGAGTTCAGCCCGACTGCTCCCCAAGCCAAAGCTTCTCTGCTTTTGTACTTCTGCTAAATACAGCACGGTGATCGTCTCAATCGTGGATCGATAGATCGGTGTTCCTGCTCAATTTTACTCTACCGCTAATAGCCACCAGAACATTTCCTCAGAATGTACACTCTGAAATCTTACCAAATTGCGTTCACGAGCGGTATGTCAGTGTAAAGTGGATGAGTGTCAGTCAGCGAGCATCTCAGCTAGAGTGCAATAATTACCGAAAAGATTGATGATCTTGCCTCAAAATTCTCTCCTGTTCAATCAAAAATTATCACGGGAGTCAGAGCGCGAGTGAATTAGACGAAGTTTCCTGTATTGATTCAGCTTGCGGCTGTTCATCAGCAGAGTCGGAAGTGGGTCACGGCTTTCGGAACCGATCTCAGTCAAAGGAAAGTTTACACCAATTTCCGAAGCGGTTGGTGTGAGAGGATGTACATAGAATTCAACGGTGATAAGGAGGCCACTTGCTGCATGCAAGGCTCTTTAAGTGAGATTGATATCCGCAGTATTCTGCAACTGATTGAGCTAGGTCAGCGAACCGGAGAACTTATGGTAGAGGCTTATAGCCCGACGTCTAGTCCAACCGGGGGTAAGCGTCGTCCTCAGTTGGGAGGGCCGTGCTGGTTGGTTTTTTGCTTTAATGGTCGCATTATTTATGCAGGCCAGAGCGAAGATAGTTTATCGCGCTTGCGCGACTACCTCCGTCGTTTTCAAGCCGATAACGCCCTCGATCAGATTGAAGTTCCTTCAATTGCTTCGGTAAATGCTCCTGAATACGGCTACCTCTGGGCTTTATTAGAGAAAAATCTAATTACACCCGCCCAAGCTCGCAGTATTATTCATGGGATGGTTTATGAAACCCTGTTTGATCTACTGAGTTTGCACCAGGGTTCATTTAGTTTTGAAATGGGTGCTCCCCTCGCTCCGCAGTTAACGACCTTAGAGATTAGTTCTCTCTTGGCGAAAATTATGAAGCAAGTCCAAGAGTGGAAAACATTTCATCCTCATATTCAATCTCCCAATCAATGTCCACTCATTCCTGACCCGGAGAAATTACAGCAGACCTTACGTCCGAATGCTTTTGACACCCTAGAAACAACCTTTCGGCAAATTGCTCGCTATTTGAACCGAGATATTGTGACCGTGACCAAAGCGATGTATCCTTTTGTACAACAGGGACTGGTGCAAGTGTTACATCCGACCTCAAAAAGTAGTGAATCTCCGGCTCAAAATCAGTTTGATCTTTCTAAAAAAGTTCCGCGAATTGTCTGTATTGATGATGATGTTGTCATCCGCAAAACAGTAGAATCCATTCTCGATCTACAAGGTTATGAAGCGACAGCAATCAGTCATCCCCTCAAAGCACTCAGTTTGGTTTTTCAACTCAAACCGGATTTGATTTTATGTGATATTGCTATGCCCGAACTCAATGGTTATGAAATCTGTGCAATGCTTCGGAACTCTACTACCTTTCGCCAAACGCCGATCGTAATGTTAACCGGGATTGATGGATTTATTGATCGACTCCGAGCCCGAATGGTACGAGCGACAGATTATCTAACTAAACCCTTTGGGGAAAGTGAATTATTGACATTGGTAGAAACTTATGTCGGTCTTGGAGATCCGAATCGACTCCCGTCCGAACGGTTGTTAGCTGACGAAATAGAGGATAGCTTTGAGCAATAGCTTGGATGTATTGATCCTTTTGAGCTTAAAATCCTTAAACGTTTTTGGGTATACTTGAATCAAACAATACTATATTAGAGTATTCTTCAAGCGTAGTCGTAATTAACCGTTTGGTCTGAAACCGGAGTGCCTTCCTCGGCGCGAGGGCTAACCTCAATTGATCGTCGGATACACTCTTTCCCGCTTCTCCATGACCGCCCGTTAACCCTAAACCCAGGAATTCAGTCAGACAGTATGAGTACAGTTATGGTCGTAGAAGACAGTGTCACACAACGGGAGATGATCTCAAATCTCCTCAAAGACAGTGGCTTACACGTAACGGTAGCAAGTGATGGTGTTGAAGCCTTAGAGCAAGTGCAGAAACATTGTCCGGATTTGGTGGTTCTTGACATTGTTATGCCTCGCATGAATGGATATGAATTGTGTCGGCGTTTAAAGTCTGACCCCAAAACCCAGAACATTGCAGTTGTTATGTGTTCTTCTAAGGGGGAAGAGTTTGACCGGTACTGGGGGATGAAACAAGGAGCAGATGCTTATATTGCTAAACCCTTTCAACCGACTGAATTGGTCGGAACCGTCAAACAATTACTGCGAGGTTGAGTATTGATCCTATGGTCGGTAATCCTGACTTTTTAACAGGCCAAAGTCCAGATAGCCCCGAGTTTCAAGAACTAGAGACTCCAGAGGGAGAACCTCACTTGCGATTTTATCTGCCTTCAGGGATGGAACTGGCATTATCGGCAATTGGTATTAAAGAAGTGCTTTCCCAGTCGCCTGATCGAATGACTCCGATTCCGAATATTTCTCCTTTACTCTTAGGAACACTGAATATTCGAGGTCGAGTGGTATGGGTCGCTGATCTCGGTCAATTTCTCGGAGATCAAATCCCTCTTAACACCGATCGCACAGAGATTCCGGTGATTGCTGTTGAAGACCACGATACGATTTTGGGTTTAGCAGTCGAGAAAATCGGTGATATTGTTTGGCTCGATATCGAACAGATGAAAATGCCCAATCAAGTTCCAGATACGATGGCGCCGTTTATCAGAGGAGAATGTCAGATGGGTGAGAATAAAGACCCCCTGCGACTTCTTGATCAAATCGCTGTTGTGCGTTCAGCCCGATGGGGAGCCGCTTAAACATTAACAGTTCAACCTGATCAACCTTATTGAAAAGACAATCTCGGCTCCCAAAACTAACCTCGTTCTCAACTTTCACCCAGTCCAACCCCTTAACAATCTGTAATCAAACTACCCAAAAAAATAAAAAATAAAATAGCCAATCATAGGCACTCTCAAACCGCCAAACTGACTTCAATTAAATAAAAGACTAAATTTGAGACGCTAAAACATTAAGCCATAAAGAACTAAAAAAACGGAAAGGGGAATAGGTAATGCAAGCAAGTACAGACTTCCTGCAAGAATATCAACAAACAGAAGCCGCTTACAACCAAGGAAATTATGAAGAAGCGGCAGCATTAGTCTATCAGTTGGTTGAAAATTATCCAGAAGATCCATCCGCTCGGTTGCTGTGCGGCTACATCTATGGTTACGGGTTACAGCAGTTTGAGGTAGCGCGAGAACAGTATTTTGCCGTGTTAGAGCTGACCGACGACCCCGAACTAATCGACCAGGCTCATGAGGCGATGACCCAAGCCGATCAATATATCGCCGACTCCGCCGCCTATGCGGTCAGTGGCGATCTCGGATCAGGGGTCGCTGTCGATGATGGCGACGATCTGGGAACGGCAGACACTCAACTCGAAGACGAAGAACTGATGGCTGAAACCGCCATTAGTCATGCTGACCTTGATCAGTTTGCCAACCACTCCGAAACTCAACTCGACTCTGAACTGAATTTAGACGAATTAGAAGAACTCTCCGTCTCAGACTTAGATTCCTCTGGCCTGAATGCAGAAATTGACCGCGATAACATTGATCTGTCTAAATCTCAACTAGAAGCCGGGGGTATGGAGGCAGAAGCAGACCTCGATGAGATCAGTATTGATCTTTCTGATGACGACTTAGGTCTAGAAGATCTCAGTGGGGATTTACAGTTCGAGGACTTAATCAACAGTGGCAATCTAGACTCCGAATCCCCTGAAAATCCCTTTGCTCAAGGCGATCTGGGATCGAGTGATCACAGTGATGAAACCTCAGCGATCGCCACTCAACTCGAATCTGATCCCTTCGAGCTTGATGACGAACAACTCTCCGACTCAGGAGAACCAGACATTTTACAACCGGATGAAGATTGGTCAGGTAATTTTTTGGCAGAAGAACCGCCTGAAAATTATGATACCCATCCTCAGTCTGACACTCCCGAAAGCGAGTCTGAGGAAGCATTCGAGATCGATGACATCATGGAACTTGGGGATTTTGAGGACGACGAACCCCCAGCCCCTGTTACCACTCAACACAATGGTCGCTCTCAAACTCCGCCGACTGTCACTGACTCGACAGCGAGTAGCGATGTTTCAGAAAACGCCGAAGGCATCGATCTCGATGAATTCAACTCCGATTTAGATGATATCTTTCAATCCCTACAGTTTTCCGAGTCAGGCGAAAACGAAGACATCTCTGAGGATTTGCACTTCAGTTCATCCGATCAGCCAGCAACCACAGCAGTCCCACTGACTAAAGAAGCCAATGGTAAAAGCTATATTCCTCCGACCGAAGAAATAGAAGAACTTGACGAAGAATTTGACGAAGAATTACACGGGGGAGATGCCGAAGCGGAAACCTTACTCATGGAGCCATCAGGCTCAACCGAGGATGATTTTCAGTTAGATGCTCAGTCGGGATTTACACTCGACGATTTTACCGCAGATCCTGATCCGCAAAGCGAGGACGACGAGGCGCAAACTCCTTCATTTTTCAATCAATCCTCTCGGTCGCATGACTCTTCTGTCAAGAATGGCAGAGATCATGAGGAGATGTTTGATGCCAGCGAGATTCCCGATAGTTTTGGCTTAGATGCCTTTGATGATGAAACCTTTGCAGATGAGGCAGATTTCTCCGATACCAATGGGACAAGTCAGGCTCGAGGTGATGACTTCTCCGATGAATTTACAGAGTCAGAAGACTTCAATGAAGATCTCAGCACCACCTCTTCTAACCTCGATGAAGATGACTTTTTGGATAATTTTGATGAGTTTGATGATTTAGGGAACCTACCAGACTTTGAAGCAAGCCGAGACGAAGAAGCGGCGTTTATTTCTGACTCCTCCGGCTTTAACGAAGAAGTTGATAGTGATTTTAC
>CAZNCM010000082.1:6425-11974 GCA_964571155.1 uncultured Lyngbya sp. | reverse complement strand
GATCGAGATAACTCAGCCATTAGCAATGACGAACTGTTTAATGTTCCTCTCGATCAAGAAGTGGTTACGACCTTTACTTCTCAGATTGATGAGCCGGCTGAAACAACGGTTACTGTTGAACAAGGAGCGTTTGCTTTTCTTGAAAATAAAACCTTTAAAGTTAAGTTTTTCTATACGGCTCTCGGCACAGGAGTGGCGACTTTGATTTTGGTGGCGACCGCAACAAATATTATCACACAAACCGCCGCTCTCAACCAAAAACGAGAGGTTGTTAATTCCCTGAGAACATCAGGTTGGATTGTGACCATGGTGGCGGGAGTTACCAGCTTTTTGAGTGCTTGGGGCTTGGGTAATATTGCCTCTCGACAAATGTCAAAAGCCTCTCAAGATCTACAGCATCAATTTGATGCCATCTCTCGCAACAACTTAAAAGCCAGGGCGACCGTCTATGCGATCGATGAGTTGGGTCAAATGTCGGCAAAATTCAACCACATGGCTCAGTTTATCGAAACTACCACCGTCGAAGCGCAACGGAAAGCCGAAGAACAAGAAGAAGCCAAAGAAAATCTACAACGACAAGTGATTCGCTTACTCGATGATGTCGAAGGCGCAGCCCGAGGCGATTTAACCGTAACGGCAGAAGTCACAGCCGACGTCTTAGGGGCGGTTGCAGACTCGTTTAACTTAACCATTCAAAATCTTCGAGAAATCGTTGTGCAAGTGAAACAGGCAGCGCGTCAGGTGAGTAAAGGAGCGACTGATAGTGCGACCTTTGCTAAAGATGTGGCCGGAGATGCGTTGCGACAAGCCGAAGAATTAGCCGCCACCCTCAACTCAGTCCAAGTGCTAACCGATGCTATTCAACGGGTTGCTGATAGTGCGCGAGAAGCCGAAGAAGTAGCAAGAACAGCAGCAGACGTGGCAACCCGAGGCGGGGAAGCGGTGCAGATGACTGTCGCCGGGATTTTGAAGATTCGCGAAACCGTCGCTGAAACCACCCGTGAGGTGAAACGGTTAGCAGAGTCGTCTCAAGAGATTTCTAAAATTGTTGCTATTATTTCGACGATTGCTTCACGAACAAATTTATTGGCGTTAAACGCCAGTATTGAAGCCGCCCGAGCCGGAGAAGCCGGACGAGGATTTGCGATTGTAGCCGATGAAGTTCGACAACTGGCCGATCGTTCCGCGAAATCGCTCAAAGATATTGAACAAATTGTCATGCAAATTCAGAGTCAGACCAACTCTGTAATGATGGCCATGGAAGAAGGAAACCAACAGGTGATCGATGGCACCCGACTCGCCGAAAAAGCCAAGCAATCTCTATTCAAGTCACAAACCGGATTGATGTTTTAGTCCGTTCAATTACAGCCGATACCGTTGAACAAAATGAAACGGCTCGGGCGGTGGCGCAGGTGATGCAAGCGGTTGAACATAGCGCTCAAGAAACGTCTCAAGAAGCCCATCGGGTTTCTAATGCCTTGAGTAACCTCGTGGGTGTTGCTCGAGATCTACTAACTTCTGTAGAACGCTTCCGAGTTGATCCCTCTGAGCGAAAATAAAAACAGGGGTAACGGAGAACAAGCTAGAGGAAAGGGTCAACTCCTCAGCAACTCAATCTTTAAAATCCTTTATTTTTAATCACGAATTATGCAAGCTGAACAACAACAACGTATCCTGGGATACTTTATTGAAGAAGCACAAGATCACTTGGATACGATCGAACAAGGATTGCTGAAATTACAGTCTACACTCGAAGATCCTGACCTGCTTTATGAAGTGTATCGGGCGGCTCACTCGGTCAAAGGGGGAGCGGCAATGTTAGGATTAACCAGTATTCAAACGACGGCTCACCGCTTAGAAGATAGCTTTAAAATCCTCGAAAAAATTCAAGCTCAGTCTCGGGTCGAAGTTGAACAAGATTTAGAATCATCCTTTTTAGCGGTTTCTGATACTCTCAAAGCTTTAATTGAGGGGTTATCAAGTCCCTATGGATTAACCGATGAATTGGCTCAAAATCAACTCAAAAAAATTGAGCCGACTTTTGATCGTCTTAACTCTCAACTTGAGGTATTAGCACAACAGCATGAAGTGGTTCTGACTGAACTGACTTTAACTCAACCTGCGATTATTTCCCCAACTTCGGCGACGGCAAGTAACATTAACCTAGAAACAGTAAAAGCTACAGCCTCTAAGCCTCCTGAAAATAGTGCCAAAGAGTTGTTTTTTCGGAGTGATGTTCCCGATCAACTGCGGGAAATGTTGCAACTGTTTAGACAACCCGAAAATACTTCTAGCCGTAAAGCGTTGATCGAAATTTGTCGGAGTTTAGGGCGAGCGGGAGAAACCTTTGAGTTGTCTGACTGGTCAAAGTTTTTTGCGATCATAGAACGAGTGATCTCTCATCCCCAAAATACCTATTCTACACTGGCTCCGATCACGATTAAAGCGATTAAACAAGCTCAAGAGTTGGTGCTTGACAATCGAGAAGATGAAATTGAGGTGAGTTCTGATCTCAAAAATCTGTTACCGAAGTCTAGTAAATCACAAACTGACTCGACTGGAGTTAAGCCTAACTTAGAAGGTTCTACGGATCAAAAAATATCATCATCTCTTGATACAAAGATAGAGAATTCTCTAGACGAGCAGAATAGATCTTCACCTTCACAGACGACTAAAATGGCGGATCAATTTTCAGAAACTCTCTTAGAAGACGAAGACATTGATATCTCTTTCTTAGAAAATTGGTCGGCTTCCGAATCAAGAATGGATGCTTTAAAACCGACTCCTAAAGGTCCAGAAATTGCAGCAGAAGAATTAAAAAGTCTTGCCGATTTGTTTGAAGGAGATCACTCGATTGAACACGGTTGGCAACAAGAATCTCGCATCGAATCATCAGAATTAGAGTCCTTTGAAGATCGAGCAACCAATCCGAATCTAGATTACGACTTTTTAGATTTGTTTGGTCAGGACTCAGACGAACAAGATGCTGACAGCAGTTCGCCTCAAACTCAATCGACTCAAACGAAGATCTTACCTCAACCCACGGGGTCTTCTTCAGGGAAAAAAAGGCCCGTGAACCTTGATTTAAACACAACGGATTTTGATGATTTGCTCAATATTGGCACAACAGGTCGTTTGCAGGAGAATACTAAATCTCAATCAATTTCTAGCCAACCGAACACTTCTCTATCAGATTTGGATTTAGAAAATCTTAGTTTTGAGGATTTATTTGAGGCGTCTCAAGCTGAAGTGTTCTCCTCCTCGAAACCCCAATTGATTCAGGATAATTCTTCTCCTGTTGTGTCTGATGATGATGACAATTCAGACTGGTTTGAATCTCTGATTAGTAGGGACGAAGAAACAGAAAATCAATCTTTGTATTCAACTCCCCAAACTCGCCCAATATCGATGACTTCCTCAGAGGATATGGATTCTGACCGTAGCACGCGGTCATCGGCAAGCCCCGCCTTTTCAAGCCGAGCAACCGATGACAATTTGTTTAGTGACTTATTTGAAAATCTTGACGAAGAAACAGAGAACGCCGAGTCGCAAACCGCCCCAGTCGAAACCGTGACGGCTTCTAAAACGTCCGGGGCGACAGATGACTTTGATGATTTAGAACTGTTACTTTATCAAGAGACAGACAACGGAGGTTCTGGGCATGACAGCCACACAGAAGCAGAACTGATCACCGCAGAAGAGGGTTTATTTTCCGATCTTGATGCTTTGTTACAAGCCCAAGAGGAGATGGACTCAGACGAACAGGAAGAAGAATTTGAAGAAGAAGAAGATAACGAATTTGCGGATCTCGAAAGATTATTAGGCGGTGACGAAGGGCCAGCCGGAAGCGGGAGCGGGGGATTGCGACAACGGGGTACGGGGAAATCTCAGCGTGTTTTTGAACAAACGGCGAAAGTTCCTGTCAAGCAACTCGATAACCTCAGTAACTTAATGGGTGAATTGGTCGTTAACCGCAATAGCTTAGAGCAAGATCAAGAACGGATGCGACAGTTTTTGGATAATTTGCTGGATCAGGTGTCGCTATTAAGTGATGTTGGACAGCGAATGCAGGATTTTTATGAACGAAGTCTATTAGAAATTTCGTTGCTGTCGGGGCGCAAAAGTTCGGTGTGGAATACTTCGCGCAGCAGTTCAGAGGATAAACATCCCAAAAATCGGGGTTATGATCCGATCGCCCGGTTGTATGATGATGATTTTGATTCTACGGAGTTAGATCGGTTTACGCCTTTCCATACCTTGTCTCAAGAAATTATTGAGTTGGTGGTACGAGTTCGAGAGTCGGCGGCTGATATTGAATTTTTGGTTGAAGAAGCCGATCAAGTCAGTCGTCAATTACGACAGGTTACAACTCAGCTTGAGGAAGGGTTAACAAAAGCAAGAATGGAACCTTTCGCCCAAGAAGCAGATCGATTGGCGCGTCCGGTGCGGGATATTTCGATTAAGTGTGGAAAACAGGCGGAACTTTATGTCGAAGGTCGAGAGACTTTAATTGACAAAATGCTATTGGGTAAATTGCACGATCCGCTAATTCATTTGGTCAATAATGCGATTACTCATGGGATTGAACCCCAAAATGTGCGAGTCGCGGCGGGAAAGCCTGCTAATGGTCGGATTGCAATTAAAGTCTTTCACCAGGGAAATCAAACCGTGATTGCGATCTCTGATGATGGGGCGGGAATTGATGTTAAGAGAGTCAAAGAAAAGGCAATTCGCAAAGGATTGGTAACACCAGAACGAGCCGCTACAATGTCGAATTTGGATGTTTATGATTTACTATTTCATCCGGGTTTTAGTATGAAAGACCAAGCCGATGAGTTTGCGGGTCGGGGTGTGGGGATGGATGTGGTGCGAACCATTTTAAATGAGATTAGAGGCACGATTACCACCGATTCGACCTTGGGTAAGGGAACGACGTTTACCATTCGTCTGCCGTTGAATATGAGTATTTCACGGGCGTTGTGTTGTATTAGCGATCGCGCTCGGATTGCGTTTCCGATGGATGGGGTTGAGGAGATGATTGATATTCCTCGGGAGCAAATTCAGACGATGAGCGATGGGAAACAGGCTTTAGAATGGCGGGGTTCGTTACTTCCTTGTCGGCATTTACGAGAGTTGCTGACCTATAAACGGCATTTGGGACGGGGGAATGTTTATGGGACGAATACTGAGGAGGATATGATTTCGGTGATTGTGTTGCGATCGGCGGGAACTCATTTGGCGGTGGTCGTGGATCAGGTGTTGGCTGAACAGGAAATTGTGATTAAGCAGCTTGAAGGGCCTGTACCGAAGCCTGTGGGTGTCGCAGGTGCAACGGTGTTAGGGGATGGTCAGATTGTGGCGATCGCTGATGTGTTGGAACTGATAGATTTGGCAATGGGTCGGATTCGTAAGGAAGCTAGTCCTTGGCCATCGGGGATTTCGGCACCGACTGAACAGCAACCTCAGAAGACTCAGCCGACGGTGTTGATTGTGGATGATTCGATTACGGTGCGAAGTCTGTTATCGATTACGTTTGAGAAATCCGGTTA
>CAZNCM010000082.1:4546-6415 GCA_964571155.1 uncultured Lyngbya sp. | reverse complement strand
GGGTGGAAGAAGCGCGAGATGGTAAAGAAGCTTGGGAAAAACTGAAGTCGGGTTTACCGTGTGATTTGGTTTTCTGTGATATTGAAATGCCTCGGATGGATGGGTTAGAGTTGTTGTCTCGGATGCAGAAAGATCCGGCTTTGATTGATTTACCGATCGCGATGTTGACTTCTCGGGGTGCGGATCGACACCGCCAGATGGCTTATCAGTTGGGGGCGAGAGGGTATTTTACCAAGCCTTATCTCGAAGAACAATTACTTGAGGCTGCCGGACGAATGTTGCGCGGAGAAGTGGTTGGGAAGCCGACAAATATGGCGGTGTCCTCGTAGGTAAAAAAAACGGTGGAACTTTGACTTTGAGAGGTTCCACCGCAATTCAAACAGGATGAGTTGAAAGAAAACGCTAACTCCGCGATCGCTGCTTCTAACTACCGAATGTCGGTTCAAGCAGAAGAAGTACAAAGTATTGAGGGGCTGGAGGTAGCACCTATCCCAAACAGATGCACCTCCAAACCCCTTTAACTTTCAGTTGTGAGAAAGGCTACAGATTAAACACTCAGACCTGTACTTGTAGCCGTCTGCGTGAGAATTGTCGCAACCTGATCCGGTGTCAGATTCGGATTGGCTTGCAGCATCAGAGCCACTACCCCTGCCACATGGGGAGTCGCCATTGATGTACCTTGGGATTCGTAAAAGAGACCATTTTGATCGCTATCCTTTACAACATTAGGAGATTCACCTGGGTAACCACTGGGGCCAGCGGAATAAATTGCGACTCCGGGAGCCGTCACGTAGGGATACGGATCAAAATTTCCAGCACGATTGGAGAAGGAAGCAACCTTCAGGTCTTTACTCACTGCTCCGACTGCAATTCCTAATTTGTCTCGGGCTGCAATACCAAAAGAGGAGTCAGGTTTGCTCCCCCATTCGTTTCCTGCTGCCATTACCACAACTACACCTTTGTCTTTAGCATTTTCTAGAGCTTTATTCACCGTCTCAAATCTTCCTTGTCGTTTAATGTTGTCATCACCTTTGCCCTGATCAAAACCGAGACTCATGTTAATGACTTTAGCTCCATTGTCTACTGCATAGTCTATGGCTTTGCTGATAGCTTCAGCAATATCGACCCACTCACGAGATGTTATTTTTCCTGCTATAGCTCGAATGGGCATAATAGTAGCATCAGGAGCAACACCTACGATTCCAGATCCATTTCTTTCAGCCGCAATTGAGCCAGCCACATGGGTTCCATGACTGTCCTCGGCACTACCCGTTGGATTTGAATCGTCATCACCAAAGTCGAAACCGTTGTAGTCATCGATGAAGCCATTACCATCATCGTCTACTTTGTTCCCTGGTTTTTCTTTGGTGTTTTTCCAGATATTGTCATCAAGATCAAAGTGGTTGTAGTCCACACCATCATCGATCACCGCAACAATAATGTCCTTTCCGGTGATGTTTTGATTCCAAACTTCGGGAGCATTAATCTGGTTCACACCATAATCCAAAAATGGTGCATTTGCCCCAACCTGCTCATTAACGGTAGTGGATGTATCATCGCGATAATCGCTCACATCATCAAAGGGATTTGCATTGGCTTGATTAATAGCATCGGAAAGGGATGTATTTGATTCCATGAGCTTGGCAGCCTTAACAGCTTTTGCTGCGTTGACATTTCCGTGACCCCAGTATTTATTAAATGGTTTGGGTGTTGGGTCAGGTGTCGGTTGCGGAGTCGGCTGCGGCGTGGGTTCCGGTGTTGGGTCGGGTGTGGGTTCCGGTGTGGGTTCCGGTGTGGGCTGCGGTGTCGGCTGCGGTGTTGGATCGGGAGTTGGGTCAGGTGTTGGATCGGGAGTTGGGTCAGGTGTTG
>CAZNCM010000082.1:0-4446 GCA_964571155.1 uncultured Lyngbya sp. | reverse complement strand
GTGTTGGATCGGGAGTTGGGTCAGGTGTTGGATCGGGAGTTGGGTCAGGTGTTGGGTCGGGTGTGGGTTCCGGTGTTGGATCTGGTGTGGGCTGCGGTGTCGGCTGCGGTGTTGGATCTGGTGTTGGGTCAGGAGTTGGATCTGGTGTGGGTTCCGGTGTGGGGTCAGGTGTGGGTTGAGCAGCTTCAGCCGAGAGACTGAGTTCGTAGTTCGTATCGTCGCCAATGCCAGGATACACTTCTACAAAATAGGTGCCGGCTGCTAATCCTTTTAAGCTAATACTCTCAGATTCAGTACCAGAATTGAAAGATTCACCCAAGATTTCATCAGCATCAATCTCATTGTTGCTATCTTTATCTTGAATTAAGTAGACATCGGCATCCGCCTCTAAACCGCCCAGAGTCAACTCAAAGTCACTGGCATTATCAAGAGTGAACTTATAAAAGTCCTCTGGATCAATAATCCGACCGACAAAATCATTGAAGGTTTGGGAACTACTGAGACTGCCAATATCACGAGCTTCACTTAAGGTATTGCCAGCGTTATCGGGTGGTGCAGCCACAGGGGTCACTCCGACCTCGATCTGATAGTTTGTATCTCCGGTGAATTGGGAGACATCCAAGAAATAGGTTCCCGGAGTTAACTGCTCAAGGTTTATGGTTTCATCGGCTGTCCCTTCAGAATAAGACCCCGTAATGACATCAATCTCGTCATCAACTCCCCCGTTACCATTGACATCTTCGATCAGTTGTAAATCGGCATCTGCACTCAAGCCAGACACGGTAACGCTTAGACTGCTGGGTTGAGTAATCTCAAGTTTATAGAAATCAACTTGATCTAGATCTCCGACAAATTCGTCGATGGTTTGGGGATTATTGGTCAGGTCTAAATTCCGAGCCTCTGCTAGCGTGTTACCCGCAGTATCGACTGGTGGTTCTGCAAGCGGTGTACCGGAGTATTCCAGAGTGTAGTTGGCTTCTCCCTCAAATTGCTCAACTTGTACAAAGTAGGTTCCCGCCTCTAGAACAGAGTTTAAGGCTTCAGCCGTATTACCCGTTTCTGTGGAAGCTTCTAACAATTCCTCCTCGTCATCAATTTCTCCGTCATTATTGGAATCTTGAATCAGGTATAGATCCGCATCGCCACTTAAGCCATCCAGTTTGAAATTGATACGGGTGGGTTGAGTAATCTCAAATTTATAGAAATCAACCGGATCTAAATCTCCCACTAAATCACTGACAGTTTGAGGGGTTTCGGTAATCGTGAGATTTCGAGCTGTTGCTAAGGTATTATCTGCCAGATCTGCTGGTGCTTCTGCAAGCGTTTCGCCGGAGTATTCAAGGGTGTAGTTGGTATCTCCCTCGAATGGCTCAACTTGGACAAAGTAAGTTCCCGGCTCTAGAATAGAGTTCACCTCTTCGGGAGTGTTACCCTCTTCAAAGGGAGCCTCTAGTAATTCATCATCGTCCAATACCCCGTCATTATTCAAATCTTCAAACAGTAGCAGATCCGCATCTGCACTTAAGCCATCCAGTTTGAAATTGATACGACTGAGTTGATCGATCTCAAATGTATAGAGATCAACTGGATCTAAATCTCCCACCAAATCACTGACGGTTTGAGGGGTTTCGGTAATATCGATATTCCGAGCCGTTGCTAGGGTATTACCTGCAAGATCTTCAGGTTCGGGTTCGGGTTCGGGTTCGGGTTCGGGTTCGGGTTCAGGTTCGGGTTCGGGTTCGGGTTCCGGCTCGGGTTCAGGTTCAGGTTCCGGTTCGGGTTCCGGTGTTGGATCTTGGTTAACTATGGGTGGAGCAACGATGTTAGGTGTGGGTTCGGGTTGGGGTTCGGGTTCCGGTTCGGTTGTCGGGGTTGGTTCTTCTGTTTCTGGCGGTTCGCTGGTCAAAGGTAAGAAGCTATCTCGCTGGAGATTATCCGTATCAATTCCTTGAACAACAGCCAGAAATTCACCCGTTTCGGCAATTTGAATCGTGACACCATTCCCGGTATCACTCAAAGTCAAATCATCAAAGGTTAAACCATTTTCCAACTGAATGCGGTCTTGACTGGGGTCTAAATCAATAATTACATCAGAACTATCAGAGTTTGAACCGCCTGTTCCTGGTGCGATCACAAACACATCTTGTCCATCGCCTCCAGTCAGAGTATCAGACCCTTTGTCTCCAAAGATTGTGTCATTACCGCGATCGCCGAACAGTGCATCATCTCCCTGACCACCGTAGAGGATGTCATTTTCTCGACCCCCGTACATTGTATCTGACTCTCGGTTTCCACTGAGCCAGTCATCAGCTAGATTCCCGAAAAGCATATCACTGCCCTGACCGCCATACAGGATATCTTGGTCTTTTCCACCATAAGCTGTATCCTGACCTTGATTACCGTTGAGCCAGTCTCGGCCTTCGTTACCACTGAGCCAGTCGTCTCCTCCGGCCCCTAGCATGGTGTCGTCACCTGCTAAACCAAACAGGCTGTCTGGTTCCTCACCTCCAACGAGGGAATCATTTGAAGAAGAACCATTCAAAAGATTGGTAATGGCAATTTGTGAATCAGTAAATTCTGTTGCGAATAACGAAAAACTATCAATTTCAAACACTCTACAAAGCCTCTAAAAAAATGAAAAGCACGCTAATTTTCTATGTCTGACATTAGACATAGATTCAATACTTGATCAAGTAATAAATGCAACCTAGAAGTATCGAACGGGAAAGCCACCCTGAAAGTTTATTCAGACCCGTTCTCTACAAAAAAATAACCAGTCACATATCAAAGAGACTATGCAGCTCTTGACTCTAGTTCTATTCACACGTATCTAGTTAGGTAGAGCAGTATAAAGGAAATTATCTTCAGGTCTGTTTATTTAAGTGATTGACCTAAAAGACTAAAATACCTGGCTGAATGATAATATCTTGAAATCTTTCCAAAGATTTATTTTTGACTTGCATCTAGTATAACTCTCAACCAAGCAATGTCAATAATAAAGTCCACAGAGAGTGACAACTAGTGGTAAAAGCGTCTTGGGGTATGCTTTTGAGTGGGACTACAGTAGCTCTCTTGTCATCCCCCGAACTAGACGACCCAGATTAAATCAACTCAATGAAACGTAAAACAGAAACCCGGTGCGCGTAAAATTTACCGGGTTTCTAGGGTTAACTAACTTAACTCACAGATAACATCGGCTGATTAATTTTTAACTTAGATAAGATTTGAGAAGCCGCCTGTTGAGGATTGTAAACCGTTGTATAAATCACCAACGTTCGTTCAGGTGTCATTTCTTCTAACGCTAACCGAGTCGATACAGAATCATATTTTTGCTGTTCTTTAACCACAATTTTTAACTTTTGTTGTAATTCTTTCAGCGTCACACTTCCTTCACGAACCCAACTTAAAATTTCCCTTTCTTCCGTTGAGTTGAAAATAGAACTTGCTTCCGACATTCCCAACGCTGCAAAACTGCTTAAGTTGTGTAATTCAATAGCTTTATTTTTAGTTCTAAAATTAACTACATTTACAGAATCAAAAGCATCATTTAGCTTTAAAATTCGCTGTAAACGAACTTTATTCGGAGCATCTAAAACAATAAACTTAGCATTAGGAAACGCTGGAACTGCATAATTTACCTCATCCTTTCCCCGTAAACCATCAAAAACCTAGTTTTTAGGGTGTACCGCTACATGAACTCATTTAATCAGTGAAAAACCCCCTCAACACTATGGCTAAGGAGGTTATATTTTCTTTGTTTTAATTATCAAATCTTCGAGTTAAAATCAACAGGAATTAGGGCGTTATAACTTCACAATTGAGGATGATTTATCAACCCTAACTCCCAACTCCTAACTCCTAATTCTCTATGAGAAAAACGTTGATTTTATTCTTCTTCTCCGGTTCCATTTTCGTCATTTTCATAATCTTCAGACTCATCAACGTGTCCGACTGAGTTAGAAGAAACGACTGCGCCGCCATCTAATTTCTCGCGAACTAATTTCTCAATTTGAGCGGTAAATTCGGGGTTTTCTTCCATGTAAATAATCGTTTTTTCCCGACCTTGACCGATATTATCGCTGTTGTAGCTATACCACGAACCCTTGTTCTTTAGCCCGAATTCCGTATTCATCGGAGCCTTTTTTCAGGGTTTGAATGCGGCGAATATCGAGTCGAACTGAACAGTAAAATTTGAGCGCATTTCCGCCCGTTGTAGTTTCGGGGTTTCCGTAGGTAATTCCAATTTTTTGACGGAGTTGGTTGAGGAAGATAACCGTACAACCCGACTTGCCAATATTCCCGGTAATTTTCCGCAGGGCTTGGCTCATTAAACGCGCTTGTAACCCCATGTGAGCGTCTCCCATTTCCCCTTCGATTTCCGCACGGGGTACCAAAGCAGCTACCGAGTCAATTACCACAATATCAATAGCGCCCGAACGAATTAAA
>CAZNCM010000081.1:0-19498 GCA_964571155.1 uncultured Lyngbya sp. | reverse complement strand
TCACGTCCGGTTCTGAAGACGAGTAGGAAAGGTGACTTTCTTGCTTAGTTTAATACTGCGGATCGTCTATTCCTCGTTCGGTTTCGACTCCCATGTGGCAAGCATCCAGCGTCAGCACCAAACGTCTTGCTTTACTAGAAGACATCTGCTGTTTTACTTCTGCTAACGGCAAGCCTGTTTTCGCTAAAGTTGATAAACGAGTATCCCTGACGATTAGTAGAGGTTGTTTATCAGGCAAAAGCTTGCCGTGACAAGAAAAATGTACCAGTAATAGGTCATCTGGATCTACCATACTGCAAAGCTGAATTAATTCAGCCTCTACATTGTTGCAGGTGGGAAAGCGGGGGTGACTAGAATCTAGGCGATCATGTAAACAAACAACTGTATACCCAAGTGCTTTGAGTTTCTCGTCTAATGCCACCACATCTTCTACGCAGAAATTCAAGGGTTGAACCGATGGATCGTTATAGCGGTTAACACCTACCAAAAATGCCCAGCGATTCTTAATAGGACGACGCTCTTGTATTTCGGTATTTTTTACCTGTGCGTTACCCCGAAAATTAGGTTCTGAATTAGCTTTTTGTATATGACTATTTGTAGTTGACTTGCTTTCTAGAGAAATTTCAAGCTTCTGTGCTAAGTCTGCAAGACGTTGGTGACGTTCATCATCTTCATCTATCAGTTCGCTCAACTGACGAACCAATAAAATAAGCGCGTTTTTTCCAGTATCCCTACGCTGCTTGTCTTTTAAAAACGCAATTACAGCATCTACTCTGCTAGTAAGGCTATCAGCCTCGGGCAAATTTTTCAGCCAGGGTATGAGTGGCTCAGAAGCAAAAACTGACCGTAGTTTGCGATCGCTCTCAAATTCTTCGCAATCTAACAGTGCTTTACGCAATTGATGGTGTAGTTCTGAGGGAATACCAGCCATGTTCTTCTTTTACAAGTCTAGTTGCAATGGGACCTCGAAAAGTATCTTATTAGAAATATATGGAGATGGGTAGAACTGGCTAAACCAATTCACGAAACCATCATTATGCAGTGCAGAACTACTTCCAGTTGATGTTTATGTATGATTTTGCTAGTGTGGAACTGCTTGTTTTGAATCCCAAGCTTAATTTTTGCATTCTTGTTTGGCTAAGATATGAAAACTACCCCGATCAATTATATACCTCGTGTTTCCTCAGCGACCTTTGGCACTTAGCAAACTCTTTGAAAAGCTTGTAAAATAAGCCATAAAGTGCCGATCGTACCCTCTATGCAAGAATTTCCATCGGCAGTATAAGCAGGCTGAATATGTTAAATTTGTTTAAGCCGTCGAGTATAGAGCGTGATTTGTCGGCAGAGCGATGATGAGTAGTCTACCAAACGAGATTGTGTGTCAATGCCGTCAAGTCCTGTTGAAATGTCAAGAATTTGATAGCGATAACTCACTTCGAGCAGTTTTTATCACTCCCGAACTTTCCCCTTTTAAATCTAGATTAAAATCAGCAGATAGTCAGGAGGATCGGACAGCTTTCTGTCTAAAATATCTGCTTGAAAGCCATTTGAGTGACGGGAGTTCTGTTTTACCAATTTTCTTGACACAGTTGCGCGATCGCTACGATCCATGTAATTCACTGTATGGGGAACTGGCAGAACTTTATGAAAATGTGCAGGCATTTCTAATAAATTCAGCGAGTTTATCAGAAGAAAGCAACTTTGAGAAATTCAAGCAAGAATTGATTGCAGCATCGCAGGGATTGCTAAACTGGCCAATCACTCTAGGAAATAATCAGCAGATTGAGCGTTATGAGTTTCAGCAATTACTGGATCGAATACAAGAAGAAAAAAGCTCTACAACCCTAATTCTAGGAAGTCCAGGTACGGGAAAATCTGCATTACTGGCAAGGCTAGGACATCACCTCGCCGATCGCCAAGTCCCTTTATGGGCAATTAAGGCTGACCAGTTGGGACGAGAACTAAATACTCTGGAAGATTTGTGCAGACCTTACCTGACTATTAACCCGTGTGAAGCTCTCAGAATTTTAGCTAAAAAAGAACCCTTTGTACTTCTGATAGACCAGCTTGATGCAGTTTCTGAGTTATTAGATCGCCAATCTGAACGACTGAACATTTTGTTAAACCTAATTCAGTCTGTTTCGGCAACGTCTGGCGTGCATATTATAGCCACTTCGCGTGAATTTGAATTTCGCCATGACGTGCGCCTATCTTGCATTAAAGCAGAAAGAATGGATTTACAACTGCCAAAGTGGGAGCAAATAGCACCTATTTTAGATCGAGGGAATCATAACCCGGATGGCATGGGGCAACCATTGCGAGAATTGTTGCAAACTCCCCTTCATTTAAAGCTTTTTCTCGAAGTTGCGACGCCAGGAGAAGTATTTACTTCCTTACAAGCATTGCTTGCTAAGTTGTGGAGTAAGTGGGTTGTCAATCCAGATGGAGTGTCTGGTCGCAGCGAGTTGCTAGAGTTACTTGCCAATCGCATTAGTAGCGAAGAAGAGTTCTGGTTGTCAACTGTGATCGCAGAAGACACTCACTCATTAGCGTGTCGAGCTTTAGAACAAGTAGAAATTCTAACCCGAAGTTCTAACGGTTTGACGATTGGATTTCGACATCAAACTTACTACGATTATACACTGGCTCGTGCTTTTGCTCGCGGTTCTGTAGCTTTAGCAGACTGCGTTCTGCAACGGCAGGATGGTCTTTTCGTGCGTCCCGTTCTTCTGAGTAGCCTAAATTACTTAAGGGAAACGACTCGTAAAGAATATTATCGACAGTTACAAAAATTACTACAGTCCGAACTACGACTTCATATCAGTACCCTATTGCTGGAATTTGTAGGCGCACAAAAAGACCCCGACGACACAGAAGCACATCTTTTCCTACCCCTCCTGACTTCGGAAACTGAGGGACAACGACTCTTAGGGGCTGTTGCTTCGAGTCCCGGCTGGTTTTCTCGTCTACGCGATCGCCCAGATTTTAGACAGTGGCTGGATAAATCACCCGAACAAGCGGTTTATTGCGTGCCTTTGTTGAGTGTGGCTATCCAATCCGAGCCTGAAGACATTTTAGAACTTTTAGAAGATTCTTGGTCGAGGGATCGCGCCTATGATACTCTATGCTTTAGAGTTCTGATGAATCTTCAAGAATGGACTGAGAGATCAGTAACTCTGGCGAGTCAGATAGTGAGACGTTCTGAAACTTATCGATGGGATATATCTGCACTGGCAGAGCAAATCGCAGAAAATACCCCGGAACTTGCCCCCATCCTTTGGCGGGCTTATTTAGATTTGCAGTTAGAGCAAGCTTTAACAAAAGCGAAGCAACCACTACCACAGTTGCCAACAAATGCTACTGAGGAACAAAGAGCCATTCATGCTTACACTCATCGCCCACTAAAGGAAGTAGAGTATATCATTGGGAATGACCGAGACTTTTACAAGTTAGAAAGTTTTGCTGAAGCCGCACCAAAAGCTTTTTTAGATTCTGTCTGGCCCTGGTTTCTAGATGTTATTAATCAAATTGCCGATCAAGAAAATTCATTGTTTGTGGGCTACCTTAGCGATAGCGCTACAAATAGAATTTTTCAGGGAGAATTGCCCTTGAAGGGAGCTATATTAAGAGCTTTATTGGTTGCCGTCTCCGAGTTAGCCAAGCAAAATATTCATACTTTTCTGAATTTCCTAAACAAAAATTTGTGTTTGGATTTACAAATTGTTCATCGCTTGTTAGCTCGTGGATTGGAATATGTAGCTAAAGAGTCTTCACAGCAGGTGTTGGAATATTTACTTGGCGACCCAAGACGCTTGAGTTTGGGAGACTACGAAGACCGCTATAGAGAAACAAAACGGCTAATAGCGTCAGTTTTTCCTGATCTACGGCTATCAGACCGAACTCGTCTGGAGGAAGCAGTAATAGCTTTCAAACACTATAAAAATCTACCTTCTGAGTTATCAGCGAAAGAAAAGTTTCAATTTTTAAAATTCCAACGGCAAAACCGGCTTCGTCTTTTGCGTGCCTTTCCTATTGACTATTTGAGTTTAAAAACTAAGCGACTCAGAGATGAGGAAGAACGCGCTTTACCTGAAACTGATGATTATACAAGCCGTATGTATATGTACGGTGATATCTTTGGAGCGCCTATAACTGTAGACGAAATGGCTCGCGCATCAGATGAAGATATACTGCGACTATTTGACTTACTACCAGATCAAATGGCATGGGACAACCCCAGAAGGCAATGGTCTGAGGATATGTCCCGCGCTTGGGATGCTGTGGAATTGTCTCGCGAGTTTGATAAGCTAGCCGAAAGATTTCCCGGGCGCGTCACCAACCTAATTCAGTACCTTAAACCCGGTAAACATGAAATTTATGCAGGCGCAGCTATAGAAGGATTAGCTGAGACGGATGTTTCGATTGCTGAGTTAATTCGTATCATTGAATATCTCGAAAGTCGAGGGTTTATATCAGGAAATTTTCGCTCCAATGCTGCATCTGCTCTTGAAAAATGCGCTCTTCGTGATCAAGGTCTTCCGAATATAATCTTGTCTCGTTTAGAAAAATGGCTGAGTGAAGAACTAGAACCAACTTTGTCAACGGAAGAACAAGAGACGAGAAACAAAACCGAACTGCAAAAGGAACCCATTTTTTTCGGTGCAAGTAGTAGCTTTTTCAGACTTCAAGGGCGAGGTTCTATTTTACCTGCGATCGCTGTTGGTTATCTAAATCAGCAACCTCCCGATCTAGAGAACTGGATACACGTTATTGAGGAACAATTGCAGCGAGAACAGCACCCTAGTATTTGGGTTCTAACATTAAGCTATATGCCTCCGCTCCTCAATGGTGATCGAGAACGAGCTACACAGCTTTTTGATACCGTTATCCAAACTTGTCCAGATGTATTGCATTATGAATTTGCATTGCATACTGTCTTCCGAGAAATTGCATGGTTTGAACCAGAGGAAAAGATTCAGGGATGGATAGAGAAACTGCTAGATGATGGTTCTAGCTTTTGTTGTCAAGCTTACGGTGAATTACTCCTAATTTACTACCATCATTACCAAGATACCTGGTCAATAGAACAAATAGACCGCCATTTAACTGATCAAAGTGATGAAATTATTCTTTATGGTTTAGCACAAGCTGCTAGTTATTTATGGGAACAAAAGAACTGTCAGAAAAGAGCAACAACAATCCTGTGTACATTAGCATCATCCTCGTCTTCATGTATTCAAGATGCTGTAGCCAATGTTTTTCGTTGGAACCCAAATGACTTCAGACTCAATCTAGAAATGCGAGAAATTATCCAAGCTGTATGTAAAAATTCATCAGTATTGGTTAAAGCTGCTAAAAATCTTGTTGAGTTACTTGAACCAGAGACAGGTAGAGAACTTGAGCTTGTATCCCAGGTCTGCCAAGCAATACTCGATGCTGATACTTTAAATAGTAATGCAAGTACCTCTCTACCTTTAGTGGCTGAAAAATTAACAAAAATTGCTCTAACATTGCATCGTCAGTCAAGTTATCGGGAGAGGGGATTATGTATATTTGAAAAGTTACTTTCTCTAAACCTGAGAGAAACTCGCGTTGCTCTGGAAGTTCTGGATAGGAAGCCTAATTAAGTAAATTTTCAGCCACTAAAAAAACAGCAGATGGGAAAAAAGATATAGTAGCTTTTGGAGAATGAAAAAGGCGCTCGATCCTCTTTTTGACTTCGGTGATAGCTTTTTGATAAAACTAGCTGAAATGATATCCTCACATTCAGGCAATAGACAAATAGAGTCTGAGTTTAGCCAGTCCCTCTACAGGTTTTATTTCATTCATTTTTTGATTGGGACGAAGAAGATTGCGATCGCTTTGATTGACTGCTTTGAGTAATTGTATTTTCGATTATCTGCTTAGTTTCTTGCCTTGTAACTGGAGTAATGCGACCTCCAGCGCCATCTTGTCGGGTGACGTTTGTTATTTGTCTAGGGTGCATGGAAGGCCTATCTCCGTTTGAAAGTTTGTCATTCATTTTTTGTTTTGGATGAAGAAGATGGGGGTTGCTTGGATTGACTGCTCTGAGTCACCGAGTTTTCGAGCATCTCTTTGCTTTCTCTTCCCGTGAGGGAAGTAGCACGACCACCTGCGGCTCGAAGGCTATCTAAATCATCAATCGGTATATTAAGGATAGCATCTAGAATTAGCGGACGTTCTTCACACCAGAGAGCTATGACATTGGAGATTTCTTCAACATCATCTGGGAGCTTTGAAAGTAAATATTTTAAATCTGCACGGTCTTCTGCTGTGAATAGCTCGGGTTGGGTTTGTACTAAATAGACAAAAGTTCTGATATTTTCTTCGTAATCGGAAGGCATTTTTGACTCCTATTTGCCAATAACACAAAATTCAGTTGAGTGGAAAATTGCTTTAGACTTTCGCATCGCCTCTTAGATTAGGGGGGTTTTCTCTTGTTTATTCTACTGGTATTGATTGGAATTAAAAATCATATTAAGTTCATCTGCTAGTTCAGATAAAGTTTGATGCCGACTATCTACAGGATCAATTGTATCACTTAGCAACCGTACTAAAATAACCAGGACATTCTCTTTGGTATCGTTACGACACTGCTCCACTAAAAAACCAATCACCAGTGTTACTCGTTGAGCCGTACTATTAGCCTGGGGCAGACTATTAGCCCAAGGGGAAAGGAAGTCGTAACCTTTAAAAAAGCTTCGTAGTTGCTGATTATTTTCAAATTGATCGCACTGTGATAGAGCTTCAGACAATCGTTTATAGAGTGGAGCGGGAATCCCTGGCATATCGTTGTTTTCAAAGTCTTTAGTAAGGCTTTCTTCTACTATAGCTTTAAGATGTCGGAGGCGATCGCGCCCTGGAGCTAGGAAGCGCCGATCCGCTTGAATTTGACGTTGCAGTTTATTACAGACGTAATCCAAAAACTGTTGCCACGAACTTAACTCAGTCTCAGGTAGCGCCCCTAGCTTTTCCAACTTCGCCCTGTAATTCTGCTCGTTGATAACAATGGTGTTTTCGTGGTTATCCAAGTCTCTCAGGTAGCCTGCATACTCAATATCTATCTCCCGTAACTCTACCAACAATTGCCGAAACTGCCTTTGCTGCTCTGGTAATTGGGAAATTTGACTGAAACTGTTACGATGCTGTTCTATGCGGTTATATAGTTGTTTTAGCTGGCGATCGCACCAACGAGATTCGTGATAAACATACTGAATTTTATGGCGACACCACAAAAGATAAAGCAATAACTCAGATGCTTTATCCATATCATCTGGATTCATACTTTTGCATTTAAGCCAAACTAGAATATAGAGTTGCTTACTTGGGTCTTTATGTCGGCTTTCATACTCAAAAATCGGATTTCCTAACAATACGCCTGTATTGACTAGCTCAGTTTGATCTGTGTCTGGAAGTAATTGAACAATACAAGTATCTGCCAAACCTTGGTAGTTTTCCTGTAATTCAAGTGGTTGCCCGAACAATAATAGTGTTTGCCCAAGAGAAGCTTGAATATGTGAGGGGAGTAGTCGGTATTCCGGATTAAGTTTACATAATTGAGGTAGAAAAAATTTCTCTTGAGAAGATAGGGTTAAATCGATCGCATAACTATCATGCAATCGATATGGGCAGAGTAATCCCTGAAGTGGGAAGCCATCTGGGGGAGCAATTATTAGAAAATCTAAACTTGCTTGTCGATTGCGTAATAAAGTACAGTATTCACTTGCCTGGTTATCTTCTGCTTCGGGAGAATACTGGTGATTTTGATAGCTAATCAGTTGTTGCTGTAGATTTTGTAGTTCTGGAATATCAAGCTTATTCCCCAAATCTACCAACTGTTCCCACAGCTGTGGTGCTTCTGCTACAGTCGGTTCTTTCCCTTGGTTGATGCTGTTTCGCAGATGGAAGGCATAGAGGGTCAGACTGGGGCTATGCAGCCCCCAATTCCGGAGTATTTGCTTCATGATTTGGGCTGCTTAGATCTGTGCTTCTACTTCATTATTGACCAATCGCGCAGAATGCTGCCCAGTAAAATGGGTTTTGAAAGGGTTTTTGGTCGTCTTGCAACTTGTGCAGTCTTTTACTCAGATTCAGCCGCATTGTGGGGTCAAGTGGAAGCGAATTAGCTGTTATCCAGGCTTTTAATTCAGCCTTTGTGATATCCCGCAGCCAGAGTTGAGCTTGATTAAGAGCGATCGCCACCGTCTCAGACAGCGACAGATTTTGATAGAACTTAATCATCAAAAACGCAGTGGATAAGTCATTTACTGTCCAAAGGGAACTGACGACGTGGAGGCTGCCTGCAAATAGAAAGCTGCTGGGCAACCCAACGTACTCGTCGGTGATGCTTCTGAAGTCGGTAAAACCCGTCTCGCAGGCGGAAAGCATTGTCAAGCGGCATTCGCTGAGATCGAGAGCAAAAATTTCGCCTAAAGTCAGACATTTTTCCCAATCGATCTCGCTAACAGCAGCAGTTTCCTTTACTCCACCTGCCAGTATCAACGCTGACTTCAGGGGCGACTGGAAATCAAAGTAGCTGTGACAGGAGAAATGGACGCAGTGAGCTAAACTCAATCGCTCTAAAAGTAGTTCCTTGCGGGCTGCTTCTCCCGATAGGATATCTACCTGTGGCTGAAAGTCCCTGCTAATGGTTTCTACCTCGATATCGGTATAACTCAGATCGAGGGTGGGATTTTGCACTGCTAAAAAGCGGCTGAAAGCAGAACGGTGTTGGTTTTGCATCAATTGCAATATCTGGAAGCTCGGTGCGTAGCGCACTCCATCAGAAAAGTGATCGAGCAATGTTGCAGTAACATGAGTGGGTAATGACTTTAGCTCACTGGCATCCAATCGCTCCGGCAATTCAGCGGGTGAAGTATGCTCTACCAACCTGGTTACTATCGGCAATGCATGGAGGGGGAGCAAGTGGAGGAACCGATGCGGAATCAAGATTGCTTGACTACAGGTTTCCGGTATCACATTCAGAATCTCTTCTAGGTGCAGGATGGTGGCAAGGTCATACAGTTGAACAACTAACCGATTTTGCCAAGTAGTTTTTTCCCGAAGATACACCTGAAAATAACTGTTAACCCAATCCCTGAGAGCTTCGCGATCGCTCGCTTCCGACCTCCAAACGTGGGGAGTGGTACTCTCGCTGGTAATTACGAACGTCAAAAAGTAATCATCGGTAACGTACCATGCGATCACCACGGTGTCTTCACCTAAAAGCGATCGCATCTGGGCAAACGAGATTGCTTCTACTTTCTGGGTAGCCCCGAATGTTGGATCGAGCGGTTGAATTTGGGTTGCTCGCAGTCGATCTAACTGCTGTCGCAGCTCATAGAATCGCCGATAATCTCCTGTTTCTGAATGTCGCAGCGATCGCTGTTCCGCCGCCAGTGCCCGTCGCAATGCATGAAGTTCCTGAATGACGGTTGCGGGAATCTCTCCTTTGGGTAGCAACTCTTGGAGAGAGAGCAGTTCAACCAAATTGCGTGCCTTGCTGCGCTCGACATACTCCAGTGCTTGACTGTAGTAGTGAGATTCTGTAGGTGCCAACTCTAGGCAAACTTCCACCGCCTGTTGATAGAGTTGACTCCACCGTTCCGCCAATTTTTGCTTGATAGTATCGCCAGAAAGCGTCTGACTGCGAAGTAGTTCCACGCCGTCTATTGCTGCCCTAAATGCAGTACCAGCATTGCGGAGTTGTCCAACATCTCGATAAGCTAATCCCAGGTTGCATTGAGTCTTGACGTAATTTTCTGGAAAAGTAGCGATTGTATAGACCCGTAACGCTTGCTGATAGGAAGCGATCGCTTCCTCTAGATTACGCTGTCGGTCTCCCTGGTGGCGCTCGCTCAAAGCAATTCCTAAGTTGTTGTGAGTTCTCGCCCATTGTTCGGGGAGGGTATCGTACCGATAAACTTGCAGCGCTCGGCGATAGCAAGCGATCGCTCGTTCCAAGTTCTCTTCTGCATCTCCCCGCAGGCGCTGGCGATAGGCAATTCCCAACGTATTGAGGGTGCGAGCCGCTTGTTCGGGAAAAGCGTCGAGAGTCAGAGCCTCGATCACTCGTTCGCAACAGGCAATTGCCTGCTCTAGATTTTCCGCTGGCTCTCCCCGCAGCCTGTCTTTGTAAGCCAGTGCCAACTCATTCTGAACTAGCGCCCAATCTCGTGGCAAGGTGTCCGGGTTGTAAACTTGTAAGGCTGCTTGATAGCAGGTGATCGCCCGTTCCAGATTTTCCTCCGGCTCCCCCCACACTCGCAATCGATAGGTACTACCCAAGTAGTGTTGCGTCCTTGCCCAGTCGATGGCGGAACGGTCGGCAGTCAGCACTTGTAATGCCTGTTCGCAGTAAGAGATCGCGGCTTCCAGGTTGTCTGACTGATCTTCCTGAAGGCGGTTGCGATAGGCATTCCCTAGATTGCTGAGGGTTGTTGCCCACTGCCGGGGATACCGTTCGCGGGTGTAGACCTGAAGGGATTGTTGGTAGTAGGCAATCGCCGCTTCTAAGTTGTCTGAGCGATCTCCTACGATTCGGGTACGGTAAGCGACTGCTAAGTTGTTGCAGGTCATTGCCCAGTCCAGGGGAAATTCTTGGGAATTGTAGACGGACAAAGCCTTTTGACAGCAAGCGATCGCTAACTCTAAATTCTCAGCTCGCTCCCCCCGCAGGCGATCGATGTAAGCAACCGCTAAGTTGGATTGGGCCAGCGCCCAGGTGCTTGGAGAGGTAGTGCGGTTTAAGACTTGCAAAGCGTTTTGATAGCAGGCGATCACACATTCGATATTGTCTGCCAAGTTGCCTCGCGTTCGATTCCGATAGGCAACAGCCAAGTTGATTTGCACTGCGGCCCACTGCTGGGGAAAAATGACTTGAGGATCGCCTTGATATTCCTGAATAGCCGACAAAGCTTCAATCCAGAAATCCAGGTATTCCTCCGGAATAAATGCGGATAATTCGTTACTGGTATCTGTTTCTTCGGGTTCAGGGTAAACTGAATTTGTCATTGACCTACCGCACAAAATGCTGCCCAATAAAAAGGAGACTGAAACGGCTGTCGATTCTGCCGGAACCGTCGTGCCAGCGACATCTTCAGCGTTGGATTCAATGGCAACTGTTGTGACTCCATCCACTGTTGTAACTCATTACCAGTAGCATCTCGCAACCAGCGTTGAGCCTGATTGAGTGCTACAGCAACAGATAACCCCTGTTGCAAATTCTGGTAAAACTTGGCTACCAAGAATGCTGTAGATATATCGCTAATCGTCCAGAGTGAACTGACTACACTGGGACTCCCTGCATACAGAAACCCGTTGGGTAAACCAATATACTCATCGCTGAGGGAAGTCGGATCGGTCAAACCTGTCTCGCAAGCCGAAAGCGCGACCAAACGGCACTGACTCAGATTTAATCCAAAAATTTCCCCCAGCGTTAGACAACGTTCTAGGTCAAGCTCGTTCAGATCCACACCTGCCAGCACTAAGGCAGACCGTAAAGGAGATTCTAGATCGAAAATGCCATGACAGGCAAAGTGGACGCAGTGAGCCGCTTGCAAACGCTGATTGCCGATCGCCTCTTTCCGCGCCTCTGCTTTCACCAAAATATCCGCGTGGGGATGAAAAGCCTGTCGGATAATTGCCATCTCGACATTGCTGTATGTCAAATCCAAAGTTGGGTTTTGTACCCCAAATAGATGGCTGAAGTTAGTGCGGTTCCAGCTTTGAGTTAACTGCAATAGCTGACAACTGGGAGCATAGCGCACGCCGCCGGGAAACTTGTCCAGCAAGCAGGGACTATCACAAGGTTGCGTCTTTGGCAGTCGCGATCGCCCCTCGCCCACAGGCAAGGCATGAAGCGGAAACAGATGCAAAAATCGGTGGGGGATGAGAATCAGTTGAGAACAGTCCGAGGGGATAACAGAGAGGAGATAATCCAAGTGCAGGATGGTAGCAAGTTGCTGAAGTTGCTCATTTAGAGTGCTTTGCCACTGCTGCTTGTTATCGTAGTATGTCGTAAGATAGGTGCTAATCCACACCATCAGTGCTTGGTAGTCGTGGGTGGATGACTGCCAGACGAAGGGAGTTTGACTGTGCGGCGCGACAATGAAAGCAAGAAATGTCTCCTCAGCGATATACCACTCAATTAGTGCCGTTTGGGAATTGGGGAGCAAATCTCGTACTTGCTGAAAGGTGACGGGTTCAACTTTTTGAGTCAGGCTGAAGGTGGAGTCGTAGGGTTGGATGTCCTGTCGAATCAATTCGTCCAGTTCTTGTTGGAGTTGGTTAAGGTAGCTGCGAGACTCCTGAAACGCAGCTAGAGCTGGTAACGTCTCCAGATTGGCTATCTCACCGACTCCCGATCGCATTTCAATCCGGCGTTGTTCGGTAACAATCTCTCGCCGCAGCCGATCCAATTCCTCGATGACTGTTTGCGGAACGTTACCTCTAGGGTAAAGGTCGCGTGCAGCTAGAAGTTCAACTAAATTGCGGGCTTTGCTGCGCTCGACATATTCCAAAGCCCGATCGCTCTGGTCGGTATTGATGCACGCTTGCACCATCTTGGCATAAACATCGATCGCCGCCGACAAAATTTCCTGCCTGCGCTTGTCGCTATTCGCCCAACTGCGACTTTGTTCTACAGCCTCAATAGCAGCACTATAACCTGCGATCGCTTCCTACGGAGTAGAATTCTCTATAGAAGATGCAATGAAATTTCAAGCGGCAATGGATAAAGGTTATTCCTCAGTTGCCCGACACGAACAACAGGTTAGACAAAATTTTAAGCAACAGTGGAATGCTGCCTTATCTTCAGAAGATAATCAATACCCACAAACTCGCACATTATTAGGTAGAAAACGAGAGTGGCAACCTCAACCTCATCAATATCCCCCTATTAATGAAGCTTTGAACGCTCCCATTCAGGGTTCGGGGGCGGATATGAGCAAGTTGGCGATCGCATTGTTGCTCGATGCCTTGGATGGCACCCAAGCTAAAATTACTCTGATTCGCCACGATGAGATTGTTTTGACGGCGCAAGAGTCTCAGGCTGAAAAAGTGGGGAAGATTTTGGAGAGCGTGATGAAAGCCGCAGGCTTACGCATTACGCCAGATATCCCAACTGTGGCTGAGGTGAGCTTGTGTGATAATTTAGCAGGAGAACGATTGAGTCAGTCTGAGTTTTGCGATCGCGAGAAGTGTTTACAATCTCTACCAGAAGCCGTTCAAAACAAAACACTCGTAGAAGAACCCATCACTCAATTAAGAACTCACCCCAAACAAGCACCGAAATTCAAGCCCAATCAACAACCGTTATCTTCTGAAAATACCCTAACCGATTTCGATATTCGAGATCACGTTAAATTCAGGAATGGGCGAGGGGAATGTCCTTGTTGTGGGTTAGAAGGAAAGCCCAATAACCTCAATTTAAGTGTTCGTGAAGACGGTTTATTCTGGTGTTTTCGTGGGAGTGGAGGGGAGGCTCCCAGCCGTGATGTTGAGCAACTTCATGATGAAAAAGCAATTCGCAAGGCGTTGGGACTTCCAGAAATTGGAAAAGTTCAAGTCTTACCTGATATTCGAGAGTTTAACCAATCTCAATCTTTCTCGGAGAATGTGACATCAAAGGTGGCTACGGAAGAAGATTTAAAGATGTCGCAACAGCGTCTTTTATCGAACGATGACAAACACCACTCCCTTCAACAAAAAGCTTTGGACTACTTGGAACATCGCGGAATTACGCCGGAAATGGCTCAACGCTACAACATTGGCTTGAACTTTGGTTTCCGCACTCCCGATGGGCAGTCATTTCCTGCATCCATTACTTTCCATCACCGGGATGCTGTTGAACCCGATAAGCTTTACCTTCGCCGCCGCTATGCTCCCTGGCTATCAGAAAACGAACTCGAACCGGGAACTCCCAAATGGGGACAGTCAGGCGTTCCGCCTTCGGTGTGGGTGGTACAGCAGCCTGAACAGCAAGCCGAGAAGACTTATCTAACGGAGGGGCCTTGGGATGCGGTGAAGTTGGGTGAGGCGGTGCGTCAGTCTGGGGAAAGCATTGCGGTTGCTTGCACTTCGACCGGAGCCAGGGGAATTCCCCCACCTGAGCAACTTAAAGCAATTCCCGGTGAAGAAGTTGTCATTTTCTACGATCGCTTTGATGAATACAATCAGGGACAAATTGGGGCGATTAAAATAGCTAAAGCTTTACGGGATGTGGGAAAACAAGCAACGGTGGCGTTGGTTCCCCGAGTCGGAGAAGTGAAAAAAGGATGGGATATTAGTGATGCTTTTGATGCGGGGTTTACCCTTGAAGATATTCAGCAAGCCGAAGCTGACGCTAAACAACAGCAGCAATGGGCAAAACAGGTGGCTGAAGTTGTTTGTGATTGCTTAAATCAGGCTCGAACTCACCATCTAGAAGGTTCTCGGCATACGGCTCATTGGAGTAAAGGCGATCGCAAATTAACTCTAATGGAAAATGACACCGAGCATAAGGTTTTGGATGTGGTTTGGGATGAGGGTTGGGTAAATGTGGATAGTCACTTAACTCAGGAGAAGGTCGATTATTTCGTTGAGGAAGTTCAGCCTCGACTTCAAGCCCGAAATCAATCTTCTTCTCTTAATAAAGAGGTACTTTTAAGATAGCTAGTCTGAGAACTTTTCTTGGAGATGGATAGCAATACTGTTGGTTTCAGCTAGATTTCGTCCCGTTGTTTGAATACAGATTCCTAAGCCTGTATCTGTCCAAGTCAGAACAAATTCTACTTTTCCATCTGGATAGGTTTTGCGAATAGGATTGAGCTGTTTCGGATTAAACGGCAGAGAATTAATGATAAATTTCACGTAGGGAGAACGACGAACTTTTTCCGAAAAGGCTTGTAGAATATCTTTTCCATGGTCGTCTCTGAGTTTAATTGTTTTTTGTTGAGGTTCTTGATCGTCCTGGGGAATCTGAGACAGGATAGCTGTACTTTGTTTAGCAAACTGCAAACGCGATCGCTGATTAAATAAAATCCCCATTGCTGAAAAACTCACATACTCCGGTTCATTCAAAGACAACTCAGTTGGACTAATATCTTCGGATGTGGATTCAATTAAACTCTGAAAATAGGGATTGCTTAAGTCTTCGGCTATTTGAGATTTTTCTATAATATCCTGCGCTTCTAGAGTTTCAAATAGCACGTAATGATTGAGCCAAAATGCTAGATCCAAGGCAATAGGTTGGGGAGGTAGCTCGATTACCTCTGAAAACTTCTCAAAGAGATAGTAGACTGGAATTTCTAGAGCTTGTCCGATCATACCTGCAAAGGAAATCTGGGCTTTGTATCCTCCGGTGGCATTAATAGCGATCGCCATTGGAGACCATTTATTCACTTCTGAGCTAATTTCTCGAACTAGATTCTTTAAGCCTTGAGTTTTAAATGCGTAAACATTATCATCTCGTAATCCCTTTAACACCTTGACTTCCACTTGTTCAAATTTTAAAGGGTTTTGATGATTCTCATAGTAAAGTTTAAGTAATGCACCTGTATTTCGACCATCTTCTGTATCTGAAACTAGAAAAATCAGACGAAAATACTGAGCTAATAATCCTTTTTCACAAATACTGGTAATCGAATTGACTTCAGCACCACAAATTCGTTCAGTATTAGATTTTTCTACAAGCAACAGAGCAAGTTGCTGCCAATTTTGAGCTAACAGTGCAGATTGAATAGATTCTTCAGCGCGTTTTAAATTATTGAGTAAGCTTGTACCGACGGTGCAGATTAATGTATTTCTCATGGTTTTGGGAATGGTCAATAGAGAGATTGTGAATAGAGAGTCAATGATTTAGTCTAAAATCAGAAGTCGGATCAAAGGAAACAGGTTCACTCCATCTCGAACCCCCATCCTCTTGATGGGGAGGATCGAAAGTCGTCCGACTCCAGAACGGATTGCTAACATTAAGATATTCAACCGGAATAACTAAAGCCAATAGTAGAATTAATTGTAGCCATTTCAAACTAGATATTCTATTCATGGAAGTCATAGGGATGTCGCAACTGTTCTCAACTGTCCCTACAATAACAGTCAATGGAAAAGCCGCTTTCCTAAGTAAGAATGAAACCCGATCTTAACTGTGGACAGTTGGCAGTTGGCAGTAGGATGTAGGTGGTTGGTTGTTGATGGTCTGGTCTAGGATTTGGAAATAAAATCTTTTCCCTATTGCCCACTCCCTATTGCCTACTCCCTACTCCCCGCTCCCAACGCCCCATTCTCCTACTTAAATAGGAAATGGGTCTTTCCTAAGAGGACTAGAATTGAACTTACACTTATTGAGTTTTTTGGGATGACTCCCAGAAAGCTGAACAACATCAGCTGAGTCATAGATGCAATAATCTTATGAATTCCACATTCACCTCTACGAACTTTATTGAACAGTTTCTCAGTCAAGACAACTTCCAACGCGCCTACGAAAAGGTGGCTTTGAAACGAGGTTGTGCGGGAACAGATGACGAAACCATTGAACGTTTCAGCCAGAATTTAAGTGCAAATCTAACTGAACTGAGAAATCAGGTGTCTGAAGGTTCCTATCAACCTCTACCATGTAGACAGGTTTTTATTCCGAAACTAGGCGAGAAATGGCGAGAATTGAAAATTCCAACGGTGCGCGATCGCATTGTACAACAGGCTTTATTAAATGTATTAGCCCCTGTTGCTGAACGTCAATTCTCACGGGTGAGTTTTGCCTATCGTCCCAACCGTTCCTATTTAGATGCAGTTCAGGAGGTGATTCGATGGCGTGATCGCGGTTTTCACTGGGTTTTAGATGCTGATATTGTACAGTATTTTGACCAAATTAATCATACAATTTTACTGCGGGAGGTGAGAAACTTCATTGATTATCCAGGGATTTTATGTTTGATTAAAGCATGGATTTCTGTGGGAATCTCAACAAATACAGGTGTACTTCCAGCAGACAAAGGTATTCCTCAAGGGGCTGTAATTTCTCCATTACTGGCTAATATTTATCTGAATGAATTTGACCATCACTTCGCTAATAATGAGTCTTTAAAACTCATCCGCTATGCTGATGATTTCCTGATTTTAGCTCGAACTGAATGGGAAATTGCCCAGGCTTATTCTCAGGTTGAAAAAACTTTGCATTCTCTGGCTTTAGAATTGCATCCCCGCAAAACTAAAATTACTCACTTTGAACGAGGATTCCGTTTTCTGGGACATGGTTTTTTAGATGATGCGATTTTTCCCCTAGAGTCGCCTAGTGAAATGCAGTCTGAACTGGAGGAAAAGAAAGAAAAAAACGAAAAAAAAAAGGATTTCAAAAAATTCCTCAACTCCCCAAACGAACAAAAAACAGAAAGAAACTCAAGCCGAACTTTTAAGCAGCAATTCTCCCAAGCTATTAACTATTTTAGGCGAGGGAGAACCGGAAATACTGAGTGCGTCTCTCACAAGAAAACTCTGGAGTCAAGAGATGGCTACACTTTATCTGACTGAACAAGGGACAACTGTTTATAAGGAACATCAACGGTTTGTAATTTGGATACCGGAACAGGAAAATCAGATAGAAATTCCGATTCGAGAAGTTGAACGGATTCTGGTTTTTGGTAATATTCAACTGACAACTCAGGCGATGGGTGCTTGTTTGCAACAGCCTATTGTTGTTCTATTTCTCAATCTTTCTGGTCAATATAAAGGGCATCTCTGGAGTTTAGAATCAACTCATTTATCCGGCGAACTGACTCAGATTGAAAAGCGACAAGATACTCAGTTTCAGTTGTCTTTGTGTCGGGAAATTGTACGGGGTAAACTGATGAATTCTCGGCAACTTTTGATGCGACTGAACCGGAAACGATATGTTTCTGAGGTTGAAAACGCGATCGCAGGAATTCAGGCTGATATTCAAGCCCTCAATAAAGTGAGAAATTTAGATCAATTACGAGGCTATGAAGGAATAGGGGCGGCTCGATATTTTCCTGCTTTTGGTCGGCTAATTACCCATCCGGTATTTACCTTTTCTCAACGCCATCGCCAACCCCCGACTGACCCTGTTAACTCTCTACTGAGTTTTGGCTACACATTGCTATTTAACAATGTTTTGAGTTTGATTATTGCGGAGGGATTATCTCCCTATTTGGGTCATTTTCACTATGGAGAGGATAAAAAACCTTATCTTGCTTTTGATTTAATGGAGGAGTTTCGTTCGCCAATTGTGGATAGTTTAGTGTTGAGGCTGATTAACAATTCCATCTTCAAGCCTGATGACTTTGATCAAGTCGCGAGTACGGGAGGGTTTTATCTTAATTCTACTGCAAGAAAGGTATTTTTGCAACAGTTTGAACGCCGAATTAATGAGTCTGTGTCTCATCGAGATATTCAATCTCAGGTTTCCTATCGCCAAGCGATTCAGTTGCAAATTCGACGATATAAACGTAGTCTGTGGCGTGGAGAGGTCTATGAACCCTTTTTGAGAATTGGGTAATTGAGAATGTAGGGATTTGGAACTTTTACTGATTCTATCGACAATAACATTATTTAATACAAAGGGAGAGAAATGTAATTCCTCTCCTTTTTTAATATTTGTCGAAAATACATTGTTTCTAACTAATCCGATTTAACCCAATCGGTAGGGGAAAAAAATGTTACAAAGATTCCAACGGGAATACTTTGTGGTTTCCAACTAATCCGATTTAACCCAATCGGTAGGGACGACACCCTCTTCGGAGGTGGTCTTACCAAAACAAGTTTCCAACTAATCCGATTTAACCCAATCGGTAGGGAACACTAACACTAAGACTATTTTTCTTGTAGCCATGGGCTACACGTTTCCAACTAATCCGATTTAACCCAATCGGTAGGGCTTCGCTCTACAAAAAATGGGTGGAACAGCATGGTTGAGTTTCCAACTAATCCGATTTAACCCAATCGGTAGGGAACCGTACACTTTCACCGTCCGAAGTGGTGGTGAATGTTTCCAACTAATCCGATTTAACCCAATCGGTAGGGGCAGAACGTACCTGTTACGAGGACTCGAAAGGCAATGAAATGTTTCCAACTAATCCGATTTAACCCAATCGGTAGGGCATCATGGCTACTTCTAAAACTTTCGTTGCTTCCGTTCTTTTGTTTCCAACTAATCCGATTTAACCCAATCGGTAGGGCGGCAAACCATTTAGGCAAAGAAAATGACTAACTCTAAGTTTCCAACTAATCCGATTTAACCCAATCGGTAGGGCATAACTGAACAAGACGTTCGGCGGATGCTCTCTGTAGCCGAGTTTCCAACTAATCCGATTTAACCCAATCGGTAGGGCTCGATTTATCTCAAAATCAACAGCAAGAACAAGGTTTCCAACTAATCCGATTTAACCCAATCGGTAGGGGACAGAAGTAGCCACAAACGTAGTGAACCGCAATAACAACACGTTTCCAACTAATCCGATTTAACCCAATCGGTAGGGGAACATCA
>CAZNCM010000080.1:11803-19518 GCA_964571155.1 uncultured Lyngbya sp. | reverse complement strand
ATTATTTGTAGTCGATAACGATTTGCGACAATCGGAATACCAACCGCTTTATAGTTTAGCAGAAATTGGTAAGCGATCGCTATTAGTTTTTAACAAAATTGATCGGTATACCGAAGATGATCAAAATATTATTCTTTCTCGTTTAGAAGAACGGGTAAAGGCGTTTATTTCATCAGAAGATATTGTTAGGGTAGCGGCTAATCCTCAAGCCGTTATTTTGGATACGGGAGAACTGTTTCAACCCGAACCTGATATCATGCCGTTAATCCGTCGAATGGCAAAGATTTTACGGGCAGAAGGGGAAGATTTAATCGCGGATAATATTTTATTACAATCTCAACGTTTGGGTGAAGAAGCCCGGAATGTATTGGATACTCAACGCCGTCGCCAAGCCAATAAAGTTGTCGAACGGTTTCAATGGATAGGGGCCGGAGTGATTGCAGTAACGCCTTTACCTGTGGTTGACTTGTTAGCAACTGCGGCGGTTAATGCCCAAATGGTGGTGGAAATTGGTAAGATTTATGGCTGTGAATTAAATTTAGAAAGAGGACGGGAATTAGCACTCTCTTTAGCAAAAACCTTGGCGAGTTTGGGAGTGGTTCAAGGGGCGACTCAATTGGTGGCAACTGCCCTACAATTTCATTTTGGAACGATTGTGATTGGAAAGGGAATTCAAGCGGTAACGGCTGCTTATTTAACTCGAATTGCGGGAAGAAGTTTTATTGAATATTTCCGTCAAGATCAAGATTGGGGAGATGGGGGAATGGCGGAAGTCGTACAACGACAGTTTAAACTGACTCGAAAAGATGAGTTTGTTAAAAGTTTTATTCAAGATGCTATTGCCCGTGTGATTGAACCCTTAAACTTAAATTCATCACCAATAGAGGAAGATGACGATGATGATTATGAGGATGAATTGCAACCGGAATATAAACCCTCAGTTCAACTCAAAAAGGTTAATCCCTTTGAAAATGATTGGCATGATCGAGATTACAAGCGAGAGGATTGGTAAATATTGAATTATCTGCTTTTCTCGAATATAATTCATCTTCGAGTTGAACTCTGCTCCGAGCAAATATCATACTATAACCGACTAATTTTAGTATTTATTGCATCATTTTTAAGCTCGCAGTAACATCATCTTGATCAAATATGTGCTTTTTTTTATAAAGGAAATTCAGTATTTTTTTGTGTGAAATTCGGTTAACAATAGTCTGGGTGAGTTAACGTTTTTTGATCTTTATGTTAAACTCTCCTTAGACAGAACCTCTTCTTCAGCTTGTTCGTTCATGAGATGTTGTTGGGTTCTTACTGCTTTTTCGTGAGCAATTTCGCCTGTTAAATCATTTCGACGGGAATCAAGTTCTAATAAAGCCGTCTTACGACCATAAAGAATGAGCAAGTCAAAAGAACGAATATAAGTCGATCCATTCGGCGCCCCCACATAGGTTTTATCCTCTCGTTCAATTCCGAGAACCATCACACCTTCTGATTTTAACCGCAGTTGATGAAGTTGTTTATTAGCCAGCCAATCGGAAGGATTAACTTGCAATTCCATAACACGATATTCTCCTTTTAGATGGAGTAAGTTTGCATAATCTCGCACATCTAGATTTGTCCAACTTCGCAACGCCCATCTCACCAGTCGATTAAGATATCGGTTAAATCCTCGATGTTGAATCACTAAAAAAAGTAAAGCCAATCCTAAGAATAATAGCAGAAATCTTAAGAACCATTGATCAGAGCGAGCGGTTGTCACAAAAGTCAGAACAACGGAAGAAATAACGGTAATAATTCCAGCATTTCCTAAGAACATTAACCACATGATAATTCGTCGTCGTACCGGATGATTTACGACTCGTTCAGACTCCTGAGTTGTAAAACCGGAACCTGTAAACGCTGAACGAGCTTGAAATCGAGCAGACTGGCGAGACAAGCCTGTGAGAGTTAGTGCTTCGGAAGCAATTCGAGTTATTAATAAAGATAATGTCACTGCAACAAATAATGAAATAATTGCTGGCAATTTTCTTCTTCCTTCAGTTCTTCAAAATAGAAGTATAAAGCAAAATCCCTGATCTCTCAAACTCAAAATGATGAAAGCTTGAAATATTAATTTTCTATCTATTCAATTAACTTGATCTTCAGAGGTCAGACTCAAATTCAACCTTAAAGAAAAATCTATCATTGGAGAGATGTTATACTACGGTATTTTTATTTAATCTAGTGAAACTAAAACGAGAGGTTAATATGAGTGATAAAAATCAAACTTTACCCAATGGTCTAAAATCAGAAAATCTGACTAAATTAGAAATGGCAACGTTAATGGTGGCTCAGGGAATGTTAGCTAACCCGGCTTCTGACAAACGAGTGGATAAAGAAAAGTTTGCTGAAGATGCAACTGCTTTTGCTCTGTTACTTTTACAAGCTGCTCAAGCGGTATCTATAGAATTGGAGAATAATCAAGAAGGGAATGTATAAGTTTAACGATGAAGGTTGATTCCTATAATTTAATAAAAAGAATAGATAATTAACCTAGCTTTCATCATCAAAAATGACAGGTTCATTCGTTTTCCCATATAACTTTGTGAATGGAACAGCCGTCAAACCATGAATTAAAATTGATGCACAGATAATCAAACTACTCACTACCCAAATCGATTCTATTCCGACTCGTTGAACCGATAAGTTGGCATAGAAAACGGCTGCAACTCCAATCGGGCCAAACCAACCCATAAATAAAGCATCCGTCCATTTTATTATGCTGGAATTCTTATGTTTTAAAGCAAGAACTGCTGGAAGTCGGCGTAGCAATAAAATAGCGCCGACTAAGAATAAACCCGACCAACCCAATTCAAGCCATTGTTGCCAGGACTGATTATAATTCCCACGAATAAAGCAACAATGGGATCGGAAATAAAAAGGCGTCCTTTAATTAAGCTAGAAAATAATCCGAGTAGAATAACTAGCCCTCCGAGTATTAGGAGTGCAAGATTGAGTTAAAGCATAATCTAATCTTTAATTTATCAAGCTGTTTTTTGAATTAATTTAAGGCAATAATTTCAATCTTCTTTCGGCAATTTTTAGACTGAAAATACAAGCACTTAACCAGACTAATCCGGCTGCATATCCTGCTATAATATCAGTCGGCCAGTGAACACCTAAATACAAGCGGCTGAGTCCGATGAGAAAAATTAAAAGACTCGTTAGGGTAATAATAATTTTTGACGAAGCTTGAAATTGAGTGATTAAGTAGTAGCTCACGATACCATACACGACTAATGAAATCATTGCATGACCACTGGGAAAACTTTTAAAATTGACATCCACAATTTGTTGCCAAAGTTGAGGACGAGAGCGAGAAAATAGAATTTTTAGCCAGTAATTTAAACCGATTGCTCCTCCTGAAGCAATTGCGAGTATTCCCAACTTAGCCTTTTGTTTGTAGTGGATTAAAACCAAACTTACAACCATAGTGAATAAAATTAAAAAGTTGGGATTTCCTAAGAAGGTAACACCGAGAAAGATTTTGTTTAAAACTGGGGTATGCCAGGATTGAAAATGCTGAAGAATTGCTGTATCTAACGCTTTAGTCTCTTGTTCAAGCACTTCCTCTGCAATTTCAAAGAAAACCCAGAGTGATAGAGCAGATAAAATTAATCCACTACTAACCAGTGAGAAAAACCGAGTGAAAATCCGAGAAGTAATTTTTTTTGTCTTTTGTTTCATCAACTGTTGGTTTATGGGCGATAGACTTCAATATTTTTAAAAGTTTAATCGGGAATTCGAGAATCTACAATCAAAACATCTATATTACTTTCATTTTTTTCTGTTTGACTTTTATCCACAGATTCACCGCTCTTTGATTGGATTTTTAATCCCGGCAATCCTTCTAATTTTTGAGGCTGTTCTGAAGAAAACTTATCCGGAACAATTACAGCTAATTTACGAGGAATACACTCGAGTTCAATCGGTGTTTCCCCAATAATTTCTCCATCTAAAACCACTTTTTGAGGGGGATGTGTAGTGATTTTAATTCGTTGAGTTCGTAGATAACCAATATCATCCCGTTCGACCCCATCTTCGTGAATAGCAGACTGGAGTAAATGATAGGATGCAGCTACCGCACTACGGCGATTTGTTGGAGCAATAATTGTCACATCAAAAAGGCCGTCATCCATCACAATACCTGCTGGGCCTTGAGCTAAAATAGAAGAAGCAGGAGCTACATTTGCAACAGTAATTGCTGCTGCATCAACTTCAATAATCTGATCATCTGTTTCCAATGTAGCTTGAAAAATTTCAAATTGTTGCAACTGTTTAAAGGCCGAGAAAAAGTAAGCTAGCATTCCTAAACGATCTTTAGCTTCTCGGTCTGCATCCTCAACCAGTTCCGCTTCTACACCTACACCTGCGAGTAGTGTCATGGTTTTTCCGGCGCATTTTCCAAGATCAACAACTCGTCGTTTTCCTCCTAAGATTGTTTTGCAAGCATCTTCAAGATTTTGGGGAATATTAAGAGCATTTGCAAAAGCATTAGCCGTTCCTCGGGCAATAATTCCTAAAGGAACATCGCTTTCCGCTAAAACTCCCGCCACCTGAGAAACAGTACCATCTCCTCCCGAAGCAATCAAACATTCAGCATTTCGTTCTAAGGCTTGACGGGCTAATTGTTGAGCCGATATTTCTTCGGTGGTAAATTGAATCTCTAAATTAAGATGCGGCTCTAAATGACGCTTAATTTCTGATATATCCTGATCGGAATCGCTCTGACCTGCGACCGGATTAAAAATCAAACAAGCCGAAGAAAACATAAAAATTTACTCCTGTATTATAACAAAATTAAACAATAGAATATCAGATCTTCTTTTTCAAGTTTTAAGTTTGTGTATAATCATAACAAAAAAATGACAGTCTGAAGACGTGATCTCTAATTTAGGACACCAGCATAAACACTCTATCTCAGGAAATAGAAAAGCGTCAAATAAATTCAGCCAATGGGTAGAGGGTAACTTGAAGATTACTAAGATAGGATAGCAGTTAGGATTTGAATAAGTTCAGTAATCTTTGGAGTAAATTATATGAGCTGGTTAGGTAGATTATTTGGTAGAGACGAAGAAGAAAAAGCCCGGAAGTCAAAAACTACAAAAACATCAGTTGCTCAAGCTCCTGCATCTACAGGCGGCGGATCAATTCCCTCCGAAAGAGTGGGTTTGAATGGAGAATATGATGAAAGTGGTTTAGCCAAACGAGTTGCTTATGCGTTTGATCAAGACTCTGCAATTGATGATATTGAAACACTTTGGGTTGCTCAAACAGGTAGTACGGTGGTTCTGAAAGGAACAGTTCCCAGTCAAGATGTTTTAAATAAAGTGGTTTCTGTTGCTAAGAAAGTTGATGGTGCTGGTAGCGTTGACACATCTCAAGTTACCGTTAGTTAAGAAAACTTCTCAAAAAATTAGGCACTGTTGTAGCAATTTAGCTCGATAGTGCTATTCTCTTTATAAGAGCAGATAGGTTGATTGACGATTTTTTCTTGATTATCCTATCATTCAAATTGGCTAATCTATAAGCTTTAAATACTCTAGAAAATTATCAATTAAAATGAAAATGACAGAATCAAAACAAACTTCATCTGATCGCTCTCAAAATGCAGCGTCTTCTCACTCCGATCTGGGGACTTGTATTTATGAAACGACATCAGATATAAGGAAGGTAATTGATACCACGATAGAGACAGCAAGTCAAGTCGCTCAAGCCGGGGCAGATCAGGCTCAAAACCTTCTTGAAATTGTTTTTCAAGGAACAGGAGATACGATGGCAGCGATCGCAGAAAATCCCCTGGTTAAATCGATTACAAAACTATTAGGGGCGGACTGGTTAAAAGTAATGTTGGGTCAAGTCAATGTTGAAGAAGCCCAACGTCATGTCGAAGAATTGCAGCGAAAATACCCCAATGAAACCGCCGCTGAAATTGCCCACAGAATTATGGTTGAAAAGTCAGTCCAGGGCGCTGGAATTGGATTAGCAACCAACTTTATTCCTCCTTTAGCTGCGGTTCTTTTTGCCATTGATTTAGCAACAACAACTCGACTGCAAGCGGAGATGATTTATGAAATTGCCGCTGCTTATGGTCTTGATCTAAATGATGCCGAACGTCGAGGAGAAGTTTTAGGAATTTTTGGCTTATCTTTGGGGGGTTCAAGTGCTTTAAAAGTAGGATTTGGGGTGATCGAAGTGATTCCCGGTATCGGTGCATTTGTCGGGGCTTCTTCTAACGCCGTTATGCTGTATGGACTCGGTTATGCTGCTTGTCGATTTTATGAAGCTAAACTTAAACCCGATGGCGAGAAATTAACTCCGGCTGAGTTTTATCAAGAACAAGAAGACTATTTTGAAAAAGCATCAGAACAAGAAGCAATCATGGATCAAATTATGGTTCATGCGGTGTTGGCAAGTTCTCCTGAAAAATCTTGGTCTGATGTAATTTCAGAATTGTTACAGCAAGGAAATTTTAACTCTAAAACTGCCGAAACGATTGAAAATCATCTAAAAAATCCTCAGCCTTTAGATGATTTATTGCAGCAACTTGATTCAGATTTTGCACCTTCTACCTTGATGCAGTGCTATCGAATTGCTCAAAGCGATGGTGTGATCACAGCACAAGAACGGGAAGTTTTAAAGGCAATTGCTGAGAAATTTGATTTAAGTCTGAATGAAATCGAGAAAAACTATCAAACTCAATTGAATTCAGCTTCACCGTCATAACAGTCTCTCTTAAGATAGAGTAAATAAATCTATCCTGCGGTAGAAGTAGGATAGACATATACTCGATATACTGTAAACAGTTAGCAAAAGTATTTGCTGAATTAAAGCATATAAAAAGATAGGAGATACTTAATTATGAGTAACGAAAATAAAGTAGAAGCAACAATGAAAAATATTGAGGGTAAAGCTCAAGAAGCATTAGGAAATATTACAGGTGATCCTCAAGATAAAGCAGAAGGTAAAGAAAAGCAAGCAGAAGCAGCAGCACAACACACAGTAGAAAATGTGAAAGAAGCGGCTAAACAAAAAATTGAAAATCGCTAAATTATAGAGTCATTTTATTCAGTTAGTATTGCTCTAATTGGTGGCTGTCTCCCCGGTTTTCTGGGCTTTCACTGAAAAAGTGAATTTAACTCAGAAGGTCGGGGGACTTATTAATTAAAATTACTTCCTGTTTTCTTCCAGATGCAAATGATGAATTCATATTCAAGGAGTCAATAATGGCAACAGAATCTTCCGATCAAAATCTTCCTCAATATCAAACTAAAGTGATTCCAGATACACCTGTAGCCGAGGCAATGGATGCAGTTCCTGAACGTCATGATGCAGAAAGTCTAGCCGATGCAGTGGGAATTGATACACCCGATACTAAGCCGCTAGAAGTCAAATCAAAACTCGATGAACGAGATGAACAACGCTGGCAACTTGATCCAGATTCGGCAGAAGATCATTAATTCGCTCATTTTGTAACTCAATAAAATATCAGTATTGTAGGGGTACTGTCGTGAGTACCCTATATTTTTATATATTCTGAAATCAACGACAAACAATAATAATATTACTATTTATTTTTTTAGAGAGTTTGGTATAATCAAAGTTTAGTTTTCAGTTTTTTCAGATTCTAGTAATCACTACCTATTCATAAAAGAATTTTTTAACTTATATCAAAA
>CAZNCM010000080.1:4685-11793 GCA_964571155.1 uncultured Lyngbya sp. | reverse complement strand
CTCTCCTAGAGCTGCGTAATTATAAAAGATAGGTTTTACAGATCCAGTGTACGAGAGAGAAAACGATGCCTATCACATTAACTGATGCCAAACGATCGACAATTGCTCAAAAGCTAGCAGATATGCGAGCTATTCAAAATTTAATTTTGATGAGTGAACGTCAATTTATTCAAGAATGCAGCGACAATGATATTCGTAGTCGTTTGCAAGATATGATTGAAGATGACGAGAAAAATCTGGGAATTATTGAAACAACAATTACTCAGTACGGAAATCCGGCTGAACCCAAAGACAAAGTTCAAAAAATGGTGAACCAAGCACAGGAAATGATGCAAGGTTCCGACTTGAGTTTATATGAAAAAATGGCTCAACATGAGCTGCTTAAGCATGGTCAAGTTCTGTCGGGTTTAGTGGTTCATAAAGCGGCACAAGTTGTGGGTGCTGATGTTAAAGAAGCTCTCGCACCTTTAAATGCTGTTAACTTTGAAAATCGCGCTCATCAAGAGCAATTAAAAGGAATTTTAGAATATTTAGGTACTCGCGAACTCACAGGTCAAGAACCTGATGATAGTATTTGGGGACAAATTCAAGACGCATTAGCAGCCATGACGGGTGCAATTGGAAGTGCAACAACTCAAGCTTCTGACGCTTCCGACATGGATATTATGACCCTAATTTTCATGGATCATCAAAAAGCAAAAACACTGATTCGTGAAATCGAAAAAACCCAAGATCCTAATAAAATTCGTGAGTATTTCGGACAACTTTATAAAGATTTAGTTGCTCACGCTAAAGCTGAAGAAGAAGTTGTTTATCCCCATGTTCGTTCTTTCTACGGCGATAACGATACTCAAGAACTTTACGATGAACAAGCAGAACTCGAAAACGTTCTTAATGAAATGAAAGCAAGCGAACCCAATGCAGAAGCTTTTCAAGCAATGGTGAAGCGCGTTAAAGATATGGTTGGCGATCATACTCGTCAAGAAGAAGGTACCATGTTTGCCGCAATGCGGAAGAACATGAATGATAGTCAACGTGAACAAATGGCGACAGAGTTTAAAGAAGCTAAAAAACGCTTACAAACTCAAATGCAATAATTATCAATTTTAGAAAATTCGGTTTTTTACGCTGTTAAAATGAACAAGCAGTTTAGGTAAAAAACAATACATCTAAACACGAATTATTGCCATCTCTAATAAGCTGAAAAGTTAATATCCCATCTTGGATTAATTTTTCAGCTTTATCACTTTCATCATTTCTTTTTTCCCCTACAAAAACTCAAAGTAACCCTCTGAAATATTAGGAGTTATCCATGACAATTACGCCCAATAAAATCCCCCCTCAATCTCAAGATAGACAACCTGCATTAGAGTCAGAAATGACTCCCAAACCTCAGTACGATGATCCCAATTATAAAGGCAGTGGTAAACTGCAAGATAAAGTTGCTTTAATTACAGGGGGCGATAGTGGAATTGGTCGCTCAGTGGCTGTTTATTATGCCAAAGAAGGTGCTGATGTTGCCATTGTTTATTTAGATGAAACTAACGACGCTAAAGAAACTCAAAAAGCTGTTGAAAATGTAGGTCGCCGTTGCTTATTAATTGAAGGTGATATTCGCAACGAAAGCTTTTGTCATGAAGCCGTTCAAAAAACTATCGATGAATTTGGCAAGTTAGATATTCTTGTTAATAATGCTGCGGAACAATATTATGAACCCAGCATTGAGGATATTGATTCTGCTCGACTCGGTAGCATTTTTGCAACCAATATTTTCTCAATGTTTTACTTCACTAAAGCAGCTATGCCTCATTTAAAAGAGGGTAGCACAATCATTAACACCACTTCCATTAATGCTTATAAAGGGAATGCTTCCTTATTAAGCTACTCTACGACAAAAGGTGCGATTTTAGCCTTTACTCGCTCACTTTCTCAACCTTTAATTGAAAAAGGAATTCGCGTGAATGGGGTTGCTCCTGGGCCGATTTGGACTCCCTTTATTCCTGATGCTTTTGGAGGCGATGACGTCAGTAACTTTGGGAAGCAAGTCCCGATGCAACGTCCAGGTCAGCCGAAAGAAGTTGCTCCCTGTTTTGTCTTTTTAGCCTCAGAAGACTCCTCATATATGGCAGGACAAGTTCTGCATCCAAATGGTGGTGTTGTCGTCGGGGCATAAGTTATTTATTCAACTCAATTCGGGAGAAATCCCGAATTTTTTAATTCAAAAAAACAAGATTATGATTCACTCATTACCTAAACAATCTCAATCGTTTTGGATCGATTCTACATTAGAATCTAACTATCCTTCTCTCACTCAAAATATCTCCGTAGATGTGGCAATTGTTGGAGGAGGTTTAGTGGGAATTTCCGCAGCAAAATTACTCAAACAAGCCGGAAAAACCGTCGCTGTTTTAGAAGCAGAACAAGTTGGGGCTGGCGTGTCTGGGCATACAACCGCTAAAATTAGTTCATTACACCAGCTAATTTACGCAGATTTAATTAAACAGCATGGTGAAGAAAAAGCACGTTTATATGGTGAATCTAATCAAGCTGCTCTTGAAAAGTATGTAAGTCTGATTCAAAGTGAACAAATAGACTGTGATTTTGAACGCAAAGATATTTACACCTTTGCCGCTTCTGCGGAGAATTTAGATAAAATTAAAGCAGAATATGAAGCAGCCGTGAAATTAGGACTACCCGCTTCTTTCGTTCAACAAACAGGCTTACCTTTTGAGATAGCCGGAGCCGTAAAATTTGACAATCAAGCTCAGTTTCATCCCCGAAAATACGTTTTACATTTAGCTAAAACAATTCACGGTGAAGGGAGCTACATTTTTGAACAGACCCGAGTCAAAACTGTTGAAGGTGAAAACCCTTGTCAAATCATTGCAGAAAATGGTTGTATTGTCACCGCTCAAGACGTTATTATTGCCACAAATTTACCCATATTAGATCAAGGATTATTTTTTGCTAAAGCCTATCCTAAACGCTCTTATTTAATCGGAGCTTGGATAGATCCTGCCAAAGATCCGCAAGGAATGTTTATCGGTGTGGGTCAAGATTATCACTCCATTCGCACTACTCCCCACGAAGGAAAAACACTACTTTTAATTGGGGGAAAAGGACATAAAGTCGGTGAAGTTGATAATACAGAAGTTTTATATAAAGAACTGGCAGACTATGCTTATTCTACCTTTGGAGTCGAAGAAATAGCCTATCGATGGTCAACACAGGATATGGTTTCTTTTGACCAACTTCCTTATATTGGTAAGCTCACTCCTATGAATAATCATACCTATGTTGCCACAGGTTTTAGTTTGTGGGGAATGAGTAAGTCAATGATGTCAGCAATGATATTATCTGATCTGATTTTAGGTAAAGAAAATCCTTGGGCTAACCTCTATGATTCCACTCGTCCAACACCATTTGTGACTCAAGAATCAATTAAGAAAAATCTTGATGTGGGTATGCACTGGGTTGGTGATCGTTTAAAAGGTCTGTTAGATTCTCCTGAAAAAGTTGGCATCGGCGAAGGTAAAGTGGTCAATGTAAATGGCGATCAAATCGGTGCTTATCGAGATGAGTCAGGTACTTTACATCAAGTCTCGGCAGTCTGTACACATTTAGGATGTATTGTCTCTTGGAATCCGGCTGAAAAAAGTTGGGATTGTCCGTGTCATGGCGCTCGGTTTAACTGTGAAGGAGAGGTAATTCAAGCTCCCGCTGTTAGTGATTTAAAAAAATACTAATCATCTAAAAACACAGATTTGGAGGTTGCTTAATTTGAGTAATCTCCAAGAGAATTAAGGATAAATAAAAGGGTTGATAAATGCGTCAGTTATGGGTTCAGGTTCCAAACGGTCAGGGACAAAAAGTCCTGAATATTGCTCAATCTCATCAGGGGGTTAACCTCGCTCGGTTTCCCGTAATAGATGACCAAGAATCACAAGAATTAGTCTTAATTCATGTTTCTAATAAACAAATTGAAAGTCTGCTCAACCAGTTAGAAAATATTCCTCATTTACACATTACTTTGATTCCTCATGGTATCATTGCACTCCGTCCTCCCGCTTCCAAAGCACCCGAACAAATTAAAGAAGTACAAGAACGTAGTCCTATAGAAATCTTCCTCGCTGCTTTACAAAGTGTAGGCTCATGGCGAGGATTTTTAGCTTATGCAGGACTTGCTGGAGTTGTGGTTTGGATTGGTTTATTTACGAATACTAATTATTTGTTAGTTGCGGCGATGTTAATTGCTCCTTTTGCAGGGCCGGCTATGAACACAGCAATCGCTACAGCGAGAGGAGATTTAACATTATTATGGCGAAGTTTATTGCGTTATTTTGTCGCCATTATTGTCACGATTTTTGTAGCAGCAATATTGAGTTTAATTCTCGCTCAAGAAATCCCCACAAGCCTGATGCTGAGTAACAGTCAAATCTCCTCAGTTGCTGTATTACTTCCGATTACAGCAGGAGCCGCAGGCGCGATTAATTTAATGCAGTCAGAACGCAGTAGTTTGGTATCAGGAGCCGCTACCGGAATGCTTGTTGCCGCCTCCCTTGCCCCCCCAGCTGGAACGGCAGGTATGGCGATGTCTCTCGGAAGAATGGATATTTTGATCGGGAGTCTTTTTTTAATTATATTGCAACTGGTCGGGATTAATTTATCGGCAGCTCTTTTGTTTCGTTTTTATGGAGGTTTATCTTCAAAAGGAGCGCGTTATAATCGAGGCAAACAATGGGTATTTCCGGTCACTTTAGGAGTCACCACTTTGGCTTTAGTTGGACTGTTGAATTGGCAATTTTTCAATACACCTGCTTTGGAACGTTCAAGTCGCGCTCAACGGGCTACGGCTGACATTCAACAAGTTGTTCAAGACAATTCGTTAGTGAAGCTTGTTGAAGCTAATATTCGCTTTACACGCTCGAATATCGAAGGACAAGATACATTACTTTGTATCCTCTATGTACAACGAAATTCAGAGGTCACACTTTCCAAAGAAAAGATTAGTGAAAGTCTCACTCGTGATATTCAAAATTATGTGAAAAAAGTTGGATACAACGTTACTCCGTTAGTTCAAGTTACTGTTTTTGATCCTCCTGAAATCTGATAACCGATGTTTTAATAATCAGTCTATTTATCTTTTTTTATTCATCAAATTAAGCCTGAAGATAGATAAACTGAAAATTAAAATCACTTAAAATTAAAAGAGAAAAATATTTGCTAATTTTTATTTATTTTTTAATATGAATAGCAATAAATCGGGCTTGATCGGGCTAACCACTATTTTGACTTCTGCTATTTTGATCCTCAAAAAGGAAACACAAACAGTCGCCGATTCCTCAGTTTCGAGTAAACTGAATACAAAAAGTCCGAATCAATCATTTCCAGTTTTATTTTCAGGTGAGTTCAAATCAGAAACTTTAAATTATTTTAAAAAGGCGGAAATTTCCAAAGAAAATGGTCAGTTTTATTTGAAACTAAGTGTGACAGTGGAGATCATTAACGCCGATACAGACTTCTACCTGCTGTTAAACCCGAAAAAACAACCTTCCAGGAAACATCACCCACAAGAGTTCGATCAAACAATCAATTTAGGTATTCTCCAACAGTCCCCAGGAGTTCAATATTATTCTCTGTCAGAAATTCAGAATCCAGCTCAATATAAGTCTGTCATCATTTGCTCAGAGCGTAACCCTGAAATAATTGCTTGGGCTGATTTAGAAGCGGCGAGTCGAATGGGTTCTATTATCAAGGCGATCAGTGAGATTGGTGATATCATTAAAAATCAGTAGTCAAAGGCTGGGGTTCATAAAATCATCACCATTCCCTCGGGTTACAACTGACACCCGTATTTAATGAGTTGTATGATCTTTTGAGGACAATATCCTCTGAGCTTTAGAGATTTCTATCCTGCTGGCGACTACTCATGGATCATCATCAACTCATTAATAAACTCAAATGCTATCGTTTGATCACTGGTTGAGTATAATTCTGTTAATTGGCGCTTGTATCACCGTTGTAATTCTGATTGTTTTGTATATTCAGGGTGTATTTCGGAAAAGAATTCACTACAAAATCTTTAACTTTCCTTCCACAAATGCGCCTAATTTTGCCTTGACAATCGCGAGTTTATCTGATTCTTTTATCAGTAATGCTGAGATCAAAAACTTTTGGGCTAAAGCAGATGAAATCCAACCTGCTCGTTTAGAGGCAATTCGTCGCGCTCAACATCGAATTTTGTTTGAAACCTATATTATGACTCCCGGTGAACGAGCCAATGCTTTTGCAACAGCACTGATTGAAAAAGCAAACGCTGGGGTAAAAATACAAGTCGTTGTTGATAGTTATGGGGCGAAATCTATTCCTGAACGATACTGGAAAAATTTAGAAATTCATGGGATAGAAGTACGTTTTTTCAATCCCTTTAGTTGGCGATCACCTTATGATTATCTCCAACGCAGTCACCGGAAATTACTGTTAATTGATGATCAAATTGCTCTGATTGGTGGTGCTGGAATGTCTGACTATTGGGATGGTATTCCCGAACAAGGAGATCGAGCGCCTTGGTTTGATTTTGAGGTAGAATTTGAAGGGCCGGTTGTTGAACGTCTTCATGGTCTTTTTATTCAACATTGGCTTGACTCCGGAAAAACGATTGATCTGAGTCAAAATCCTTTACCTCAAGAAAATTCAATTCAACAATTACAAACCTCTCAACCCACGGTACTCGTAACATCCGGTGAAGATCCCTCCTACCGAGATTCTTCCATTCGCGCTCTTTACCAAACACTAATCATGGCGGCTCAATCTCGAATTTGGATTGGTAGCCCTTATTTTTTGCCGTTTTCTAATATACAAAAACTACTCATTGATGCCAAACATCGAGGTGTAGATGTACGCATTTTAACGATGGGATCGAAAACAGATAAACCCTTTGTTCACTATTCAGCACGGGAACTTTATAAAAACTTACTGCGTGAAGGAATAGAGATTTATGAATATCAACCCAGTATGATGCACGCAAAAACTCTATTCATTGATAATTGTTGGGTTAGCTTGGGAAGCGCAAACTTCGATCCGCGTAGTTTTTGGAGTAATGATGAGT
>CAZNCM010000080.1:0-4675 GCA_964571155.1 uncultured Lyngbya sp. | reverse complement strand
CAACCTTTTTTATGTGAAAAGATTGAAAACTTTCTGTTAAATGGTTTTAGTGAAAGTCAGTGTATTAGTTATCAAGATTGGAAGCGTCGACCTCTGATGCAAAAAATTCGAGGTAAAGTCATGTTATTATTTTATTTGCTGTTATAACATGGGTTAACACTAGCATCATCGGGTGACTTAAACTATGCTCAAAGGCTTTAAACAAACACGAATCATTCCTCAGTTTATCACTTTTATTGTTAGCCTGTGTTTCGTTCTGTTCATCATCAAACCCGCTTTAACAATTACTCCCCCAGTGCAGGAAATTCGCGGAGTTTGGCTTACAAATATTGATAGCGAGGTTTTATTTTCTCGACGAGGTGTTACGGAAGCCTTAAATCGCTTAAAAACCCTCAACTTTAACACCATCTATCCGACAGTTTGGCAAGGCGGTTATACACTCTATCCGAGTGCAGTTGCTCAACGCTATTTTGGACAATCTCTCGACCCCACACCGGGGTTACAAAAACGAGATGTTTTACAAGAATTAGTCAGACAAGGACATCAAAAAGGATTAACCGTTATCCCTTGGTTTGAGTTTGGCTTTATGGCACCAGCAAATTCAGATTTAGCTCAACAACATCCCGACTGGTTAACTCGTCGTTTGGATGGAACTTTGATTAAAAAAGAGGGAAATGACGAGCGAGTTTGGTTGAACCCTTTTCATCCCGAAGTGCAACAATTTATCCTCGATTTAATTGTAGAAATTGTCACCAATTACAAGATTGATGGGATTCAATTTGACGATCATTTTGGATTACCCTCAGAGTTTGGTTATGATGAATATACAGTAAGCCTTTATCAAGCCGAACATCAGGGAAAATTACCCTCAGAAGACTTTTATGAAACCTATTGGGTAAGGTGGCGAGCGGATAAAATCAATCAATTTATGAAACGGGTTTTTGAAACTGTTAAAGCTATCGATCAAGAGTGTATTATTTCCCTGTCTCCCAACCCGCTTCATTTTGCTTTACCCGCTTATTTACAAGATTGGTTTACTTGGGAAAGAAAGGGCTGGATCGAAGAAATTGTTTTGCAAGTTTATCGATCCGATTTAGAACGCTTTACCACCGAGTTAGAACGCACAGAAGTAGAACTTGCCAACGATCATATTCCTTTTGCTGTCGGGATTTTAAGCGGGTTAAAAAACCGTCCGACCCCGATGAATATGATCGAAAATCAAGTGCAAGCAACCCGAAATCACGAACTCGCTGGAGTCTCATTTTTTTTCTATGAAAGCCTCTGGAATTGGGCGGAAGAATCCCCAAGAGAACGTCAAAACAAACTACAAATACTCTTTCCTACTCAAGCTTTACGTCCTTCGGTTTACGGAGTAAATTAAAGAGCGGGATGAAATACAAATAAAACGCATAGGGAAGACAATTAAAATCACTCATTAACAGCGTTACTGGAACTAAACCCGCAATATTCCAAGGAATGAGAGGAGAAATCATCACAACGGTATTTTCTAGATCAACTGCTAATTGCTCATTCTTTAGCTGTAAAGTTTGATATCTTTTTTGTACGAGTTTTTGGGTGAGTAAAATAGCAATGGTTTGGGTACAACCGTAGGCGGCTGAGAGAGTACCAATCAACATTGTACCTAAAAACAAATGCTGTGGGGATTTGGCTTTGTGTAAAAATTGTTCGATGAATTTTAAAATATGAGTTTCAGCTAATATTCCGGCTAAAGCGGTTGAAACAATCACAATTAAAACAACTTTTCCCATAGAAATAATTCCCCCTCCAATTAAAATTGATTGTAACGGTGAGGATTCATTGAGATAAAATCCTCTGAAAATAAACTCTAATAATTCTGAAACGCTATAATGTTGATAAACTAAAGCAATTATACTTGCAATTCCGATGCTAATGATCATTGAAAGTTTGACTTCAATTTGAAAAAATGCTAAGATTAAAATAGCAAAAGCAGGGAACAATAAAAGGGGCTGAGGATGGAAAGTTTTAATGATTTCTGAGAGTAGTATTTTATTGGTGATTTGAACCGGATTAAGTCTGGATAAAATCAAATAGATCAAACTTGTTAAAATCAAGGGAATGAATCCCGTTTTGAGCATATTTTTAATATTGGTATAAAGTTGAGTTTGAGTCACACTCGCAATCAAATTCGCACTTGATGACATCGGAGAACAGCGATCGCCAAAATAAGCCCCAGAAAGAATCGCACCGGCGACTAAATTTGAATTCACTCCACTATCACTCGCCATAATCATTAAAGCAATTCCAATCGTTCCCACCGTTCCAAAGGAAGTCCCAATTAACAGAGAAACCAAGCTTGTTAATAGGAACGCTAATAGGATAAAATAGTTAGGGTTAATGATTTGAATGCCATAATACACCAAACTTGGTACTGTTCCGGCACTCATCCAAGAAGAAGTTACGGCACCAATTAAGAGTAAAATAATAAATACCGGAAAAGACTTTTTAGCGCCTGCGATCGCCATTTTAATTAAGTCTTTTAATAAAAAGCCTCGCCTCACCAAAACCGCGAACCACAGCAACAGCGAAGCGAGTAACGGATAAAAAATAAAGTACCCTTTGAGGGTACTAAAAATCAACAAAACAAACGAAATAATCAGAGTAATGAGTAAATCCATGCAGTTGATCACAATAGAGAGAGGACTGCACACTTAGCCGCATAAAATCATCAAAGAAAAACAGAAAATTTCTCCTTTTTCTCATGGAACGTGTTTTCTGATCTGCTCAAAATAATTAGAGATCTGAGGTGAGAATGTGATGCACCTAAACTCACAAATTAGTTAAAGTTCTCAATTCTAATGGGTTCTGAATCTTCACGGTTTTCTGTTTCCGTTTCCGTTTCTAGATTCTCTAATTGCTGTTGTTTCTCGTATTTTTCGAGCCAATCTCGCCCTAACTGAATCGTCACATCAGACTCTAAAAACCCGGTACTTTCAACCACTACTTTTCCAAAACCTAAAGCCCGTTGAATCGATTCTGCGCCTTCGGTATCACCATCTTGAGCAATAATTCGAGTCACTTCTAAAGGTTGAGTCCAAGGCTTAGAAACCTTAACATTCCAGAACCCATCATCATTGAGTTCCATCACCAAACCATCAACCGCATCCCAATCATCTGTACTATCTTGAATGGCAATTCTCAAATCTCGGCTATCAACATTTTCAAAGCGCCAAGAATCATAGCCAAAGTCAAAATGTTTCGCTAAAATTGCATCTAAGCGGCTGTAGTCAGGTAGCCAATAACTCGCCTTATAATCTTTCGGATCGCTAAATTCTCCGGGAACCATTAACATCTCAATATTTTCTTGGTTCACATGAGTTGCAAAATTCACCAAAGCAACTAATTCCTCTAAACTTAAATTGGTGTCAATATGAGACTGAATAATCGAAACGAGCTTCGGAAGTCGAGAAATCGTCCCTACATTTAACGCCTGTTCCATAAAGGCTCGCATTAAAATTTGCTGTCGCTGAACCCGACCAATATCGCCTAAACTATCCTGACGAAAGCGCAAAAATTGTAACACTTGAGAGCCATTGAGATGATGTTGACCCTGTTCTAAATTAATGTACAAATGTTGGCTATCATCGCTATATTTCATATCTTTGGGAACGTAAATATCTAAACCGCCCAAAGCATCAATCAGTTTTTCAACCCCTTGAACATTCACACGAACATAGCGATCAACTCCCACACCTCCTAACAGTTCACTCGTTGCTTTTGCACTTAAAGCCGGACCCCCATAATAGTTGGCATCATTAATTTTTGTCATACCCATTCCCTCAACATAAGTGCGAGTATCACGGGGAACAGACAAAACTTTTAACTTCTTTTCAGCCGGATCAAACCGAACCAAAAGCATGGTATCGGATAACCCTTTAAATGAATCAACGAGGGCGTGATATCCTAAATCTTCTTGAGATTCATCTTCCAAGTCCGAGGTGAGAACTTTAATCCCTAAAACCAGAATATTCACCGGGCGAGTTAACTGAGGAAAACGCAAATTTCCCCGAGCCATTTCGTTCTTAGAAAATACAGCAGCTTCCTCTGCGGTCAACTTTTGCTGCATTAACGGTGTTGTCGAAAGAGAGACAGCGAGTAATGCACCTGCGGTTGCAGAGATTGTCGCCACTCCCGTTAGCCCTAATGCTAACCCTAACCATCGTCCAGGGCCAGATTGGGTGAGTTTCTTGAGAACCGGTTGAGCCGTTTTAGGTTGACGCAATAGATGATGATGATTTCTACGAGCAGACACAGGCTTCCTCACACACAAAATAACGTTTTTTTATCAATCCCTGAAAACAGTGAAAAACTGTCTCCAGACTCAAGACAGATGCTTCTTGAGCACTTTTTCTGCCAGTTGACTCATTCCCGGCAACCAGATCGGCTGACGTTGCCAAAGACGAATCATTAGTCCAAAACAAACTATAAAATAACTTGTTGTCAATATGCTACTACTTAACAACAGAGGCATCTTTAAAAATTCCGTTGTACTAGAGCCTGCCTCTAATGCCAAATGTCCCAGAAGCCAACTTAGAGTCAAAATCACCGTCAAGCGACTGGTTGCTCTGTGTTGGGGTGTTCCCTGACGGCGATACAAAGTCCACAGCGCCGGGAAGAAGCCGATGACAGGAACCAA
>CAZNCM010000079.1:0-19645 GCA_964571155.1 uncultured Lyngbya sp. | reverse complement strand
TAATCAATTTTTGAGCCTTACTTCTCCCTTTCCTTGTAGGAGAGGGTTGGGGTGAGGTTAATTATATTTCTCCCTTTCCTCGCAGGAGAGGGTTGAGGTGAGGTCATATTTAACGTCTACTCAACAGGAACTTCTTCTAACGCTTCGTCTTCTTTATCTTTTTCTTTGGGTGTCGGAGTTGGAATAGGAACCGCTTCAACTACCGGATGTGTTTCTAAGGTTAGAGTTGATTGTTGTGAACCGGATAACCGCTTAAGAAGCTTAGGTTTGGGATCATGAAGAAGATAAATAATCCGATCATCAAGTTGCCATGTTTCCGAAGCGGGTAAAACTTGTAAATTCCCTTGTCTTTCGATTAATAGCGGGATTAACTCATTAGAACGAATCAAAGCTTGTAAATGCGCTCTTTGAAACTCTAAGCCCGGTTGTTTTAGAACCGTTTCTCCTAACTTCACCTCTAGATTTTCCATGAACTTATTCCACTTTTTCAGAGGCACATCGGGAATAAAAGCCTGTTGTACTTTTTCCTTATTTGCTGATGCTTTTGATTGGGGATCACGAGGATACAGCGCCAACACACGCGGCGGTTTAAATTCTTCGGCTGCTCGTTCTGCTAAAACTAAATTAACTTCCCCGTTACTTGTCATTGCTAAAAACGTACCAATCGATTCTAATCCCGCTTCTTCTAACACATTTGGATCTAAAGCACTACTTTGATAAACCCGTAAACCTTCTTTTTTCGCCTGTTCACACGCTTCAGAATTCGTGTCTATAATTACGACAGATTCACCCCGTTCCTGAAACAAAGTTCCGATCAACCGACTCATCGGATTAGACCCCACAATCACCGCACCAGTCGCCGCACTCGAATTAATTTGTAATAAACTCGCCATCCAACGAGCGGTTAACCCTTGAGTGACAACCGTCATAATAATCGTTAAAAAGACTAAAGCCTTAATCGAATCTCCCCCGTTAATCCCCCGTTGCGTTAATAAAATCGCAAACAGAGAAGAAACCGAAGCTGAGACAATTCCTCGGGGGCCGACCCAAGAAACAAAGGCTTTTTGTCGCCAGTTGAGATTACTATTGAAAGTACAAAGCCAGACGTTGATCGGACGAACAATCCACATCAATGCCAAAACGGTGAGAACACTTCCCCAACCTAAAGCGACAATACTTTCTAAAGACAGATCAGCGGCTAGCAAAATAAACAACACTGAAACACACAGTATCGTTAACTGACCTTTGAACCGCCTTAATTGTCGCATTTCCGGTACACCAACGGTTCGCACGGTAATCCCGGAAACCACCGCCGCCATCAGTCCAGATTCACTGTAAACCACTTCTGCTAAATCATACAAACCCCACACGGCGGCTAAAGCAATCAGGTTTTTCAACTCCTCAGATAGCGTTTGGCTTTGTTTCAAACTCCACCCGAGTAACCAACCTCCAACCACACCAATCCCGGCGCCAATTCCCAGGCGAATTATCAATTCTTGAAAGAGTTCTAAAGGATTGGCATTCCCGCTTAAAACGACGTTCAGAACCAATACCGCGAGAATTGCACCCACAGGATCGATCAGAACTCCTTCTCCTTCTAGCAAAGCCGCAACCCGGCGATCAACAGAAACTTGTTTGAGTAATGGCCCGACTACCGTTGGCCCGGTAACGACCACCAATGAAGCGTAGAGAAAGGCGATCGGCCAGGGAAATTCACCTAACCAGTGGGCAGCCATTCCGCCCCCTGTGAGAGTGATCAGAGTACCAACGGTGACTAAATTGCGGATACTCCCAGAAACTTGTCCTAAAGCACGTAATTCTAAGTTTAAACCGCCCTCAAACAGAATCAGAGCAACGGATAGAGAAACAATCACCTCCAACCCTTCACCCAGTAAGTTGGGATGAACTAGCCCTAAGCCATCATTGCCGACTAGGATACCAAATAGCAGTAGGAAGACAATTGCAGGAACTCTTAGATAGTCCGCTAACACTTGAGCACCTATCCCACTGACAATTGTGATCACCATCAGTACGGTAATGTCAAAGGAAGTTGTTTCCATAAGCGTTAGGGGTTCGGCTACTCACTACGGTTGAAATGCTTGGTATTTTGGGCTGCGGTCATATATTAACCGATTCGTCAGCTTTGATCACGTATTTGATCATCTGACAACTAGAGTTTCAGGAATTAGGGGAAACCCTATTGACGGTTATCATAACTCATTACTTACCCTATACCGACAGACTCTGTTGGCGAGTAGAAGTCAAAATCCGCTGGTTTCAATTCATTTCGACCCATTTTGACTTCTCTACTCTTGGTAAAATATCAACTTTAGTTGAATTTATAGGGGAGTTGCCGGGAAAGAATTCTCTATTCTATTGCTGTTGATTAGGGGTTCATTCAATAGAGCTTAGAGCTTTGCGACCTAACTTTTCTGTTGCTTTAAGGGGATTTCGATAATAAACTCCGATCCTTGTCCGGGGCTGGAAAGACATCGGAGATCGCCCCGATGTTGTTTAACAATTATTGAGTAACTCACCGACAACCCTAAGCCCGTACCGGAACCCACAGGTTTTGTTGTAAAAAAGGGATTAAAGACTTGAGATCGAACTTTCTCTGTCATTCCGACTCCATTATCCCCAATCCGAATTCTAACTTTTTCTTCTGGGATTAATTCAGTATGAATAGAAATTTTCGGGTTAATATTATTCTGAGTTAGAGTAATTCCTTTGAAGGCATCAACTGCATTGGTCAGAATATTCATAAAGACTTGATTTAGTTGTCCAGGATAACACTCAACTTTAGGGAGTACACCATATTCTTTAATAATCTCAATAGAATGAGATTGGAGTTGATGGATGCGATATTGTAAGATGTTAACTGTACTTTCAATTCCTTCGTGAATATTAACAAATTTACTTTCCGCTTCATCCAGGCGAGAAAAGTTTCGCAAACTCGAAACAATATCCCGAATTCGAGTTGCTCCTGATTGCATTGAGTTAATCACTAGAGGAATATCTTCTTTGATAAACTCTAGATCAATATCCTCACATTTAGCTTGCAGTTCAGGTTCTGCTGTTTTCTCTTGATATAAATCGATTAACTCAAAAAGTTCTTGATAATATTCATTCAGATGAACTAAATTACCATAAATAAACGAGACTGGATTATTAATTTCATGGGCGATACCAGCGACAAGTTGTCCTAATGATGACATTTTTTCGGTTTGAATCAGATGAGCTTGAGTGGTTTGTAGTTCTTCCATCATGCGCTCTAGTTGAGTTGTTTTTTCATTCAAAGACTGGTTTTTATCTTGGAGTTCTAAAGTTCGGTTTATGACTTTATCTTCTAAAGTTTTGCTATAATCTTCTAATTGTTCATTAGCTGTTTTTAGATCGTCTTTTGTTTGTTTTAATTTGGAATAAAGTAAAGCATTTTTCAATGAAATTGCCATCTGAGAAGACAGAACTCTTAAAACTTCCAAATGTTCATTTGTAAATACACCGCTAGCCAAATTATTTTCTAGATAGAGAATACCAATAATTTTCTCTTGGTTAATCATGGGTAAACAGAAAACAGACTTGGGTTTATTTTTTAAGCAATAAGGATCATCAGTAAATTTTCCTTCATAAGTTGCATTATTTAAAACAACGCTGGACTCGACTCTACACACATAGTTAATGATAGATAAAGGTAAAATTTCATTGTTGACTGAAGAATTCAATGAGCAATTATAAGATAAATTGTTATCATTTTCCAGAGTTGCTGTAGCTTCTATCACCCATTTCTTTGATCGTTTTAGAATCAGATGAGCTGTAGTTGCTCCTGTGTTTTCCATGACGATTTTTAGAATTTTATCAAATAGATTTTCTAAAATTATTTCTTCAGATAACACGATAGAAGCTTTACTCACTGTAGAAAAATCTAAGATTTCTCGGCTTCTTTGTACAGAACTTGAAATAGACTTTGTGATGTTAATATCATTTTTTTTCAGATGATGTTCAGAGGCTTCAAAAACCAGTTGAGGATATTTTTCTTCTAAGTCTCTAGCTTTTGCTGTTGCTCCCCAGCGAATATATCCATAATAAGCTTCATGCAAATAGGCTCGAGAAGTCCGTTCACGTTTTATAGCGCGATAAAAGTCAAAAGCTCGTTCCGCAGCTAGAGCTGATTCTTGAATATAGCCTTGTTCTTTTGCTTGATCAATTGCTCGATCATAATACTCCATTGCTCGGATAATATCTCCGATAACCCTAGCTTTTTCTGCTTCTACAAAATCATATTTATTTTGATAGTTAACCGAGCATTTATTCGCCCAACACTCCATTTGTTTCTGATTGACTTCTACTTGCTGAAGATATTGTTTTTGTTGGCTAGTTAATTGATCTTCAGTTTGTGATGAACAATGATCTTGACTACATACAGCTAAAAGACTCAGTGAATAGTAGAAGTTATGAATTGCAATTATATTCCATCCTAAGACTGATCCTGTATACTGTACTGCCAGAGTAGCCATCTGTGCAGCTTGTTCATATTCTCGAAAGAAATAGAGAAGTATTGTTTTAACAAGATAAAAAATAAACAATAAACTTTTATTACTTTCATCTGTTATTTCAGAAAAGAATTTTTCTTCATCAAAATCAACTCCAACAAGTTTACATCTATCTGGAGATTTATATATTAAGTTTAAAGTCAACTGTCGCCAAATTTTACCTGCATTTGTTGAATATTCTCGTTTTAACTTCGTTAATAAATTGATATATTTTTCTTGTTTATATTCAACAGTTTCTAGATTTTCACCTCCTAAAAAAAGATTGCCATAGTATGTAAAAATACAATAGCCAGCACATTCTAAATCTCCGGTTTCTAAACCAATTTCCACTGCTTCAATCAAAGGGTCAATTGTTTTTCTCAAAGCATCTTTCCAGGGTCGAATAAAAGCATGAAAGACATCATAAATTTTACACTTAAATTCATTAGCATTAAATTGATTTAAGAGTTTTATGGCGATTTGACCGGAGTAATACCCAGCTTCTATGTCTTCTTGGTTCATACACAAAAGTAAGCCATACAAAACATAAACATAAGCTGCTAAAGCTGAATGACCATGTGTGCGACAGAAATTAACTTGAGTTAAAATGACAGAAGGTAAAAGTTCAGGTTTGGTATTATAGAGTGGAGAAGAAATATTAATTAATAGTCGCAGTGCAGCTAGGTGTTCAGGGTTTGTCATTTTCGGAATATTATCTAAGTCTTTTAGACTCGGTAGTTGCACTTTTAAATCATCTTGACTGGTAGTCTTGAAGGGGTATACTCCTAAAATTTCTAGTGCTTTTACTCCCGTATCAACAGCAGTTGACATCTGATTTTGAGCAACATAAAATTGTATTTTTAACTCATAAACTTTGATTTTATCAAGTAGAGAGTTTGCCATTTTGAGTACAGTTTCAATAAGTATTGATGCCCGCTCAAAATCGACATTTAGATATTCGACTTCTGCTGCTTCTATATACAAAGCCAGAGTTAAATCATACTTACTTTCCCAGCTTGATTCTGAGAGCAGTTCTAAACCGATATTTAAGTACCTAGAGGCAACTTCATAGGCTGTTGATGCCTTGGCTTTTTTTCCCGCTTTTAAGTTAAGAGTTGCGAGTTGCTCATGTTCTTCTGCCGTTTGCAAAAATTGCCGTCCAATATTAAGCTGATTAACAATATTAAAGATATTTTCTTCTAAAGAAGATGGATTGGTTTTTTTGAGGAGAAGTTTACCAATTTCAAAGTGTGTTCTTTTCTTTTGATTTTCAGGAATGAGAGAATATGCTGTTTGTTGAATTTGATCATGCAGAAACTGATAAGAAACTTGGCGATGTGATTCCTCTAAAAAATCCTCGTCACTCCAAGAAATATTATAAGCATTATTGAGAGGAATAACTAAACCCGCTTGTAAAGCTTCCCATAAATATTGAGCGGTGTGGGTCATAGAGGTTTGATTAACAATCGCCAAAATATCTAAGTTAAATTGGTTGCCGATGCAAGCTGCAAATTTTAAAACTTTGATGGTTTCATCAGATAGTTTATTAATATTTCTTGTAATGATTTCAACGAGATTGCTATCTGTAATTCCAATCTTTTGAATTTCAGAAATTTTCCACGTCCAACACCCTGCATCTAGGTCAAACTGCAAGAGTTTTTCATTATAGAGGGTTTCTAGAAGTTGAATAAGGAAAAATGGATTACCTTGAGTTTTATTAAAAATGAGTTGTGTTAATTCTGTGATCTCATCTGTTTTTTTTAGAGTATCGACTAAAATCTGCTGAACAGTATTGAATGGTAATGGTTGTAAAACCAGAGAATGAATGATTGAACCAGAACGTTGAATTTCTTCACAAGTTCTGACCAAAGGATGAGTAGAGTTGACTTCATTTTCTCGGTATGCTCCAATCAATAAAAAGTATTGAATATCGATTTCACTCATTAATAATTTAATTAAACTTAATGAAGCTGAATCCGCCCACTGTAAATCATCTAAAACTAATATTAATGGATGTGACTTTCGGCAAAAGGTATGAATAAAACTTTTGAAAACTTGATTAAACCGGTTTTGAGATTCAGTAGCACTTAATTCGGGAACTGGAGATTGACAACCGATAATCAGTTCAACTTCTGGAATAACATCAATAATAACTTGACCATTGTTTCCTAGAGCATTTAAAAGTTGTGCTTTCCAAGCTTCTATGACTTCAGAACTCTCAGCTAACAGTTGATGAATCAGATCTTGGAAGGCTTGAATAATACTGGCATAAGGAATATTACGCTGAAGTTGATCAAATTTACCAGAAATCAAACGACCTTTCCGATTGACTAGAGGTTTATGGATTTCTTGAATTAAGCGCGTTTTTCCAATTCCGGAGTAACCGGAAATCAGTATCATTTGATTCTTTCCCGTACAAATTTGTTCAAAAGATTCTATCAAAACAGAAACTTCTTGCTCTCGTCCGTAGAGCTTTTGAGGAATGAGCAATTGACTCGATTTATCCCCTATTCCTAAAGAAAAGCTTTCGATTTTACCTGTTTCTTGAAATTGAGATAAACAAGATTCTAAATCTGTTTTTAGACCTTGCTCAGTTTGATATCGTTCCTCGGCTGTTTTCTCCAAAAGTTTCATTACAATATCAGACAGAACTTGAGGAATTTTTGGATTGAGTATTGTCGGTGACACAGGTTTTTTAGCAATATGACAATAGATAAGTTCCATTGCATCTGTTGCTTGAAAAGGAACATCACCTGTTAATATTTCATAAAAGGTAACTCCGAGAGAGTAGAAATCACTTCGATAATCAACTGATCGATTCATTCGTCCAGTTTGTTCAGGAGCAATATAGGGAAGTGTACCCTCTAATAAATTTGGATTGATTCCTTTTTGAGTTTCTCTGGATAAACACGTTGCAATACTAAAATCAATAATTTCAACTTTTAATTTTTCAGCATTAATAACAATATTGCTCGGATTAATGTCTTTATGAATAATTTTATTACTGTGAATTTTGTCAATAATTTCTGTCAGTTGAATCGCAATGATTAAAAATTCTTTTATATCTAAAGTTTTGGTTTTTAAAAATTGTCGCAGTGAAATCGCTTCAAAATCTTTGAGGATCAGCATCAAACCATTATAACAAGTTTCTAAGCCTAAAGATTGAACAACTCCTTCAAAGGTCAGTTTTCTAGAAATCTCATATTCATATTTTAATGTGTGAATCTCTTCTAGAGTTGGATAATCTGATCTTAAGAGTTTAATAATTACTTTTTGTCTATTTTGATTTTTAATGCCACGATAAACAACAGTTTTTGAACTTTCACTAATCTTTTCAATAATTTGGTAATTAGGGAGTTTAATCATTGAATTTGACTCACTAGCTATAAAGGTCACAGAAAATAATAATTTTTGAGGGAAACTATATGAGGCTAAAGCTCTCACTAAAAATTATAACAAATTAATTTTTATTATAAGGTGTATCCTTTAAACAAATGCTTCAGTAAAAAAATCAATTCAGTTTTTTATTAAGTTTTATAACGCCGCAATATAATTTTAACAATCTGTTAAACTTTAAGAAGTTTCGTTAAATTGCACTTATAAGAGATCGATATCAAAGAAAAAATCCAGTAATTTGCTGATTGTAGAGTGAAGTTGACTGACTAATTTACTTCCGAAAAGTCAATACCAATTGACTAATTCCTACCCCAAGCAGTATAGAAATTCCCCACATCATATTCGGTTCAGGTACGCTATTTGGGGTGAACTCCAAGCCAGCTGGAATAAAAAGTAAACCCTCCGTATTGACTACATCGAGGACAACTCCTTCAAATATTCCTGTTGTACCATTGTATTTTAGAACTTGATTAGTCAGTTCTTCATTTCCTTGATTTAAGAGATTAGAACTACTGATATAAAGATTTCCATCGAGTCCAAATACTAGATTGACAGGGCCATTTAGAGGACTATTGACGGAGGAAGCATCACCAAAAACCCCTAAAAATGCTCCCGTTGTACCATCAAATTTCAACACTTGATCACTGACATAGCTATTAACATAGAGATGACCATCTAAGCCAAACCGTAAACCTGTTGGTGTATCTAACCCACTTACAGCATTAGAAGCGTCACCAAAAATTCCTAAAAAGTCTCCCGTTGTACCATCAAATCTCAAAACTTCACTGGTTCCAAAGCTACTCACATACAGGTTATTATCTGCACCAAAAATCAAGTTATCAGGATTTTCTAAACTACTATTTCCTAGAAAAGCATCACCAAAAATACCTAAAAAATTACCTGTGCTTCCCTCAAATTTCAGCACTTCATTGCTACCAAAACTACTCACATAGAGATGGTCATCTGGGCCAAATGTTAAGCCAACAGGGTTGATTAATCCGCTATCAACTTGAGTCGCTTGACCAAATACGCCTAAAAATGCTCCCGTTATCCCATCGTATTTAAGAATTTCATTAGAGCCAAAGCTACTCACATAGAGATTATTATCAGGGCCAAAAACTAAGCCATCCGGCCCTAATAGTCCGCTATCAATATTGTTAGCTTCACCAAATACACCTAAAAAAGTTCCTGTTGTTTCGTCATAGCGAAGAACTTGATTAGAGAGAAAACTACTTGTCAATAAAGCAGCTTGAGCTTGAGTAGCGGCTAGGGTTGTAATGATGAATGCAGCTCCTCTACCGACCCAAACACTCATCTGTTGTCTTACTATTAATAGGGTATTTTTAGATTCATTCATAAGTTTTTGAGATTTTCCTTAGTCGTTATTTATTCTGCCAATCTATATTCTCCTATTTTTTAGGCGATGACGCAAGACCCTGACTATTGAAATTAATCGATTACATTTTAACGTAAAACTTGGAGTTTGTAAGCCTTCAATCCGAACTCAAGTTTAATTTTTATGAAGTAAACTTTATCCTAAGCTGTTACGCATTTGAATTAGGGGAAATGGGGAGAGGGATTGAAAGCTTGTACCCACTGACTCGATCTAAAATCAAACTGCACATTAGCTAATACCTTTATCAGTATTTTTACGGAGTGCATTCAAAGATTAATTTTAAAAGATCCGTATTTTCCTCGTAGACTTTTCTCTATAAACCAAATAGAATCTGAAAAAAAGATTTCAAAGAATAACTGTAAAGGTTATAGATTGACATCAAAAACAAGTTATTCTTTCGTGTAAGACAGCAAATTAGCTGTGTCAATAACTCAATTAGAAGCGTTTTTACTAACGTCCTGCAAAGATTCACATCAAATTCACTTATATTAGGAGATTTTTTAAATGAATTCTTTCAAGCCTGCATCAATTTCTCAACTCTTTGAAATGCAAGTATCAAATTCACCTGATAAAATAGCTGTCATTTTTGCAGATCAAAAACTCACCTACGAAGCATTAAATACTCAAGCAAACCAACTAGCTCACAGTCTACAAAACTTAGGTATTCAACCTCAAACAAGAGTTGGTATTTATGTCGAGCGCTCTTTAGAAATGTTAGTTGGATTGTTGGCTATTCTTAAAGCAGGAGGAACATATATTCCTCTCGATCCTTTACACCCACTAGAACGCAATAACTTAGTTTTAGAAGACGCACAACTCCAAGTTATACTGACTCAAAAGCATTTAATTCAATCACTTCCCACTCATCAAGCTCAGGTTATTTGTTTAGATAAAAATCAAGATTTAATTGCTCAACACAGTACAAAAAACCTCAACCTAGATATTAACCCTGAACAGCCAGCTTATATTATTTATACATCGGGTTCAACCGGAAAACCAAAAGGTGTAGAAGTTCCTCATCAAGCTGTTGTTAACTTTTTAAAATCGATGCAGCAAACACCAGGATTAACACCAGAAGATGTTTTGCTTGCCGTGACAACAATTACCTTTGATATCTCTATTCTTGAACTTTTTCTACCTCTAACTGTTGGAGCAAAAATAGTTATTACAACTCGTGAAATTGCCGCAGATGGAGTTAAACTTTCCCAAGAATTGCTCACTTCTGGTGCAACCGTAATGCAAGCAACCCCAGTAACTTGGCAAATCCTCAAACGTTCGGGTTGGCAAGGTCAAAAAAGCTTAAAAATGTTATGTGGAGGTGAAGCATTGCCTCGCAAACTTGCTGATTGGTTACTTAAAAAAGGAAAATCTTTATGGAATCTTTATGGGCCGACAGAAACAACCGTTTGGTCAACAATTTTTGAAGTTCAAAAAGGAACTGAAGCTGTATCTATTGGTCGTCCAATTAATAACACACAAATTTATCTTTTAGATAAACAACTGCAACCTGTAGCAAATGGAGAAATTGGAGAGTTGTATATCGGAGGAATGGGTTTAGCAAACGGTTATTTTAATCGTCCTCAACTCACGGCTGAACGGTTTATTACTAATCCTTTTGATAATTCAACACGCTTGTACAAAACTGGGGATCTTGCTCGTTATCAACCCGATGGAAATTTAGAATATTTAGGTCGTATTGATCATCAAGTTAAAATTAGAGGTTTTCGGATTGAACTCGGAGAAATTGAAGCTATATTATATCAATCTTCAATCATTCAAGAAGCTGTTGTTATTGCTCAAAAAGATCATCAAGGAGATCAGCGATTAGTTGCTTATATTATCCCTATATCTAATCATAAACAGCATCATAAAATCTTACCAAAGTTACGGAATCTACTCAAACAACGACTTCCTCATTATATGATTCCCTCCCATTTTGTTTTTCTCAATGCTTTTCCTCAAACCGCTAGTGGGAAAATAGATCGCAAAGCATTACCCCTCGCAGATTTCTCTAAAAACTTACTGGAAGACAATCACATTTCTCCTCGTACTGTTGTTGAAAAAGAACTCGCTAAAATTTGGTTAGAGATTTTAGGATTGAATGAAATTGGTATTAATCATAACTTCTTAGATTTAGGTGGAAATTCCTTACAAGCTACCCGAATTATTTCCCGTATACAAGAAACTTATGATCTAGAAATTGAACTTCGTTCTTTATTCGAGAATCCCACAATTGCAGAATTAGCTCAACAGATTGAGAACCTTTCAACGCGAAACATAAAAAGCAAACTTTCTCGAATTTTACCCCAATCTCAAACCCTCAATTTACCGCTTTCTTTTGCTCAGACGCGACTCTGGTTTCTTGATCGCCTTGAACCCAATACTTCAGTATACAATATTCCCGTTGCACTTCGATTAACAGGTCAACTTAATCTTCAGGTTTTATTTGAGAGTTTCCAACAGATTATTCAACGCCATGAATCGCTCCGAACTACATTTCAAATGGTTGATGAAAATCCGGTACAAGTGATTCAATCTTCTCTACAATTAAAAGGGTCAGTGATTGATTTACAAGCTTTATCCGCAACACAGCGAGAAGCACAAGCCCAAGCAATTCTCACTCAAGAAGCTCAACAACCGTTTAATTTAACGCAAGCACCTTTATGGCGAGTAACAGTCTTACAACTGGATGACCAAGACTATATTTTATCATTGGTTTTACATCATATTTTGTGTGATGATTGGTCTTTATCAATCTTCTGTAAAGAACTCAGTTTGTTTTATAATGGATTGTGTGAAAATCCTTCATTCTCCTTACCTCAATTAACAATTCAATATAAAGATTTTGCCTTATGGCAGCACCAATGGTTTCAGGGAAATATTTTAGAAAAACAACTCACCTATTGGGAGCAAAAGATAGCAGATTTGCAAAAATTACAGTTGCCGATCAATCATCAAAATCCCTCTAATCTCTCTCATCAAGGCGCACGTCAACCGATTCAATTATCTCAGTCTTTAACAGAAGCAATCAAAGACTTGAGTCGTCAAGCGGACGTTACCTTGTTTATGACCTTACTCGCCGCTTTGGGAGTGTTATTATATCGTTATACAGATCAAGAAGATATTGCAATTAATTCTCCCGTTGCCAATCGTCATCGAGGCGAAGTTCAAGGCTTAATCGGCTTTTTTGTTAATCTTTTAATCTTACGCATTGATTTATCGGGTTCTCCCAATTTTCCGCAATTACTCCAACGAGTTCGTCAGGTCACACTAGAAGCCTATACCTATCAAGATTTACCCTTTGAAAAATTAGTTGAAGAACTTCATCTAGAACGAGATTTAAAAACTCAACCTTTATTTAACATTGCCTTTGCTCTAACAAACACTCATCCTACTGAAGAACTACAACTCGGAGGATTAAACCCACAATTTATAGACGTTTATAATGGTACAACGAAATGTGATTTGTTGCTGCAACTCACAGAAACTCCAGAAGGACTAAGCGGCTATTTTGAATATCGTACAGATTTGTTTGAGAAAGAAACAATTGCTCGAATGGTCGGGCATTTTCAGCAGTTGTTAAAAGAGATTGTTGCGGATCTTAATCAGTCAATTACTCAACTTTCTATTCTCACTCCGGTTGAACACGATCAACTTCTAGCTCAGTGGAACTATACTCAGCAAAACTTCAATCAAAATCAATGTTTTCATCAGCGATTTGAATCAATTGCCGAACAAACTCCAGATGCAATTGCAGTTGTATTTGAAGATCAACAACTCACGTACAAACAGTTAAATTATCGCGCTAATCAACTCGCTCATTATTTACAAACTCTCGGCGTGAAACCTGAAGTATTAGTAGGTTTGTGTGTAGAGCGAACGCTGGACATGATTATCGGAATTCTAGGCATTCTCAAAGCAGGCGGTGCATATCTTCCTCTCGATCCGCACTACCCAGAAAATCGTTTATCTTTCATGCTTGAAGATGCTCAAATCTCACTGTTACTCACTCAAACTTCTCTCGTAAAATCCTTACCCAAGCACTCTGCTTTAGTCGTTTGTTTGGATGAAAACAACATAGAAATCTCAACTCAAACTCCGAACAATCCACAAGTTCAGATGACACCTGAAAATCTAACTTATGTGATTTATACTTCAGGTTCTACGGGTAAAGCTAAAGGTGTTTTAGTTCAACATCGGGGTTTATCCAACTTAACTGAAACTGTACAACACCGTTTCAACATCACATCCGAGAGTAAAATTTTGCAATTTGCTTCTCTGAGTTTTGATGCTTCAGTTTGGGAAATTGCAATGGCTTTCGGCTCAGGAGGAACACTGTATTTAACTCCGCGAGAAACCTTATTATCTGGAATTGCTTTAACTCAACTTTTGCAACAAAAAGCGATTTCAATTGTCACTTTACCCCCTTCCGTTTTAGCGATATTGCCGAAAGTTGAATTTCCTCATTTACAAACTATTATTGTTGCTGGAGAAGCCTGTCCGCTCAAATTAGCAGAATATTGGTCTCAAGGACGTCGCTTTTTCAATGCTTATGGGCCTACAGAAGCCACCGTTTGCGCGACAATGGCTGAAATTCCCCCTAACCCAAAACGGATGCTGATTGGTCGTCCGATTGCCAACACTCAAGTCTATATCTTGGATACTCATCTTCAGCCTGTTCCGATTGGTGTTCCCGGAGAACTCCACATTGGAGGAATCGGTTTAGCACGAGGCTACCTCAATCGTCCTGAACTTACCCATCAACGTTTTATTCCTAATCCTTTTGATACCGAAAAGAAAAGCTATCTCTATAAAACTGGCGATTTAGTGCGTTATTTATCGGATGGTAATCTTGAGTTTTTAGGTCGCATTGATCATCAAGTTAAAATTCGAGGTTTTCGGATTGAACTAGGCGAAATAGAAGCCGTTTTAAGTCAACATCCGGCGGTACAGTCGGTCGTTGTAATTGATCGAGAAGATCCACCCGGTCAAAAGCGTTTGGTTGCTTATCTAGAACTTCGTTCATTGAACTTAGAAAAACAACCTTTAATTTTGGAATTTCGCAGTCTTTTACGCAAAAGTTTGCCGGACTATATGATGCCTGCAACGTTCGTATTATTGGATCAATTACCTTTAAGCCCGAATGGAAAAGTAGACCGTCGCCAGTTACCCATCCCTCCAGATATTTTAACTGAATTTGAACCAACTTTCATTGCCCCTCGAAATGCGATAGAACAACAAATGGTAACGCTGTGGCTATCCGTTTTAGGTTTAAAGCGAGTTGGAATTCACGATAACTTTTTTGAGTTGGGTGGAAATTCTTTACTGGCAGCTCAACTGATTACCAAAATTTCAGAAGTTTTTAAAGTTGATTTACCTGTGCGATGTTTATTTGAAACGCCAACTGTTGAAGGGCTTTCTCAAACGCTTGAAACTGTTAGTCAAGCTGGAGTCTTCACCCCCAAAACAATCAATCTTAAGGCTGAAGTGGTACTCGATGCAGCTCTCTTTCCTCAAGGTCAATATTCATCGAATATTACTCACCCACAGCATATTTTTATCACCGGATCAACGGGATTTTTAGGAGCGTTTTTACTCCATGAATTACTGCAAAAAACTCAAGCTAAAATTTACTGTTTAGTTCGGGAGGAAAATCCCCAAGCTGGAATTGAGAAGTTGCAAAAAATATTAAAAAAATATGGTCTATGGCAGCCTCGTGAAGCGATGCGTATTATTCCCATTATCGGTGATTTAGAAAAGCCTTTACTGGGATTAACAGTTTCAAAGTTTGAACAGCTTGCCGCTCAAATTGATACAATTTATCACTCCGGCGCTCAGGTTAACTTTGTTAAGCCTTATTCGGTGTTAAAAACTGCTAATGTTCTCGGAACTCAGGAAATCATTAAACTGGCAACTCAAAGCCGAATTAAACCCTTGCATTATATTTCGACAGCAGGTGTTTTTGGCCCAATTTCCTACTTTAAAGAATGTCAGGTTTTTTACGAACACGATAACCTGGACGACTACGAAGATTATGTGGCTTTAGATATTGGCTATTCTCAAAGCAAATGGGTTGCAGAACAGTTGATTGGGATCGCTAAATCACGAGGTTTTCCAATCACAATTATGAGACCAGGATTTCTTCTCGGTCATACTCAAAGCGGAGTGACAAATACAACTGATTTCTGGTCAAGACTGATCAAAGGCTGTATTCAAATTGGTTCTTTCCCGGAGTTAATCGGCCAAAAACAGGAATTTATTCCAATTGATTATGTCACTCAATCTATTGTTCATCTTTCTTTGAAACCCGAATCTCTGGGAAAAGTTTTTCATCTCACTCCCCCGCAACACAATCTGACAACCATTGAATTGTTTAATTTAATTCGTTCTTCTGGTTATGCCCTAAAACCGTTATCTTATCGGAAATGGAAACAACAGTTATTGCAAAACATCAAACAATCCTCAGATAATGCTTTGATTCCTTTATTACCTCTATTTACTGAAAAAGTTTATGGAGATTTAACAATCATTGAGCTATATCAAAACAACCCGGATTATGATTGCACAAATACTCTAGAGGGATTGAAAGACAGTTCGATTTATTGTCCTCAAATTTCTCAAGAACTGATCAAAACTTATCTCTCATATTTCACCCGGATCGGTTTCTTAAAATCCCTGGAAATTGCCAACTATTAGGTAAACTGCAAATCGTTATTCGTCGGGGCGGGTTACGAAGATCAATCTATCCAAAAACTGATCTTATCACCCGCCCAAACTTCAATTAACGAAGCTGAAGGTAGCTTTCAAACTCTTTCTTGAATACTATTTTATTACCTAGTTTTACTTATTCTGCTTAAGACCTAGAATTAGGTTTTCGCCAACGTCGAGCAAATTCAGAAAGTGTTTCTGATGAAAGTTGAGTTTGTAACCATTCAAGTGCTTCTTTTTGAGTGGGAAGTTCTTGATAATATTTACAGACATCCACTAAGCGAATATCGGGTTTAACGGTTGGAACTTGAGGTTGATTCCACTTCTGTTCAAATTCTATCCAAGTTGCAATCGGAATCTGTCGAAATAACCACAACAAAGATTCATCTTGATTCGATAATCCCCGATAATATTTACAGACATCGACTAAATCAATTGAACGACTCGAAGATTGAGATAAATTGCGCCAACGTTGGGCAAACTCTAGCAATATCGTCTCAGAAATTTGCTGTTGTAACCATTTTAACGCCTCACTTTGAACAGGTTCCCCTTTGTAAGCCTTACAAACTTTGATAAAATCTAATGTTGTTTGTGGAGGTGCAGGTGTGGGTTCTGGTATCGGTTCTGGTGTCGGTTCTGGTGTCGGTTCTGGTATTGGACTCACTGCTAATTCTAGCTGAGTTAATAGCGCCGTCCAAGTTTTTAAATTCGCAATTCCATCTTCAGTTAATCCCTTAGATTTCTGAAATTTTAAAATTGCACTTTTAGTCCCATTTCCAAAAATTCCATCAATCGGGCCGGGATCAAATCCTCGATTTTTTAATATACTTTGTAAATCCTGTACTTTTGAACCTGTCGTTCCCACGGTAGAAACTTCAAATAAATTAACATCAACTCCACCACTGATCCCTGTTATTTGACCTCGATCCGTAAATTGCCAAAATAACCAAGTTTTCCAACCCCCAGGAACCATCGGTTGTTCAGCTTTAGTGTAGTGAGCGATCCACAGTGGATACTCCGAAAATCGTTTAGTATTTAAACTTTGCCAAAATCCGGGATAAGTGTAAATAATCGGGCGAAATCCAGTTGCTCGTTCAACAATATCGATCCATTCTTGAGCGCGATCACACAAAGTTTGACTGTCTAAACCATCAGTGGTTTCGATATCTAAAACGGGGGATAAATCTCCGGCTTCTAGCTTGACGGTTTTGAGAAAATTATCCGCTTGTCCTTTGGGATCACTCGCCGGCCTAAAAAAATGATAGGCTCCTCTCTGTAAACCGCTCGCTTTGGATTGTTTCCAGTAGCTGTCAAACAATTCAGCCACAAAGGTTTGACCTTCAGTTGCTTTGATAAATGCAAACGTAATCCCCGCATCGACAACGGCTTTCCAGTCTACGTTGGGTTGATAGTCAGAAACGTCAATACCGCGAATGCTCATTAGTTTAGCAGTTTAAATTTGGTCAGAAAGAAAAAATCTGAGGTTATCTTTATCCTACTCTGAGTTGAGTCGTAATACCGGATAGAGCTATATTTTACCTAGACTATTTTTAAGGGTTAATTGATGTCGTTGAGTCTATAGCCCAATAGCTTCTCAATTTTGAGCAGCCCGTTCTACTGTCCAATGGCGATCGCTAGATTGATAAATTTTTACATTTTCTAATCCCACTTCTACAATCATTTGATTGACTTCTTCGAGCGTAAATGCTGCTTGCAATGAATCTCTAAACAGTTGTTTTTGGTGATCGTTACACTCTCCGGCATAGTGTTCAACTAAATGATCTCTTGTGACTTGATCACCAGGCCGTAATAAATCTCGCAAAAATATTCCCCCTTGGGGTTTGAGGACTCGGTTTAATTCTCTTAAAAAGGGAATCGGATTGCTCAAATGATGTATAATACTATTAGAAATAACTAAATCAAACTGAGCATCTAAATAGGGAAGTTGTTTGGCATCCACCCGTTCTAATTTAACTTGAGTTTGTACACCCGCGCGCTCAACATTTTGCTGACCAATTTTCAGCATATTTTCTGACAAATCAATGGCGATAATTTCCCACTCAGGACGCTGTTGAGCAATTAAAATGGGTATGCGAGCGGTTCCGGTTCCCGCGTCGAGAACTTGAGCGGTTGTTGGCCCTAAACTAACAGTGTGTTCCGCAAAGGCGGTATTAACAGCGGTGAAGTCCATTGAGTCATACTCAACAGCTTCTTCCCAAGTGTCCATCACTTCCGGCTCTAAGACTCTTTGCATGGTCTATCTTGGCTATTTTGTCGTGCAGAGGCAAGAAAATCCTCTAACAGTTTATCAGCTTTGTTGCTAGGCTTCAGCACACCCTGTTCCTTTCCCTTTGAAATGAGCGCAAATTTTCGCTATAATAGTCTTAAACGAAGTCGTTATGAGTTTATATTAAAAAGCAATGAGCAATCCAGCAGTAGAAAACGTTGTCATTATCGGTTCAGGGCCAGCAGGTTACACCGCAGCTATCTACGCCGGACGAGCCAACCTCAAACCCGTGATGTTTGAAGGCTATCAAATGGGCGGAATTCCGGGCGGACAATTAATGACCACCACCGAAGTTGAGAACTTTCCAGGCTTTCCCGAAGGCATCACCGGGCCACAACTCATGGATAGAATGAAAGCCCAAGCCGAACGTTGGGGGGCCGAACTTTACACCGAAGACGTGATCGAAGTCGATCTGAGTCAACGTCCCTTTAGCGTGCGTTCAGACGAACGAGAATTCAAAACCCACACTATTATATTGGCAACCGGAGCCACCGCCAAACGTTTAAATCTACCCAGTGAGGATAAATTCTGGAGTCATGGAATTTCCGCCTGTGCCATTTGTGACGGAGCGAGTCCGATTTTCAAAGGCGTAGAATTGGCTGTGATCGGGGGTGGAGATAGTGCCGCCGAAGAAGCGGTATATTTAACAAAATATGGTTCTCACGTTCACTTGTTAGTCCGTCGGGATGAACTCAGAGCGAGTAAAGCCATGCAGCAACGGGTACTCGATAACCCGAAAGTCACCGTTCACTGGAATACACAAGCCGTTCGGAAATGGCAAAATGGAAGGCATTCGGATTACAAATAACAAAACCGGGGAAGAAACCGAACTCTCTGTAGGCGGGTTATTTTATGCCATTGGTCATACCCCCAACACTCAAATTGTCAAAGGACAACTCGAACTCGATGATGTAGGTTATATTGTTACCCAACATGGCGGCGTAGAAACCTCTGTAGAAGGCGTTTATGCGGTCGGAGACGTTCAAGACCATGAATTCCGTCAAGCCATTACCGCAGCCGGAAGCGGGTGTATGGGAGCGATGTTAGCAGAACGGTGGTTATCAGCAAATGGGTTGGTGCAGGAGTTTAAACAAGCGGAAACCGCAGAACACCCCAAAAAAGAAGAAACACCCTCAGAAAGTATTGCTGATACCGAAGAAACCTTCGATCCCCAAGCAACCCGTCACATCGGAGGGTATGCACTACGGAAGTTATACCACGATAGCGATCGCCCGATTATGGTGAAATATGTTTCCCCGACTTGTGGGCCTTGTCACCGTTTGAAGCCAATTTTAGATAAAGTGGTTGATGAGTTTGAGGGAAAAATTC
>CAZNCM010000078.1:16652-19735 GCA_964571155.1 uncultured Lyngbya sp. | reverse complement strand
GTGGACTTCTATTTATGAAAAAATTAACAGATGAGTTGATCTATACCCGCACAAACGATGATCGTAATTGTTTGTTAATGCGAAAACAAATTGATTCATCTCATTAATTTTTGCTTGGGGAGCATCTACTCTCGCTCAAGTTTGGCAAATTTAACCCTAAGTTTTTCTCTAAACTCAGCAAGATTACATCCGATTTCACACTTTATTTTTTCGTGGAAAATTCGAGGTTAAAATTGAGAGCAATGACGACCTTAAACCCAACCCCTTGATCTTCTCGCCACCCTCTATAAATTCTGTATAATCGAACCGATTCACCCAAATTATGGACAAAAGTCCGTCTGATTGGAAATTACTGGATCGCTTTGTCGAAATGCGTTCGGCTTGGCTGACGCTCATTGGTGAACATTTCCAAGATCATCAAGGGAAAAACCGAGAATATTGGCGAGTGGAAAAAGCAGATTCTGTCGTCATTTTAACAATCAAGTCTGATCAGTTTTTACTTCCTATTCCGACCTATCGTCCGGGTCTAGATCAAGTCACTCTTGATTTTCCTGGAGGACGAATTCCCTCCCATAAAACACCTGAAACGACAGTTCCAGATATTCTCAAGCGCGAGTTAGGAATTCTTCCAGAAGATATCATTCAACTCACTGCTTTAAATACGGTCGGTTGGGCGATTAACAGTTCTTTTTCTAATCAAAAACTTTACGGTTTTGCAGTCAAGATTCACCCTGATACTGCGATCAGTCCTGACAAAATTGGCGCAACTTATCCTCTCAATTCTTTAGGGATTCAGAGTCTACTTCAAGATTTAACCTGTCTCCAATGTCGAGGAATTGTGTTAGAATGGCAAAGGCTTTTCTATTATAAAAATAGTTAAAAATATGCCCATTTTAAGAACAATTTTCTGAAGGACCAGCTTTGATATTAACCTTGTAATTCTATAGTTTAGAGACGCTCCAGAGAACGCCTCTACTCCGACTCAATTCTATAAATAAGTCTGACTTCATTCACCCAAAAATCACACCACACCAATCATTTTACGATCCAATCGATAAAGGTTCAGGCTTCAATAATTCCGTTAGCATTTCTGCTGGAGGTTCACTATAGGGCCAGGCAAAAGCATGACGAAAAGCCGCCCGTTGACAGGCTTGTAATTGTCGAAAATCAATAATATCCAGCGTTAACAAATTCTCATACTCAAACGGTAAACGGACGTTATGTAATCCCGCATTATCAGTACAGATTGCAATATCAACTCCCGCCTCAAAACATCGTTCAAATACAACTTTAAGCTCACGTATATCTTCCAACGTTCCTGTCTTAATATAAGTCGTCGGACACACTTCTAAACATTGTTTTTGGCTGGCTAATTCACTCAATAATTCTGGATGCTTTAATGGAATTTGAATGCCATGACCAATTCGCATTAAATAGGGGAGAAGTTCAGGATAACAACCGTCTGCTGTTTCATAAACATGACCCGTCGTTTTTAGTCCTTTTGAGCGTGCATACTTGTACAAACCAACAAACTCATCTAAGCGATCACGATAGTGAGCATCTCCCCCGGCTAAATCCACTGCACAGACATATTGAGGCATTTGTGCCGCTAAGTCAACAATGGCTTTGTTCACCTCGTAGGGAAGCCGAGAGTGCATACAGAGAATTTGACTGGTGACGATGGGATACTCGTTCAACTGGCTGGCTTTCCCGACAATTTCTACCACCTGGGCCATCGCTTCAATTCGTTCAGACTGACTGAGATGTTCCGGGGTTCGTAGATAGGGAGTATAACGCAATTCTAGATAAGCCAGATTTTCAAAAGTGTACGCCCCCCGCATCAACCGATAAATAAAATAGGGTAATGTCTCAGCCGTTTGGACGTGTTCCACCATCGTATGTAGTTCTAGATACTCATCGAGAGTATTACGAGGCTTGGTGTAAAACGCCTCAAAGTCGGCGTATTGGGGAAACCGTTCGGCTAAGTCGTCATTGTGGCGTCGGAAGTATCGCCAGAGGATACGGGGTACAACTGAACCCCCCAAGTGGCGATGTAATTCTGCGTGTAAGGTCATAGGAGTTTTAACTTAAATGATTAATCGTTCAAAGTGAATTTCTGGTGATACTTCTAATCTTAACAAATCTTAATAATTCTCCCGTTACAAAAATTCATTTGACAGAAATTAGGTTGGGTGATGATAATTAGGATTTGTGTAAACTAGAAGCTTGGCGTAGAATTCCCTTGGCTAACGTAATTGTGGTCGGTGCCCAGTGGGGTGACGAAGGAAAAGGAAAGATTACTGATCTGCTGAGTCGGTCAGCAGATGTCGTAGTTCGCTATCAAGGCGGTGTGAACGCTGGTCATACCGTTGTTGTTAATAACCAAACGTTTAAACTGCATTTGATTCCCTCGGGGATTTTGTATCCTGATACGGAATGTATCATTGCTGGGGGAACGGTCATTGACCCGAAAATACTGATCCAAGAACTTGATCAAGTCGAAAGCCTCAATGTCTCTACGAGTAAGCTAAAAATTTCTCAAACGGCTCATGTTACGATGCCGTATCATCGATTGTTTGATCAAGCTTCAGAAGAACAACGGGGACAACGTAAAATCGGAACAACCGGGCGGGGAATAGGCCCGACTTATGCGGACAAGTCAGAACGGACTGGAATTCGGATGATCGATCTGATGAATCCCGAGGGACTGCGATCGCAACTTGAATGGACGATTAGCTGTAAAAATGTTGTCTTAGAAAGATTGTACAACTTACCGCCCCTTGATGCGGAAGCAGTTATTGAAGAATATTTAGGATACGCTGAACGTCTACGTCCTCATGTGGTGGATAGTTCATTGCGGGTGTATGAAGCAATTCGCCGTCGGGAAAATGTTTTGTTTGAAGGGGCGCAGGGAACGCTCTTAGACCTCGATCACGGGACTTATCCCTATGTAACTTCCTCTAACCCGATCGCCGGGGGGGCTTGTGTGGGTGCAGGTGTTGGGCCAACGGTGATTGATAGAGTGATTGGGGTGGCGAAAGCTTACACGACTCGCGTGGGTGAGGGGCCATTCCCGACAGAAA
>CAZNCM010000078.1:12622-16642 GCA_964571155.1 uncultured Lyngbya sp. | reverse complement strand
AGTATTATGCGATCGCGGGGCTGAGTTTGGGACAACAACGGGACGTAAACGCCGCTGTGGTTGGTTTGATGCGGTGATCGGACGATATGCGGTGCGAGTCAATGGGTTAGACTGTTTGGCGATTACGAAGTTAGATGTTTTGGATGAATTAGAAGAAATTCAAGTTTGTGTTGCCTATGATATTGACGGGGAACGTTGCGAAAATCTTCCGAGTGATCCCCATAAATTCGCTAAATGTAAACCCATTTATGAAAGTTTACCCGGTTGGAAAAAATCAACCGAAGATTGTCGCGCTTTAGAAGATTTACCACAAGCTGCGTTAGATTATTTGAAGTTTCTTGCAGAAATTATGGAAGTGCCGATCGCAATTGTTTCATTGGGTGCAAGTCGCGATCAAACGATTATTATTGAAGACCCTATTCATGGGCCAAAACGGGCGTTACTGGATTCTAATGGTCAACCGGTTCAGATAGAAAGTTAACGTTTGGTTAGCCTGTTTGAGAAAGCAGAAAATTGAATCGAAAGTGGGATGTGTCCGAGAGTTAAGGTTAGGGTGAAACCAATAATTTTGATCATCTTTTAATTGGAACCCTATTATGATTCATCTAATACTTTTTTGATCTCAGGAATCTTTGCTTTTGCAGCATCATATCCTTTTTGCATAATGGGTTTAGCTTGATGAAAATCAAAAATCCCAAAATCCATCAAATTCGGTTCAATTAACAAATCCGGTTTGTCAATTTGTAGCTTAATCTCAGTCACTTGTTGTTCCATCACATTAATTGAATTTCCAATCACATCAAATATATTTAAACCCGTTTTAGGATCAGGTATCCAGTCGTCAATCTCGTTAGGTAAAATCTGTTTCAGTGCATCGTATCGACCCGTGAGATTTTGAACAATTCCGCTTTCTTGCTGTTCTTTCTCCTGACGTTCCTCTGATTCTTCGTCTATTTTTTCACTGCTGATATTGCTTTCCAAGATATAGGGATAACCATCAGAATCAGCTTCCTCTGCATCGGAATCACTATTGAGGTTAACCGCAATAACCACCTCAGCACCCATATCTTTAACTACACTAACAGGAACGGGGTTAACAATACCTCCATCGACTAAATAAACTTCTTCACGTTTAAAAGGTCTAAAAATTCCCGGAATTGAAATACTCGCCCTCACCGCATCAATTAAAGAACCCGAGTCAAAAACAATCTCTTTTTTTAATAAAAAGTTCGTCGCCACACACCGAAAAGGAATCTTGACCTCCTCAATTTTCTGATCGGAAATAAATTTACTAATAAAGCCAACAACTTTTTCACCATTAATCAATCCCAGATTGGGAAATGAAATATCCAACAAAGATAATAGATAATCAACATCAACCTCACTGGCAAAATCTTCTAATTTACTTAAGGCATCTACACCATAAATCGCCCCCACCAAAGCACCAATACTCGCTCCTGATAGATAATCAACTTTAATCTCCGCTTCTTCTAAAGCCCGAATTACGCCAATATGCGCCCAACCTCGCGCACCGCCACTTCCTAATACTAATCCAACTTTTCCCAATGTACTCACCTCCTGTTTATTTAAAGTTATTTGATGATAGAGTGATTTTATTTTTAACCCGATATAGCCTTTATTATTCAGTTGTAGGGGCGCAAAGCTTACGCCCTTATTCCTGTTTAACAAGCGATTTAAAACATCAAGAACTCAGGGGAGATTCCTCATAATTATCGAGTAAATCAGCCGGATCTTTATAAATAGCAATACAACCCGCTTCTTTTAAAACGTCTTCAGAAAATCCCCCGCATAAAACCCCAACAGTTGACAAGGAAATTTTCTCAGCAGCTTGCGCGTCGTAGGGACTATCACCCACAACAATAACTGATTCTTTACTGACGTTTTCAAAATGGTCAAGTGCGGCGATAAAAATATCAGGATTGGGTTTAGCCTGTTCCACATCTCCTCTTGATGTTACCCCATTGATTAAATCTTTAATCCCGAGAAGTTCTTGATAATATTCAACGGTTTTAGGACGGGCAGAAGATGCTAAAACAATCTGATTCCCATCCGCTTTAATTCGCTCAAACAGTTCCCGAACTTTAGGAAATGGCTTAATTTTATCGAGCAAATTTTCCTGATAGTATTGTTTGCGATAGTCGCTAATTTTCTCGCCGTCTTTCTCTATTTCTTCTTGAGATATGAACTCGGGAAGAATATACTCTCCTCCTTTCCCAATTTGTTGTCTAACCTTATCAAAATCAGCATGATAACCATATTGTTCAAATGCTTTCACCCAAGCTTCAGCATGAAAATGGACTGAATCAACTAGGGTTCCATCTATATCAAAAATAATAGCTTCTGGCATGAATATTTTTAACTCTAAGGGTCAAGTGTAATTGTCACTGAATCACTTCTCTAGTAAACCCGAGATGGCAAGCTGTTGTCGTGTACCTATAGGTAGAAACTGGTTAGAATCAAAGACAAGTTCTTTTGTCAATCCCTCATTGGGATTATTTTTTTTAGAGTAGGGTGCATTAGAGCGAAAAGTTAATGTTGTGATTATTAATTTTATGGTCTGATGATCTCTCCTACAAGTTTAATAACCTAAGTAAACGTGACTCGGAAATTCCCTTTTTCTTGGTCGATAAACTGGTCAAGCTGTTCTAAGGTCAACGAACTTGGCAGGGGATAACGAGCGGAAATTAAACGCTTGAGATCGGTATGATAACGGATCATCGAAGCAAAATGTCTCGGGTACTTTTCCTGATCTACACCGACAAAATTACCCTGAATTTTCGCTTTCTGAAAGACTTGACGCCAACGTTCGATAGAGGGTAAACCCACAGAATTCACACCATGAGAAAATAACATTAAATAAATTTCATCGTAGGGGTCAGTATTGTCTAAATAATTTTCGAGTGCATCGAGAGAAGGTTGCTTATTAAACTTCATCCAAAATGGCACCGAACCGGTTTTTAATGTCCACATCGGTTCTGTTAACAAAAAAGATTCTACTAACAAACAATTTGTGACAATTTGACGTTGTTTGTACCACCAACGGTAGAGTTCCGCTACAAAAGGACTCAAATCTTCCGGTTCGGTAAAAATAATTCGCCGAACATGATATCCTCGTTCTTGGGCAAACCGTTCGACATCGTGACGTAGGTCGGCTTCAAACCCCCATTCTGCCTCGGGTCGTTCTCCATCGGGTTTGGGTGCGTCCCACTTGCGGCGATGGGAGTTGTACCGTTCGAGATAGTCTTCGACTCGCTTGCTCCCGTGAAGAAATTCTTCCGATGTTGCTCCCCCCAACGCCCCAAACTGAAAAATATGACGTTCGTTAACCTTTGTCGTCGGCCAGGTTCGCTGACATTCTACCAAAAAAATTGTACCGCCTGGGGGTAGTGTCTTCTGTAAAAAGCGCTCGTAGGTTTCCCCCAAAACCAACCGTTTCACCCGAAAATAAGCCATTCCCTGACTTGTCAACCGATCTTGACAGGGATCGTGCATTTGGTGTAAAGTTAGCTCTGGATTATTTTCTAGCAAAGTCCGCGATCGCTCTCTGCCCCAATTTAAAGCCTGTTTCGGTTCATCAATATCAATCTCGCCGCCATGCTTAACCGGAATCAGATAGGTTTGAGGGAGTCAGGGAATACCTAACGCCGCACAGAGGTTAACCAAAGCTCCGCAGGAAGAACCAATTGCTACAGCCGGATAGGAACGTTGGGGATATTCGTTCACCATCCATTTGGCGACAACTTCGGCTCGGACATCTTCCAATTGTTCGGGAGCGATCGCTTCTCCTGCACTTCCGGCAATATAAATCTGTTCTTGCAGCGGTCGCGGTAACTTGGTAATTAGATCGGCGATCGGTTCAAACGCAGAAGACACCACACCAATTCCGGGAAAATCTTCTCCTCGCAGATAGGCGCTCGTTGCTCTTAGCATACCCGTAGCGGAGTCAAAGTTAGCAATATAAGGAGGAGTGAAGCCTTTTCGAGCCAGAATAGAACTTAA
>CAZNCM010000078.1:11736-12612 GCA_964571155.1 uncultured Lyngbya sp. | reverse complement strand
TTTTTTTTTTTTTAGTATTTTTTAGTTAAGAAGTTAACTCCTTTTCTTTTTTTATCTGAGGTTGTGTACCGTTGAGGAAGGCTCGTGTGACTTTAGCGACAGCTTCCGGCATCTTATAATTGAGCGTGTGTCCTCCGTCTGCAATTTCGACGAATTGACTATTCGGTAAAAGATTAACGATTTCCTCAGCCCATCGGGGAGGAACCAAGGTGTCTTTTTCACCTCGAACCACTAAAGTCGGAACGTTGACGTGAGGTAGTTTTTCCTCAACTGCATCTGATAACGCCATTTGAAAAGTATGAAGAACCCGTGCAAAACCCGCTTTCCAGTAATCTTCAATTTGAATTAAAGCTTGTGAGGGCGCTTCGTTGGGTGCATCGAGGATTAAACACCAAAGCTGTTGGTAAAATGTACGAGCCTGTCGATCAACTGTTGGCCCTTGTAAAATAGCCCGTTCGAGGCGGTTAGGATGGCGCACCGCAAACTCGACAATAATTTGACAGCCGAGGGAGTTTCCCAACATCGTCGCTTGTTCAATACCCACTGCGTCCATCCATTTACAGAGGATATCGGCTAACTCGGATAAATTTAAGGGCGGTTCGGGTTTGTCGCTGTCGCCGAAACCCGGTAAATCTGGCACGTATATCTGATAATCTGGTACGAGTTGTTCGGCAGTTGGAATCATGTAACGACTAGAAAGCCCCGCACCCGCCACCAGAATGAGTACAGGGGCATCTTTTGGCGGTGTTTCTGCTGATATTCGGGCGTGTATTGATAAACCTTCAACAGTTGTATATAGCGATCGCAATTTTCCCTTTTGTCGGTTCATGTTCATTCTTTTGACTGGGTTCGGTTGATAACACATCGACCAATATG
>CAZNCM010000078.1:8692-11726 GCA_964571155.1 uncultured Lyngbya sp. | reverse complement strand
TTATTTAACTGCACAACGCTTGATAGAAGTGATCGCTTCTTGCGTGTTCGCTTCTCAATGTTCAACAGTATAACGGCTTTGATTTGACGAGACTTCTAACCACAGAAAGAACTTTTCGGAACATTGAGTTGGATAATTGAGTTAGAAAATCTAGAAAACTGTAGGGAATAAAAATAGGTTTTGCAAAAGTTACCGAGTTTTGGAGATGTTCCAGAAGACGGGAATCTGTCAAAATAGTCAAGAAGAAGGCAAGCTAACGACTGAAGAATGCCAAAAAAGCAAAAATTTCCGCATCTCGTCGGTTCTAAATGGACAGCCACTCAAAAAACCTGGGGTTGGCGACATTTTCAGGTGGTTAACCGTAAAAACGATGGCAAATGGGTATTTGCCGAAATGGTAGCGTCTTGTGATCCGAATGTTCGCTTTTGGTTAAACGCCAAACAACTTAAAGATCGTAGCCTCTGGGAACCCGGATGGCAGTCTACGCAGGAGTTAGAAAATCTGGAAGGATAAAACGATGATGGAAAAGAACCCGCTAGAAACAGCAATTGATTTGTCTCAAACTGCAACGGATCAACTCAAATCTCTCGCTAAGACTTTACCACCGGAACAGATTACACCACAACTGATCGCCGAAGTCGAAGTGCTATTACAGCAAACTTTAGCCAACTTAAAAGCGGTGATCAACCCGCCCCGTTTAGATCATATTCCTGCTGATGTTTTATCTCAAGCCGAAAGTTTGGGAATTCCTCTTGATGATATTGAAGTTCAGGTGGCAATGTCTTCCCATCATCTCAGTCAAATTATCGGTGTATTGACAGAAATTGACAATCGGGCGGAAATGATTAGACGCAGACGAGAATATTTTTTGGTTCGACTTCCTGATATAACCGTTGAAAAGTTGGGTTCACGGCTTCCGGTAATGACAGCAGCAGACTTGCAGGGGCCAACCGAACACACTCCGGCATCGGTTCGAGACACACTGAAGGCAAAATATAATCTAAATTTATTAAACCCCAAAAGGCATTCACAAGATTCGTTGTTTGAGAGAATTAAACAAGCCAAACAAGCTCTAGAACCTCAAGACATCAGTTTAGAAGATGAAGATGATTTACCTTTCTGATGGAGTTGGGGAGAGTTAGAAATATGAAGAATTAATTCAGACTACTGAGACGGAGTGATCAGCGATTTATTAATTTTCATCGATTTTGATTAACAGTTCGTCGTTAAAAAAATCTTATTTTTACTGATAACATCTCTACAGAAATATTATGTTTTGAGGGCTTGACAAACGTCAAACCCCCAAATTTAGAACTAGAACCGATAGCTATACAGAAGACTCTTGTGGGAGAACCTGGCTGCTATGAGTTGCTTTTCCGTTGGTGTGACCGTTATTGTTGCGGGGTTGGATTAAACCGTATCCTCCATGATGAACACGTTTATAAATGACGTTCAGTTCTCCGGTTTTTGCATTGCAAAAGACATAAAAATCGTGATCGATCAGTTGCAATTGTTCCAGGGCTTCTTGAACGCTCATCGGGGGCATGGCAAAGTATTTGGTGCGTACCACCTCTGGGGGAAGTTCCGGTTGGCGATCGCCAATCAGATCTTCGATCACCGGTTGGTTTTCCACCACTTCCGCAAGTTTAGGTGAATGAAGATGTTTTCCTTGCCGTTTGTCTTTGAATTTGCGAAGTTGACGAGCGATCTTATCAGCAACGAGGTCAATACTCGCATACAGATTTTCACTACTTTCTTGGGCGCGAATCACAGTTCCATTTGCGTAAATTGTGACTTCGGCGGTTTGCTTTGGATTTATCCGAGGATTACGAGCAACCGATAAGTGAACATCCACTTCGTTCGTAAGCTGCTGATAATGGTTAACAGCCTTAGTAATCTTTTGATGCACATATTCGTGAATCGCTTCAGTTATTTCAAGATTTTTACCCTGGACCACAAGCTTCATAAAGCTTCCTCCCGCTCATAATGTGGGCATAAACTCACCTTAACACTTTGGATTGAGGATAGATTATCCCTTTAAAATCTGTTGCATCCCTTGACAATTCTTGATACTTTCAGGGTAAAGTTATGTTAACTTCAACTTGATTTTTGAGGAGATTTCGACTATCCTTCTAACTTTTTCATCCTCTATGTATTGAGTACCTATACTTATGATATTAACATATCCATCCTCTATAAAATGTCCGTTTTGCTTGATCCCCATCCCCCTAGATGTCAAGTTTATAACTTAGGATTAGTCCCTTACCCGATTGCTTGGCAGTGGCAAAAATCGCTTGTAAAACAGCATCAACAGCATCCGGAGTCCGATGATGTACTTTTATTACTAGAACATCCCCCTGTCTACACGCTAGGACAAGGAGCCGATCCAAAGTTCATCAAATTTAACCCCAGTTCTCAGAAAGCCGAACTTCACCGGGTCGAACGGGGCGGCGAAGTCACCTATCACTGTCCAGGTCAGTTAGTTGGCTATCCCATTCTCAACTTACGACGTCATCAACAAGATCTGCACTGGTATCTCCGACAGCTAGAAGAACTGATTATTCGGGTTTTGGCCGTTTATGGGGTGAAAGGCGAGCGGATCGCAGGCTTAACAGGAGTTTGGATCGCTGACAAAAAAGTTGCTGCTATCGGGATAAAAGTCAGTCGTTGGATCACAATGCACGGTTTTGCGATTAATGTCTGTCCAGACTTAGAGGGATTTGAACACATTGTCCCTTGTGGAATTTCTGATCGCGCAGTTGGTCGTTTAATCGAGTTTATACCCACTGTTACCCTCGAAGAAGTGCGATCGCAAGTTCAAAAAGCCTTTGCAGAAGTCTTTGGTGTAGAACTCGTCATCGTTGAAGGTCAACCCAATGGGCAATGAGTACAATTCACAATTCTCTCCTGAATAATTTAAGATGACGACAGTAGCTTTTAATTATTCTGTCCTATGAACTTCAGAATTCTTGCTACCGTGATGGTATTGAGTGTAGTAACTCTCGTTCAACCTACCCGAGCGGAAAACATAGAA
>CAZNCM010000078.1:0-8682 GCA_964571155.1 uncultured Lyngbya sp. | reverse complement strand
TTGCAATCTTGTGGGTGCAGGTTTGGTGTTAGCCGATTTAGTCGGTGCTGATCTACAAGGGGCGAACCTGACGGGGGCTAATCTCAGCCGCGCCAACTTGACGGGGGCGAATCTCGCCGGGGCGAACCTGACTGGAGCGAGTTTACATGGCGCCAATTTGACGGGTGCTAATTTAGCGAGAGCCAATCTCAACGGCACCGATCTGCGTGGGGCTTATTTAATGAATGCAGTTCTCACCGAAAGTAATATTAAAGATGCTCAATTGGTGGGTGTTATCGGAATGCCAACCAATACGGGAAAAGCCGAAGATTATTACTTTTGGGGCGTTCAAGAAGCTAAAGAAGGAAACTATGTGAATGCGATTGATTTTTATAGTCAAGCCATTCGTTTAAAGCCCGATTTAGCGGCGGCTTTTTTTGGTCGTAGCATGGCGAAAGCGGATTTAGGAGACTTAGTGGGTGCGATCGAAGATGCCCGATCTGCTCAAAAATTGTATGAAACTTTGGGATCAAATGAGGGGAAAGAAATTTCGACTCAACTGGTTCAAATTTTAGAATATCAACAAAATCCTGAGAAACCTGATAATAGTGGGGGATTTCTCGGAACATTACAACAAGCAGCTCCTTTGCTGTTGAGATTACTGTTTTAAATCAAGTGATTCATCCAGTTGTTGTCTGACTGAGGGAGGTAAAATATGAGTGATCAGCAGAAATCTTTTTGGGATTCTGTGGGAAAAAAAGCATCAGGTTTAGGGAAGTCAATTAGTCATCAAGCCTCAGAAACGAGTAAAAAGATGACCCAAAAAGCCACCGATGCGGCTAAACAAAAAGCCACAGAAATGGGTGAAACGATTAGTAATAATGCTTCCGAAGCCCGAAAAAAGGTGATGGAGACGGCAACGGGTTCAGTGGAGTCTGCGAAAAAACAAACTCAAAACTGGGTCGAAAATATTTATTCAGAATCAGAAGACAATGCCGAATCAACTCCATTACATGATTGGAGCTTAGATGAACTTTATCATATTTTTGTCAGATCTCAAACCGCAAGTTTTGGCGGGACTCAAACCGTGACGTTGAAAACAGGTAAAAGCTACACGGTTAAAATTCCGGCTAACCCCAAAGAAGGTTCTACTTTGCGTTTGAAAGGATGTGGTTTAGAGGGACAAGATGCCTTTTTAGTATTACATACATTATTGAATCCTGTTTTTAATATTGATCGCAAAATCAATAATTTAATTGTTCAAGCTCCCGTTTATGATCGGACAAAAGTTCGGTGTTTAGAAGCCTATAACCGAATAATATTGGCTTTGCAGACCGAAGATTATGCGGCGTTAAATTTGCTAGATTATTTAGTTTTTTCCTCGAAAATTTATTCAGAAATTGGTCAACGTTATACAATTGCCAGTCATAATTCTCGCTTACTTCGGTTAGAAGATTGTGTGCAGAAACTATTAACGGCTTCTCAACTGGAGACGGAAGAACAAAAACGGATTCGTTCAACTTATCAATATTTGAGGAGTGGAGAAGCGGTTCCTGAGTTCAAAGCTTTGGATCAGCTTGATGCTATGATTCTCTATTCTAATTTAAAACCAGAGTTAAAAAAATATTATTTAAGAGCAAGTGCGATTACACGAGTGATGACGATTGATTGGATTATGGTGAATGAGATTGATGTCAATCAACAGATTGTTCAGTCTGATCGACCTCGTTTTTTAGCGGTATATTTACAACTCCGAAATGATCAAGAAATTGTAGATTTGAGAACGTTAGAAGCGTTTGATGCTTGGGTAGACAAGGCAAATTTACCTCTAATTTGTACGATCACTTATAAACTGGTACGTCAGCGAGAGTTTGAACTCAATGATGAGTTTGAGTTGGATGATTGTAGTGAATCTTATCAAGCAATAGAAGCGATGACTCAAGCGGTGAAACAGTCTAGAAAGGATCAGAATTCTAATGATAATTATCGAGTCAACGTCATGGAAATTAAGCCAGGAATGTTGACGGAAACCGCCTATGATTCAGTGTCGAGAGGGGGGTTAGGACTGTTAAGTGGAATGCCGATGGTCAAAGACTCAAAAACATTTGTAGAAACCGCAGCTAGAATTGCAATTACTCGGGTGAGTCAAATCACCAGTGCAGAAAAAAATAAACTTGGAATTTCTACAATTTTTAACCCAGAAACAACCAACACTACAGTCGGAGGAAATTGGCAAGCGGTGAGTGCTTTAGGAACACAAGAACAAAGCATCAGTCAGTTATCTGGCGTGGATGCTTATCGAGCAATAATTATGGAAATAGAAGGAGTTATGGGTTTAAGCCAAGCTAGCGATCAGAAATCTGTTAATCAGTCTGGGTTAAACGTTTGGAAATTATTACGGGGAAATAGCGATCAACAGCGAACTCTTGAGCAATTAGAACATCAGTTGTATTGTTGAATAATGCAGGCTCCTTGCTCTTAAACTCTGGGACTGCCCTAAAAATCTATTTCAAGGATCTAGACACGCCTAAAATAATTTGCTATCATACGAAGATGTCACACTTGGAGAGGTGGCTGAGTGGTCGAAAGCGGCAGATTGCTAATCTGTTGATAGGTACGTAAGGCCTATCCGAGGGTTCGAATCCCTCTCTCTCCGTTCCTACCTAATATTTTCCCTCCCATTTCCCTCAAAAAAACCATTCTAAAATGACAGTGAGCGACTCTCTATTTTTGGATTAAATCATCAATAAGGGGATCATTTCATTTTTGTCAAATCTCATATTCAACCCCAACTCAAAGACGAAGCTAGAGGTCAAAGCAAGAACCCCTAGCTTTTTGGCTTATTTGTTAAAATTCCACAGATATTGTAACTTAATCTGAATATTATTTTGTACGTTAGCGACCACAACAGCAGTATCATTAAACTGAGGAGGGCCAGCAAGAATCGTGGGGTTGCGAGAAAAACCAAAGCCTTCGGTGGGAATTCCCAAACTGTTGAGGTTTAGAGTTTGATCACTATTGGCGTCGTGGAAAACAGCAACCGCATAATTTCCCGGAATTAAGTTTTCAAACCTAATTTTTGGATGGTCTTGTCCTAGCTGAATACATTGAGTTTGCAAAGCATTTTCTTTTTTGTCAGGAAATCCTTGACTACTTGAAAATAGACTGAGACAGACTTGACCTGTTTGATTTTTTAAACCATCCAGTTCAACAATTAAATTATTTTCCGTCGCATCTACACTCGGTATAATCCAAAAATTACCGAGAATAGAAAGTATCAAAACACTGGCTGAAAATCGTTTTTTCATTATGACCTTTTCAATAATTAATATTCAAATTCCATTCTTTTTGTCTTCTCCCCTCAACAATTGAAGAACAGAAATTGATCTCAAAATGAACCAAACCCCTATTCTCAGCTATACAGAGAAGCTTAAACAGAATCAGGGGATTTCGCTAGAAATATAAGTGATAGAGCAAGCCCCCCTTACCCAATTGAGCGCAGGTTAACGCCTTAATTTACATTCTGTGTGGCATTTTGTCAAGATTTGTTAAGGAAAATCTAAAAAGTTTATTAAACATACAATAACACAACAATACCCCCAATCCAAAAAACTGACTTCGGGGGGATTAAAGATCGAAAATATTGAATATCTGTTCAAAAATTAGATCCAAATAGAAATGTTCATCTTCAAAAAAACATCTATCTAATAACAGAAAAAGAGGTGAGCAAAGCCCACCCCAAACTCTACCAAAAGGTTGAGAGAAAACCGATTACTTCGTTTCTACAAAATCCGCATCAATGACATCATCACTTGAAGATGAAGCCGTGTTAGAGGCAGTTGTTTTTTCATTTGCCGTCGCCCCATTGCTAGCAGCACCATTGGCTTGACTATAAACGGCACTTCCGATTTGCATTAACGCTTGTTGTAGATCATTGGTGAGAGATTTCATTTGCTCAAAATTATCCTGATTAATCGCCTCACGCAAGGATGTAATCAAACTTTCCACCTGATTTTTATCCGCTTCAGAGACTTTATCCGCAAAATCTTTAAGCTGTTTTTCCGCTTGATAAGTCAACGACTCAGCCATATTTTTAGTATCAACTTGTTCTCGTCGCTGACGGTCAGTTTCGGCGTTGGCTTCCGCATCTTTAACCATACGTTCCACTTCAGTTTCATTCAAAGTAGAAGCCCCTTGAATCGTAATCGATTGTTGCTTACCACTGGCTTTATCTTGGGCAGAAACCGATAAAATCCCATTCGCATCGATATCAAACGTCACCTCAATTTGCGGCATTCCCCGAGGCGCAGTGGGAATACCATCTAAGCGGAAATTTCCCAAACTTTTATTGTTAGAAGCCATTTCTCGTTCACCTTGCAAGACATGAACATCAACGCTTGTTTGTCCATCTTGGGCTGTCGAGAATACTTCTGACTTCTTAACTGGAATTGTGGTGTTGCGAGGAATGAGTTTAGTCATCACACCACCCAGGGTTTCTACCCCTAAAGAAAGAGGTGTTACATCTAACAACACAACATCTCGAATTTCTCCACCTAAAACCCCGGCTTGAATCGCAGCACCAACCGCAACAACTTCATCAGGATTAACCCCTTGAGACGGTTGTTTTCCAGAGATACGATGAACTAATTCTTGTACTGCTGGAATCCGAGTTGAACCCCCAACCAGAACAACTTCACTCAGATTAGATGCACTCAGATTGGCATCTTTTAGTGCTTGTTCAACAGGAACTCGACAACGGTCTAGCAAATCAGAACACATTTCCTCAAATTTCGCCCGAGTTAAGGTGATATCGAGGTGTTTAGGGCCGTCTTGAGTTGCCGTAATAAAAGGAAGGTTAATGTCAGTTTGTGTGGCGCTGGAGAGTTCAATTTTGGCTTTTTCTGCGGCTTCTGTTAACCGTTGCAAAGCTTGTTTGTCTTTGCGTAAATCAAAGCCTTCGTTGCGTTTAAATTCTTCTGCTAACCAATCGACAATTTTTTTGTCAAAATCGTCACCACCCAGGTGAGTATCTCCCGAAGTTGCTAACACTTCAAATACACCGTCACCCACTTCCAGGATAGAAACGTCAAAAGTTCCTCCCCCTAAGTCAAATACAAGAATCGTTTCGTTTTCTTTCTTGTCAAGTCCATAGGCGAGGGCGGCTGCGGTGGGTTCGTTAATAATCCGCAAAATTTCAATTCCGGCGATTTTTCCGGCGTCTTTAGTTGCTTGACGTTGGGAATCATTAAAATAAGCAGGAACGGTGACAACCGCTTGGGTAACTGTTTCGCCGAGATATTTACTGGCGTCTTCAACCAGTTTACGAAGAACTTGGGCGGAAATTTCTTCCGGTGCAAATTGTTTTTTAGATAACGGACAGTCGAGTTTAACGTTACTGTTGTTATCGGATAATACTTGGTAAGAAACTTCTTTAGCTTCGTTGGTAATTTCTGCGTGTTTACGTCCGATAAACCGTTTAACTGAATAAAAGGTATTTTCGGGGTTCATTACAGCTTGACGTTTAGCAATTTGTCCGACTAAACGTTCACCTGTTTTGGTGTAAGCAACAACGGAGGGTGTGGTGCGTCCGCCTTCTGCATTAGCGATAACGGTAGGTTTTCCGCCTTCTAATACAGCGACACAAGAGTTGGTGGTTCCCAGGTCTATTCCGACTACTTTTGCCATGTTAATTTCTCCTAAATTTCTTCTTTTAATTAAAGTTTGTATGAGCGATAGACAACGTTATAATTTGGCTCTATCGAGTGGATTTTAGAGAAATCGATAATTTTTGCGAGCGGTTATACTTCGCTAAATTCGCTTAAAATCTGACCATTTAATCAGGTTTAACAGTGATTAAGACTTTCGCAAACTCATTCTACAATCGGTTTGTTTATTTCCTACTTACAAGATTATCGATAATCGGTTTTTTGAGGGGTTCGGTTTGGCGAACCTGTATTATCGACTTTTCCGAACTCTAAGAATCAGATGTGATCACAATCTAAAAAAATAGAGGGCGCATTTTGCACCCCAGACCGTTATTTTGACAAGCGTTTAAGCTGGCTGTAAATTAGTAATTGTCTTTGGCTTCTGAGGAGTGATCTTGATGATGGAGTGACGTCGGTAAAGAACGTTCTAAATTCATGCGTTGAGAAGCACTATGCAAGAAATAACCATTTAACATTGCTGCGGCTAACAGTTGTCCTAAATTTTCCCGACTGGTGGTAATAGAAACATCAAAATGTTGGGGGGGTAAGTTCCCTAATATGCCGTTCAGATGAGATTCCATCAATTGACGAACTTCAGAATTCGGCTTAGACAGTTGAGAGATTGATTCGGCATCGAGAGATTGAATATACTCGGAAAGAACATTCTGATGACTAGCGTTCGGATTAAATCCGTGTTGAGTAAATTGAGATTGATTATTCATGTTATTTTTCCTCTATGACTTTCTCTAAACTTTCTATCTATTTGCTAGTGTATAAGACTTAGGAGGAGAGTTTAGTGAGTGTAACCGAACCATTTATTGTCGGATTTCACAGCCTATCGGGTGTTCCGAGAAATTGGTCAGGCTTAATTCAACTTGAGGATTAGCTTTTGAAGATATAAATATCTTCTGCTTTTCCGAGTGCAAATTTAATGGAGTCGGGAATATTGCGGCTAGACTGGGTGATAAAGATGATTAAACCGAGTAGGGCTAACCCGGCATCTAAAAGATACATATTCGAGTAACCAACTTGTTCAGCAACCCAGCCAAATAGAGGGCCGGCTAGTGCAATTCCGATATCAAATCCCCCAATACAAAGGGAGAAAAATTGACCCCGTTCATCAGCGGAACAACGGTCTGTAACTAAGGTAATCACGGTGGGAATGAGAATTCCGGCACCTGACCCTTCTAAAGCTGCGGCGAGGAGAATTTCAGAGTGATGATTTGCGGTTCCTAACAGCAGCATTGAGATCAGATACAAGATCAAAGCAATAGTAATAAACATACCTCGACCATATCGGTCTGAAGCACGACCCACGAATAAACGAGAGCTAAAACTGGCGATCGCTGCGGTAGAATAAAATAATCCCGCATTTAATTCTAGGTTAGATTCAGCCAGATAAAGGGGTAAAAAAGTAACTAAACTGCCAAAGATTAAACCCACAGTTGCCATTACCAAAGCAGGAGTTCGGAGTGCCGGACTTCCCATTAATTTGAGGTAGCGAAACAGTCTTTGTAGGCGAACCTTGAGTGTTACAGAGATGAGGTCAATGTTGTCTAAAGTAGGTTTAGGGCGAGTGGGTTCCCAAACTTGAGAAATACCCAGTCCGGCGAGAAGTCCAAAAGTTGCACTCGATAAAAAGAGAAAATTGTATCCCAACCCCGCTTGTACAAACCCCCCAAAAGCCGGCCCAATTGCCATCCCAATGGGTGTAACGAGACTCATATAACCAATGACTTCGCCTCGACGGTCAATCGGGGCAATATCGGCGACTAAGGCACTGTAACCAATGGTAAAGGCGGCAATACTAATCCCATGAAAAGCCCGAATTACCGCCATTGGAGGAATTGAAGTGACCAATAAGTAGCCCAACGGGGCCAGCGTAACAACCGTGGTACCAATCAGTAAAACGAGTTTGCGACCTTTGCTGTCAGCAAGGGGGCCAAGTCCAAACCGGGAGGGTAAGAGTCCAATCGCAAAAGCCCCCATTACTAAACCCACTTGTCGATTTGTGCCGCCGAGGGCTTGAATGTAGAGGGGTAAAGTGGGGAGTAAACTGGTGGTGCTAGACCAAAAACACAAACCCGCAATAAACAGAAGTAATAGGCTGCGGCGTCGCTTGGGTTCGAGAGTTGAAAAAACGTTCAAAATATTGATTCCTCGGAATGCTCAACATCGATGTCTGACCAAGCTGTTGGTGTGATCAAAATATCGGATACTGTTTCTATTGTGTAACAATTTATTAAAAAGTGGAAGGTCAAAGCCGATCCAATCTTTTTAATGTTTTCAGCATGATCATTGGGAATATAGTTAAAAAAGATCAGGATTGAGGAAGATCAAATGTGAAGATTTCCCCAATTTTAAATGGATCTGTTTCTCTAATTTTCGGTTTGTTTTTCAGGCCAACTTTTGTCAATATCAAGTAACACCGTATCAATGTCTTGACCGTCAACATAATTAATAATTCCGAGCCAAAACGTTCCAGTCCCTACCGTTCCGGACATGACATCGGAAGCATCAAAGCGAATTGTATCGGCATTTAATAAAATTTCAGCTTGTTGGCGACTGACAGCATCAGGATAAACATCCAAACTCACCCCACGATGCGGAGAAATATAGCCTCCCATTGACGCCGAAATTTCATGAGGTTGAATAGAAGCTAAATATTGCATTAATTTGCGAGCTTGGGGTGTATCGTTGAACATAGCGACCACATCGCCGCCGACTAAAATGGGTAAGCCAAATTCTTCGTTAATCGGGGGTAAAGGAAAAATATCGACATTTTGACCCAGTACCACACCTTCCGGGAAAAAACTACTAATAAAACTGGCTTGACGGTGTAGATAACACTCAGGCGGATCTGTAAATAAACCGTTGGGAGACAAACCAAAGGGAATGTTAACAACACCAACAGTACCGCCGACAACATATTTAGGATTGAGGGCGATTTGACCAAACTTTTCAAAGGCTTCTTTAATGGGGGGAGAATTAAACGGGA
>CAZNCM010000077.1:16245-19786 GCA_964571155.1 uncultured Lyngbya sp. | reverse complement strand
GTTGATATTATTGCATAAAGCATTAATGATTTGTAACAAAAAAGGGGAATCTAGCTTTGCGAGGATAAACCGGGTGGTAACGCTTCCCCACACAATTGATGAATCCGAGTGATATTTTCAAACAGCCAAGGATAGTTTTCTCGATAGTCGGGAATCAACGCCAGAGGACTCAATAATGCCGCCGCCGCTAGATCCGCAACACTCAGGCGATCGCCGACGAGATAGGGACGTTCCCGCCAAACCTGCAACACCTCAAAGGCGATTTTTAAGCGTTGGGTGGCTAACTCCGCAGATGCTTGATCAATCCCATATTGACGACGCACCACTTGAATCACGACTTGAGAAGACCAAGACGGATCGATCTGTTTACCTGCACCTGCACGAAACTGATAATAAACAAATCGTGTCGCGGTGCCAATACTTTCGTCGAGCCAATCTTCCAGCATCAACGTCTGAGTTTGCTGTTGCGGATCATCAAAATATAACGGCGGAGTCGGACAATAAGCGTCTAAAAACTGGAAAATTCGACTCGAATCGGCAATCACACGGGGTTGATTGTCTAATTGTGGGACTAATACCGGAACCGTCGTTAAACCAGTCATGGGTTTGAGTTTCAAAAGGTGCAATCCGGGTGTTAAATTTTGAACTTGGTAGGAAATCCCTTTATAACCCAGAGCTAAACGGGCTTTACGACAATAATGGGAGGTACTGAATTGCAACAACAGCATAAGTATAGAGAGTTAGGATTGAGCTTGAAGCTTGAGAAAATCTAAAAAAAACAGTCAGACTCAAAAATACTATCAATTCCCGTGTAATGCTTGAAACTTGCTAATGGTAATATGAGAAAGAAATTCTTCTGCCTGTCTGAGTTTTTTGGCTGACTTCAGCTTCAATAACTGAACTTGATAACTGACTAGCGATCGTGATTGTCTAACCCGAGCTATGACTACTGCATTCCGACCCACCCGTTCTACCTCCAAGCGCCTGTCTCAATCTCTGACGACGCCGACGACTCCGGGAAATATTATCCCCCTCGAACGAGCCAGACTTCGACGGAAGCCGCTCACTCAACCGCTTGCTCAACCCTCCTCAAATTCGACTCCGGAAATCATCGAACTTGATGTTGTTGAAATTTTACCTCCTCAACCTCCTCAACCGCTTTGGTTGCGATCGCTGACCACTCTACAACAAGTCTCCTCTATTGTCACTGGAGCGATTGTCGGCATTACCCTCAGCGTCTACAGCTTAACAGCCTATCGAGAATCGGCTTGGACACAAGAATATCAGACTCTAGAACATTATCGGACTCAAGAACAACAACTGCGAGCCACAAATGAAGTTCTCAAGCATCAAATCGCTGAAGGCGCCCAACAACCCGACACCGGATTAGTTGAAAGAGAACCCCTAGATATGATCTTTTTACGTCCCGCACCCCCCCGCCCAGAAATCTCACCGGAAGTTCCTCCCCTTGAACTGAATTTAAGTCCGACTTCTACCCCCAATAAACCGTTAGGATATTAACCGGGTAATTCGAGTATAAATCATGCAAAAATGCTCTCTGCGGTGACGATTCACTGAAAAAACGATTCACTAATTATCATGGATTTTCCTTCCAGATCGCGTTTGAGTAGACCTCGTTTTTCTCGTTCTATACAGACTCAAAAGCCTGCTAATTCGTCATCTCGATTTCCGGGTTTAGATCATCCTCGTGATCCTCAACAGCGCCTTCCTCGTAAACCGACTAAAATCAAAAGATGTAATTCCTCTCGTCTGCGAATGGTGTGGCTGATTTTGTTGGGGGGATTATTCGGGCTATTAGTGAATTTATTTCGCCTACAAATTACCATGGGGCCAATGCTCAAACAGCAAGCCCAATTTCAACAAAGTCAACGGGATCTTCCGTTTGTTCCGCGTCGTCCGATTAGTGATATTAATGGTCATATTTTAGCCATTGATCAAATCGTTTATACACTTTACGCTCATCCCAAATTATTTCAACAACTTCCTGCGGAAATCGCTGAGAAATTATCTAAGGTATTAGTGCTAAATGATTTAAAAAATCCTACAGCAAACGAACTCCTAGAACAATTTCAAGAAGCAGATAGTGGGATAAAAATTGCTGAGTCCATTAGCGAAGAAGTCGGCAATCATATCGCCAATTTAGGAATTGATGGATTAGAACTGATCCAACAGCGAAAACGCCTTTATCCTCAACAAAATATTGCTGCCGATATTGTGGGTTATGTCGATAGTGAAGGCAAAGGTCAAGCCGGAGTTGAACATAGTCAACAAGAATTACTCGAACGAGTCATGCCTTCTCTAGAGTTTCAACGTTCAGTCAATGGTAATTGGGTACCGACTCAACTTGCTTCTGGGTTTATTCAGCTTGACGATTTGGAATTGCGACTGACCATTGACACTCGTCTGCAAAGAATGGCTCGTAAAATTCTCAAAGAAAACGTTGAAAAAAATCAAGCAAAACGCGGTACTGTGGTTGTCATGGATGCCAGAAATGGAGAAATATTGACATTAGTTAATGAGCCATCCTACGATCCCAATGAGTATTGGAAATCGAATGTTGAAAACTTTAAAAATTGGGCATTATCTGACCTCTATGAACCCGGTTCTACCTTCAAACCGATTAATGTTGCAATTGCTTTAGAAGCAGGAGGGATTCAGCAAGATACTGTGGTTTATGATCAAGGTCGGATTCAGATGGGTCGGTGGACGATTCAAAATGCCGATTACAATTATGTTGGGGCTCGGGGTTCAATCAGTATTACTGATGTGATTAAATATTCGAGTAATATTGGCATGGTTAACGTCATGCAGCAGATAGAACCTGAAGTTTTTTATGATGGATTAAAACGATTAGGACTCGGAGAATTGAGCGGTGTTGATTTACCCTTTGAAGTCGCAAGTACACTGAAAACACGCCATCAATTTGTTAATGTTCCAGTAGAATCTGCAACCGCAGCTTTTGGTCAAGGACTTTCAATTACACCTCTAAAATTAGCTCAATTAAATGCAACTTTAGCTAATGGCGGAAAACTGGTCACACCTCATGTTGTCAAAGGATTATATAACAGTAAAGGACAACTTTATTGGGAAACTTCTTTACCTGAATCTCGGCAAGTTTTCTCCTCGAAAACAGTAAATACAGTCTTAGAAATGATGGAATCTGTGGTCGCCGCAGAAGACGGTACGGGTAGGGCTGCACGTATTGCAGGTTATCGAGTCGCTGGAAAAACAGGTACAGCCCAAAAAGCCTCTGCTAGAGGCGGTTACTCAGAAAATGCTCGAATTACCAGTTTTGTCGGAATTTTAACGGTTAATAATCCTCGTTATGTTGTCGTTGCAGTCGTTGATGAACCTCAGATACCTGGCGCGAGTGGCGGAAGGGTAGCAGCGCCTATTGTTAAATCTGTGATGGAAGGTTTAATTGGACTCCAAAAAATACCTCCTTCTGATATCAACGCAAAACCTGAAAGTGAACTTGAGAGTGAAGAATAGGTGATTGTTTTTGAGGAAGATTAAAGAT
>CAZNCM010000077.1:15794-16233 GCA_964571155.1 uncultured Lyngbya sp. | reverse complement strand
CTTTGTTTGACTGCTAAATATGAGGGTGAGAATTTAAGGAAAGTTGCAAATAATTTGCAGTTTGAGTTAAAGTTTAAAAAGCCAGGAATTGGGTCTATTGTTAGATTTTTTTCGACTGATTAGTTGATCTTTTTTAATCATACTTATCCTGACTCTCATACTCGATTAACTCAGCAATATCACTTTGGAGAATATAACAAAACTTCTCTAAGGGTAAATCATTGGGATCATTTCCAAACGGATTTTCAATCTCTAAGCCTATTTCTTCAATTCCGAGTAAAGAAAAAGTAATGACTCCCACCGCAGGAACCGTTAACCAGTTCAACTCCTCAACGAAAGTAAACGGTACACTCAAACAATAAATAAGCAACAGATGTTTTAAGTGAATAGAATAAGCTTTGGGTAAGGGAGTCGAAGCAATGCGATCGCAAGCAATCAT
>CAZNCM010000077.1:13918-15784 GCA_964571155.1 uncultured Lyngbya sp. | reverse complement strand
CCTCTAAAATTCGATCCATTGACTGATTTAATTCAATCAAAAAGTGATAGTTAATCAGATTTCGTTCATACATTCTTATAAAATAATCTGCTAACCAATTAGCAATTCTTAACGGTCGTTGCTGAATAGTTTGAAGTTCTGTAAACTGATTGGGTGTGAGTAAATTTTTAAGTTCAGTTTCTAGATCTTCTTTTCTCACATGAACTTTAATAGCCCAGACCCATGTACCCACTAATTGAATATAATCTAATTTTTTCTCTCTGTCTCTGTCGGTTTTTGTGGGAATAAAAAAATAAATATTTCGAGCTAAAATTCGACCATTGTGAATCATTACCCCCCAAAGTTTCCGACCCTCCCAATATCGTTCGTAGGCTGTATTTGTTCTAAAAACCAAAAGTAAACCCAGAACAATACTCGGAATTAAACTACTAAGAATAGGTTGATTAACAGCTAATCCTTGAGAATAGATTAAATTAATCACGCCCGCAAAAATCATCGCCGCCACGACTCGCCGCCAAATAGACCGAATCACTGAACTGCGGATATTCAGAGCTAACTTAAACCAATTAAACCAACTTTTTTGTTCCGTCACTATTTTTGACATGGGATGACTATTCTCAAATCAATTTATCTGAAGTTTTTGATCAAATTTGAAGTCAAGCTGATCGGAAACATTGGGATTTAATTTCGGATCTAAAAACCCTAAGCAAATCATCTCAACCTTTAAATTCAACTCACCTTTAAATAAATCGCAGTATTCACCTAGCTAATACTCAAAATAAAAACTAGACTCCCTCTATCTGATAGCGCAGAGAAATCGATTGATTGATCGTTTTTAACGGGTAATTGTTATGCAAACAGTCGCTCATTTATTCGGGATGAAGTTAAAAATTTCTCAAATCAGTATACCGCAAATTTCTATGTATCCGACTATCAGATCACTAAATCTATAGAACCTTCAATCACTCCCAGAGCGATCGCCAACCCAAAATTTCCTCGCAAAAAGCCGGAATAAACCCTGTTTGACCCCCGAAAACCTGAGTTCTGAGACGAATCTGATCGATAACAAATTATAATCAACTTGATCGCAGATCCCTTTCCCCTGCTACCATGACATCTGTGCATTAACTTGGACGGTAACTAAACCGATCCATATTTGCTTTTTACACGTTACCTTAAGTAATGGCTAGCGCGGGTATTTAGACGTATGCATTTGAGTGAAATTACTCATCCGAATCAGCTACATGGTTTATCGATTCACGAACTGCAAGAAATTGCCCGACAAATTCGTGAAAAACACTTAGAAACAGTCGCAGCAACAGGGGGACATTTAGGCCCGGGTTTAGGAGTCGTAGAACTCACTCTCGCCCTCTACCAAACTCTGGACTTAGATCGAGATAAAGTCGTCTGGGATGTAGGCCACCAAGCCTATCCCCACAAAATTATCACAGGTCGCTACAACAACTTCCACACGTTGCGACAAAAAAACGGCGTTGCAGGCTACCTCAAACGCTGTGAAAGCAAATTTGATCATTTTGGAGCCGGACACGCCTCCACCAGCATCTCAGCCGCTTTAGGAATGGCGTTAGCACGGGACGCGCGCGGTGAAGACTTCAAAGTTGCGGCGATTATCGGAGATGGGGCTTTAACCGGAGGTATGGCCCTCGAAGCGATCAATCATGCCGGACATCTACCTCACACCAAGTTTTTGGTGATTCTTAATGATAATGAGATGTCGATCTCACCTAACGTTGGCGCCATTCCTCGTTATCTCAACAAAATGCGCCTCAGCCCGCCTGTTCAGTTCCTCAAAGACAACCTGCGCGAACAGTTTAAACAGATTCCCTTTGTGGGCGAAACCTTTAC
>CAZNCM010000077.1:10156-13908 GCA_964571155.1 uncultured Lyngbya sp. | reverse complement strand
CCAGAAATGGAACGCCTCAAAGAAGGGATGAAACGTTTAGCTGTTCCCAAAGTCGGGGCGGTGATCGAAGAACTCGGCTTTACCTACCTTGGTCCGGTTGATGGTCATAACTTAGAGGAGTTGATCGAAACCTTTAAACAAGCCCACAGTATTATTGGCCCGGTGATGGTTCATGTTTCCACCACCAAAGGAAAAGGTTATGCGATCGCTGAAAAAGATCAAGTTGGCTATCACGCCCAGTCTCCCTTTAACCTTGCTTCTGGAAAAGCGGTTCCTTCCACCAAGCCCAAACCTCCAAGTTACTCCAAAGTGTTTGCCCACACCTTGGTGAAACTGGCTGAAAATAATCCTAAAATATTAGGAATTACCGCAGCAATGGCAACTGGAACGGGTTTGGATAAACTTCAAGCAAAACTGCCCAAACAATACATTGATGTTGGCATTGCAGAACAACACGCCGTTACCCTCGCTGCTGGTTTGGCTTGTGAAGGAATGCGTCCGGTTACTGTTATTTATTCAACCTTTTTACAACGGGCATACGATCAAATTATTCACGATGTTTGCATCCAAAAACTGCCTGTTTTCTTCTGTTTAGATCGGGCGGGAATTGTCGGTGCAGACGGCCCGACTCACCAAGGAATGTACGATATTGCCTATCTACGTTGCTTACCCAATATAGTGATGATGGCACCCAAAGATGAGGCCGAATTGCAGCAAATGGTTGTCACCGGAATTAACCATACTGAAGGGCCGATCGCCATGCGTTATCCGCGCGGTTCGGGTTATGGTGTTCCGTTAATGGAAGAAGGTTGGGAACCGTTACCCATTGGTAAAGGAGAAATTCTTCGCAGTGGTGATGATTTGTTGCTGTTGGGATATGGTTCCATGGTTTATTCGGCGATGCAAGTTGCAGAAATCCTCAGCGAACACGGGATTGAATCAACGGTTATTAATGCCCGTTTTGTTAAACCTTTAGATACGGAGTTAATTTTGCCTTTAGCTAAACAGATTGGCAAAGTTGTCACATTAGAAGAAGGTTGTGTGATTGGCGGTTTTGGTTCGGCTGTGGCTGAGGCGTTAATGGATAATAATATCTTGGTTCCATTGAAACGGTTCGGAGTTCCAGACAAGCTTGTTGATCATGCGACTCCCGATCAGTCTAAAGCGGATTTAGGGTTAACCAGTTCTCAAATTTCTGAACAAATTCGAGAATTATTTTTCAGTAAACAACCTTCTCCCGTGAGTTAAGTTAGTCTATAGAAACCCGGTAATTTATTCAAAACTGGGTTTCTTTGCTTCACAAGGGCGCTCTTGAAAAGCTCCCGAAAAATTATAAATATACAATATAAAATTGAGTGTAGTTGATCCTGTCCTAAGTTTTAATACTTCTATGCTTAATTTTCTGAAAGATATTCCCACTGTTTATTTAGGATTAATCGGAAGTTTTATCGCCGGAATGGGAACGGGTGTGGGTGCAATTCCGGTGTTAATTGTACGTCAAATTAGTCAACGAATTCAAGGGATAATGTTAGGGTTTGGAGCGGGTGTGATGTTAGCCGCCACCTCTTTTTCCTTGATTGTCCCGAGTCTAGAATCCGCTACCCGACAAACCAATAATAATACTTTGTCGGCTTTAATTGTCGTCGCTGGAATATTACTCGGGGGGGCATTTTTATTGTACAGTCATCAATATTTTCCTCACGAACATTTTATCAAAGGCCCCGAAGGAAATTATCAAAATTTAAAACGAATTTGGCTGTTTGTAATTGCGATCGCTATTCATAACTTTCCCGAAGGATTGGCGGTTGGGGTGGGATTTGGAGGTGAATATGTGGCAAATGGTACCGCCTTGGCGATTGGGATTGGTTTACAAAATATCCCCGAAGGATTTGTTGTAGCCATTGCTTTATTGGCTGAAAAATACTCCCGTTTGACTGCATTTAGTATTGCTCTATTGACCGGATTAGTTGAACCTGTGGGCGGGTTAATCGGTGCTGGAGTCGTTTCAATTGCTCAACCCATTTTACCTTGGGCGATGGCTTTTGCAGCCGGTGCAATGCTGTTTGTGATTAGTGATGAAATCATCCCCGAATCTCACAGTCTCGGACTGGAAAAAGAAGCAACTCTCGGTGTTATGGTTGGTTTTGTAGTGATGATGTTTTTAGATGTAACTTTGGGGTAAAATCTCAGAAAATTGATAAAAATATAGACCCACTCTCGATCACAAAATCCAGTCAAACTTCAACACTTCACGGCGATCGCCATCCCCAAAAGAATAAAAGCAGAGAAAAGGTTCAATGTCTAGTCTGAACCCTATTTCCTACTCTGAGACTGAGCATAGATCGAGCAAAAATTTAGAGACTCAATACAGGCTCAAACATTTAGTCTACCCGTTCCAATTGCCAAAGGATTTGATTTCCCTCACGGCGAACTCTGGAGACTTCCCAATTCCGCCAAGCCCAGTTATCACCGCGACTGGTGACCGCACTAGCATTGACATCCATCAGATCAGCCAATTCAGAACTACTGATCAAGTAACCCTTGCTGGCAATTTCATCAGCAATCTGCAAGGTTTCTATCAAATTACGAAGTTGGTTAACCCTAACCTCACGGGGTAACACTTCTTGTGCATCATTCGTTATGTCATTCATAGCGGGGATCAGAAACAGCAAGATTAGAGTTCACGTTATCACACAGAATTTTATCGTTATGTTAGCAATCCTGCCAGCTTTGTGGGAAACATTTAGGAAAATTGATTGGAAACCGCTTGGAAACCAAATTAACAAAATGGACAATCGATTCCGATCAGTTCCATTAACAGACAAGGGGATAAATTTTGAATTGCGATCGCAACAGATCCAATTAAATTTGTCCATTGATTGAGTCACAGATTACTCCGCCCAACGGCTACTCTGCGCGCGTGGACTTCGCGCCTCGCCAGTCGCTAAGATTGCGAATTTGGGGAAACCGCTCTCTTGCTGCGCTGCTGTGACCGTTGGTCAATTATGTTGATTCGTGACATTTATAGCAGAATGAACTTAACTTGCTATGCTATTCAAAGTATTACTAAGTCAATCGTAACCTGTTGGGAAACTCCGGTGAAAGTCCGGGGCTGTGCGGCAACTGTAAGTCATTTACGAGCAAATTGACAAGTCAGAAAGCCAACTTGTTACCTACAACCCTATATCCTGCCTAGCACGGGAAAGGAGCTAAATTCTTGATTATTAATCCCACCGAACATTTGAATCTCAGCCTTCCGCCTCTACCGTTGCAACGTCCTTTGTTGCTGATCGGACATGGGACTCGCGATACAGAAGGCCGTCAAACGTTCCTTGATTTTGCTGAAGCCTATCAAGCTCTTGACCATTCTCGCCCCGTTGTTCCCTGTTTTCTTGAACTGACCGGCCCAACGATTCAAGAAGGCGTTGAACGCTGCATTAAGCAAGGCTACACCGATCTCTCTGCATTACCGTTGCTATTGTTTGCAGCCCGCCACAACAAATTTGATATTACGAACGAACTTGATCGCGCCCGAGGAATCTATCCTCAACTGAAATTTCATTACGGACGTCATTTCGGGATCAACCCCCTGATTTTTGAGTTGTGGAAAACTCGTTTAGCAGAACTTGATCGCCCCGATATTTCTCGTTCTGAAACCGTTATACTCTTTGTCGGACGAGGGTCTTCCGATCCAGATGCCAACAGCGATGTCTACAAACTCGCTCGCATGGTGTGGGAAGGAAGCGGCTATC
>CAZNCM010000077.1:5448-10146 GCA_964571155.1 uncultured Lyngbya sp. | reverse complement strand
TATCAGACGGTAGAAACCTGTTTTATTGGTATTACTCACCCGCGTCTAGAAGAAGGCTTTCGTCGCGCCCGTTTATATCAGCCCAAACGGATTATTGTCTTGCCTTATTTCTTGTTTACTGGTGTGTTAGTCAAGAAAATTTTTGACATCACCGCCCAACAGCAAGAACAATATCCTGACATTAGCATGAGTTGTTTGCCAGAGATGGGCATTCAACCCGAACTGTTGCAACTCTTACGCGATCGCGAAATTGAAACCCAACTCGGTCAAGTTCAGATGAACTGTGAAGCTTGTAAATTCCGGTTAGCAGCCGTATCTGGGGACTCACACGCTCATCATCATCACGATCACGGCCACCACCATCATAGTCACGATCACGGTCACTCTCACGAGGCGGTTGACCCCTATGCTGATCCGCAGCAATACCATCAACGAATTTGGCAAGCCCCATAAACCCCTAACAATCATTCTCAGCAAAAATTAATCTCCCTAAGATTCAATAGATATTAGTTTGGATCTATCGCCCCCTCATGCTCCGCGAATTCAGCTTTAGAGGGGGTTTTGTTTACTCCATTGAGATCGAAGATAAAAATAAAAATAACCCCATCCATAGAACCCATTAACCCATAACATCAAACTTTTTCCAATCACTGAATCAAGTAACGGAAATACCCAAACCGTTGCAAACAAAACACCGACCATTTCTATAAATGCAACGACTCGACCATAATGGTTGATATCCCAGTAAGAAATGGGGCTGATAAACCGATAATGACTCACCGGAAAAAAATGTCGATGAGCATCATCATGGTGAACAGGTAAATCAAACAAAGAATGTAAAATCAAACTCAAGCATAGAATTTGTAGACTTTCCCAGTTATAAAAATAAGCAATTCCCCATCCAAACATCGCCAGAGGAATCGAATGAAAAATTGCTACAATATTTTGCAGATTGGGTTGATAATAAGCCTCTGACCAAATTTTTGCTGCGGGAATTTTAGTAATAAACTTCGCCCAACCATAAAATAAAAAAATTGGAATATCCGGTAAAACTCCACCCATTACAATTATTAAATAAGCTTGAGAATTATGGGCTTGACTCAAAAGAGCCAGGTTTAAAATTGCATGACTCGGTGTATTCATCCTTAATCGTAACTGTTCGGGATGCTATCGATCTTATCATTTCTTGTGATATCTAGAGAGTATGATATTTGAGATCGATGAAACTATATTCGTGAAAATAGGGTGCGATCGCAATTAAACGGATAGACTGAGTATAATCAATTTCAGAACTGAGCGGTTGTTCTTCTAAGAGATTGTCATAATATCGAGTAAGCTGCTGAATAACATAGCGATCTTCAGCATTTTTGAGTTCTAGTATGACCAATCGCTTACCGGAATCTATTGCTAAAATATCGCAGACTTCTCCTTGCGCTCTATGTTGCTGCTTCAGAGGTTTTAATCGGAGTAAACTCGATAAGTTTTTCCAGACAAAACTCTCCAAAGCAGCCTCATTATTAAATTCCCAACCTTCTCTAGATTTGCGTAACATAGAAACAAATTTAGAGCGCACCGTACAGCCGTTGAATCAGTTCCGGTGCTCGGACAACTCCCTCGATCCGCTCAATCGGTTGACCCTTTTTAAACAATACTAAGGTTGGTAAAGCTTCTATTCCGTATTGAGATGCAATCTGTGGATATTTATCCGTGTCAATTTTCACAATCTTGATTTGTTGACTCATTTGCTGATTCACTTCTTCTAAAATCGGAGCCATCATGTGACAAGGGCCACACCAAGTTGCATAGAAATCAACTAAAACCGGAAGATCCGAACCCTCTAGAAGTTCTTGAAAGCTGCTAAACGTCTTTTTGACCGACATGGAGAGAAACTCCCTCTAACTTGATGTTTGTATTATAATCTGACCTGATCAGAGTTAACAGTCTTTACGGGTTATTTTTATCTTCAAACTTTGATTGTGAAATTAACCTTCATCAAGAATTAACAATTGATGGAATTGGCTCAAACTTGATTAAAAATCCCGTTTCAATCGATTAACTGTCAATTTAATCTAAATAGAAATCACAGTTTATGAAGAAAGTTTGATTTTATAGAAGTCCCAAAAGCTGTTAACCTCTAGGATGGAAAGTTTAAGCGTTGAAAAATTGCTGAGGAAATCTCAATGGACGTTTTACCCGAAACCCAACAACATCTCAAAGAACAAGTTGCAATTGTTACAGGCGCATCACGGGGAATTGGTCGGGCGATCGCGATCGCTTTAGCCGGCCAAGGGGCTAACATCGTGGTTAACTACGCGAGTTCTTCTACCGCCGCCGACGAACTGGTTAACGAAATCACCAACTCGGGAGGACAAGCAGTAGCCCTGTGTGCCGACGTTTCCCAAGCCGATCAAGTCGATAGCCTGATCGATACCGTCATGGAAAAATGGGGGCGAGTTGACATCTTAGTGAACAACGCAGGTATTACCCGTGATACCCTACTGTTGCGGATGAAACCCGAAGAATGGCAAGCGGTGATCGACCTCAACCTGACAGGTGTCTTTCTCTGCACTCGCGCCGTCAGTAAAATAATGCTGAAAAAGCGATCGGGTCGAATTATTAATATTGCATCTGTCGCAGGTCAGATGGGAAATCCTGGACAAGCTAATTATAGTGCAGCCAAAGCTGGTGTGATTGGGTTTACCAAAACCGTTGCCAAAGAACTTGCAAGTCGTGGTATTACGGTCAACGCCGTCGCCCCGGGTTTTATTGAAACTGACATGACAAAAGATCTCAAAAATACCGAAGACATTCTAAAATTCATCCCCCTTGGTCGGTACGGTCAACCCCAAGAAGTTGCCGGAATGGTCAGATTTTTAGCCGCAGACCCGGCTGCTGCCTACATCACAGGTCAGGTGTTTAATGTTGATGGTGGCATGGTTATGGCCTAGAAAGGCAAGAGCTCATGTGGCAATATAGGTAGGAGGTCGAGACAATAGGCAACCCAGATGTTCTATCTCCCAACCTCTCCATCTCCCCACCCCCCTACTCCCTCCTCTTGTACGGTTTCCACGAACTAGCACTCACTACCTAAGAGTGCTAAATTGACTAAGTGGAGAGCTAACGGTCGTTACATGGCAAAAATTGTTGCGTTTAATGAAGAGTCAAGACGGGCGCTCGAACAGGGTATCAACGCCATCACAGATGCAGTGCGTGTTACCCTCGGCCCGAAAGGTAGAAATGTATTATTAGAGAAGAAATTTGGTGCGCCCGATATTGTAAATGATGGGATTACTGTCATCAAAGAAGTTGAAATCTTCGATCCTTTAGAAAACACGGGTGCTAGACTCATTCAAGAAGTCGCCTCTCAAACCAACGATGTAGCCGGAGATGGGACAACCACGGCAGCGATTTTAACTCAAGCAATGATTGCCGAAGGCTTAAAAAACGTTGCTGCTGGGGCTAACCCTGTATCCCTACGTCGAGGGATTGAAAAAACTATCAACCGTTTAGTTGCCGAAATCGTAGCGGTGGCGAAACCCGTAGAAGGAGATGCGATCGCTCAAGTGGCGACAGTCTCAGCCGGAAACGATCCAGAAATGACAACCGAACTCGATGTTGTTGAAGGGATGCAATTTGATCGCGGTTATCTATCGCCCTATTTTGTCACCGACAACGAACGGATGATCGCCGAGTATGAAAATGCTCGTATTCTGATCGTTGATAAGAAAATTAGTGCCATTCAGGATTTAGTCACCGTCCTCGAAAAAATAGCACGGGAAGGTCAACCTCTGCTGATTATTGCAGAAGATGTCGAAGGAGAAGCCCTGGCGACTCTGGTTGTTAACAAGGCTAGAGGGGTTTTAAATGCAGTTGCAGTCAAAGCCCCAGGGTTTGGCGAACGCCGAAAAGCCATGCTGCAAGACATCGCCATTCTCACCAATGGTCAAGTGATCTCTGAAGAAGTCGGTTTAAGCTTGGATCTCGTTACCCTAGAAATGCTAGGAACCGCCGACAAAATTACCGTTGAAAAAGACAAGATCATTATTGTCGCCTCCGGTAATACAGCCGACGTTGAAGCCCGCATTGCTCAACTCCGACGACAACGGGAAGAAACCGATTTAGAGTATGATCTCAATAAACTGCAAGAACGAATTGCTAAACTTGCAGGGGGTGTTGCTGTCATTAAAGTTGGGGCGGCGACAGAAACCGAATTAAAATCTCGTAAACTGCGAATTGAAGATGCTCTCAACGCCACGAAAGCCGCAGTTGAAGAAGGAATTGTTCCCGGTGGCGGTACAACTCTGATTCATTTAGCGAAAAAAGTTGACCAAATTCTCGATGAACTGGTCGGAGAAGAAAAGATTGGCGGTAAAATTGTTGCCAAAGCTTTAGAAGCCCCTCTCTGTCAAATTGCTAATAATGCCGGAGCAGAAGGAGCGGTCATCGTTGAAAAGGTTCGGGAAACCGATTTTAACATGGGTTACAATGCTCTGACGGGTGAATGTGAAGACCTGATCAAAGCAGGGATTATTGATCCGGCGAAAGTTGTTCGTTCCGCGTTGCAAAATGCAGGTTCAATTGCCGGAATGGTCTTAACCACTGAAGCTTTAGTTGTTGAGAAACCTGAGAAGAAACCCGCAGCTCCCGACATGGATGGCATGGGCGGCATGGGCGGCATGGGCGGCATGGGCGGCATGG
>CAZNCM010000077.1:0-5380 GCA_964571155.1 uncultured Lyngbya sp. | reverse complement strand
CGTTCACCGCTTAATCACTCAATACGCGAGTTTTGTTACTCATTTAAAGCAACTCAATTGAATTGGGTTGTTTTTTTTATTAGGAACGATAATTAAACCCCTCTCCAAACCTCTCCCCTGCAAGGAGAGAAACTTCAAAACCTTGATCAGATAAAACTATCACAGATACGGCGATTTTCCTTGCTCAAACTAACATTAGGATTGTTAAAATAATCCTGTAACCCATCACAACTATGCTTTAATAAACCCTCAATTTCTAACCCTTCCAAATTCCACAAAATAATCGTTTTATCATCCCCACCCGATGCCAAAGTCTTGTTATCCTGGCTCAAACTGAGACTTTGTAGCCATAATTTGACGACACCTTAAAAGCTTTTTATTCTTCTGTTTAACAGTAAACCATAGATAAGTTTTACTTGTCAATCATCACAATATAGTAACTTTCCCGTTCACAGACCTATTGATTTTTTTGATTGACTTTATCACTTCTGTAGTATTTTGTATACTCTATAACCCAGGATGTTTATGAGAATCTATTTTTATTTATATAAACAATTTTATACAATTAATCATTCTGGAGTAACAAGGGTTTTTCAGGGTTTTGTACTCCCCTCAAATATTTAGATTTCTTTCACCATCAACACACTTTCATAATTTTTAAACTCTAGGAAGGATTCACGTTTCAGGGTTCCTACAGAGTAAAATTCTTGCTTTTCATGGAATAGAATTGAACGACTATTGGAGATGGGTTGAGAAACAATAAAGGTTGAAAAGAAAGCATTTGGAAAGGTTTCATAGAGAGACTTATACAAAAATTGAGCAACTCCTTTACCCATGTGTTCGGGATGAGTTGCCACGATGTTAATATAAAGATGTTGATCGCTGAGAATCTTATTCTGCCAAGAATCATCTGTCCAAATTATTTGATCGAAAAACTCTGGGCTAATGTGGGGTTTGGATAAAGCTAAAAATCCGAGAACTTTATTGTTTTTTTCTAAGTCCTGATGAACGGCAACAAAATATTGAGTTTGATTATTGATCTGATCGAGAATTTTTTTTTCGGTGGTTTTAGCCAAAAGAAAACCATGAGAATTAAAGGCATTCGGTTCCTCACGGGGTGACAACCCCGTCAAAAACCTTAGCTAAAGGGAATGGAGCCAAATTGCGGTAAAAAAAGATGGGGTAGTATTCGTGAAAAAGCCCCATCAAGTGAAAATGATTCCTCAATTTTACCAAATCTATCTGCAACAACAACTCAAACAGACTGAATATCTAACTCTCAAACTGTTAGTGTATTTGTTGCAATGTCATAAAACAGTCAGCATTGAATCATTAGCTACCTTAATGCCGTATCCGATTCAATTTGAAAGTCGCCGACGCAATATACAAAGGTTTCTTAAATTGGATTGCTTGCAAATTGAAACTTTATGGTTCCCCCTGATAGAAATAATTTTAGAGGAAAAGTTTAAACCACAGTATCCTTTAAAAATTGCGATAGACCGAACCCAGTGGCGAGACAAAAATGTGTTTATGATTAGTCTAATTTGGGACAAACGTGCTATCCCTTTGTATTGGCAACTATTAGATAAAAAGGGAAGCAGTAATTTAGGGGAACAACAAGCTCTAATTACTCCAATTTTAGAGTTATTGAAAGATTATGAAGTCATCCTACTAGGAGACCGAGAATTTGGAAGTGTGAAGCTAGGGCAATGGCTCTGTCAGCAGCAAGTCAAGTTTGTTCTCAGAATTAAACAGGAACGTTATATTCAATCAGATGGAGAGGATTACACTCGTTTGTCTGAGTTAGGTTTATTACCAGGAACTCGTTTTTACTTGAGAGGTGTTAAAGTGACTAAACAAAAAGGATTTGGTAGGTTTGATGTCGCTGCTTATTGGAAACGTAAATATAGAGGAAAGGGGGAGGAAGAAGGATGGTATCTTTTAACAAATTTGGGAGATTTAAAAGCAGCAATTACAGTTTTTAAATGTCGAAGTGGGATTGAGGCGATGTTCAAAGATTGTAAGAGCGGAGGCTATAATGACCGAAAAAACTCAAGCCTCTGAGTGTCGTTTGAACAACTTAATTCTACTCATCGCTCTGGCTTATATCTGTGCGATTCTTCAAGGTCAACAGATTAAAAGGAAGGGAATTCAAAACTATGTAGGTCGGCTGAAAGAATTTCGGCGCACGCTACGCCGTCACAGCAATTTTTGGATTGGATTATACGGCCAATCTTGGGTAATAGGAATGGAGTTTTTTAAAGAAATTATCAATGAATTAATGCTGATCAGACGTAACAAGTTGCCTTTTTTTCAGAGGGGGTTAAGGGCTATGTCCTTGATTTTATCAACCTTTTAACGGGGTTGTCACCCCGTCAGATTCGGTTCTCTAACATGAGAGTTATGAATGCCCATAATTTCTCCTCTATCTTGAGGGGTTGCTTCTCTAAAATTAAATTGAGAACTGAAGTTTTCTATTGGTTTCATCCATGCTAAAATCCTTCAATAGTAGTACACCCGTGATAGCATTAAGCTAGACTCAAGCGATCAGAAATTAATCTATTTATTCTTGATCAGAGGATTTGCTTATCTCAGAATTAGGCTTTTGATCAGACTGAGGGCAAACATAGGGTTCTAGCTTCCTCACAGCCTCCGCTTTTTTCTTTTTTGACGAGGATGAACTCTTAATCGATACGTGGGACAGCAGCATGGTTTCTCCTTTTTCTGGTTTGAACCTCAACTCGGCGCCGAGCTGTCTAATTCCATAATAAGCGATTTATTCAAGTGGCTACAACCGTACAAATGCCGAATTCCTATTATTTTTATAGATAAAATTACAATTTTTGGAATAATTTCGTTAAATTTACAATTGCTTTAAATTATCACAATTAATCAAGTTTTGTATCGGTTAATTTTCTAAGGCTGTTTCTGCTAACGCCACGGCACCCCAAAGCGGGGCTTCATCTCCTAACTGGGCGGGAACGATGTCAAAATTAACTTCAGGTAATGCGGTTTGACGAGAAATTTGCCGAACTTGATGCCAAAATAAATCCCCCGCTTTTGTCACCCCACCACCCAAAATAAACCGTTGAGGATTGATTAAATTTGCCGCATTACCAATTCCCACCCCAATTGCCCATCCTGCTAATTTGATGGCATTTTGACAGAGTTCATCACCCTCATTTGCCGCTTGACTAACGATTTGGGCCGTAATATTATCAAGTTGATGATTGACTAAATTGCGAATAATTTCGCCTTGTTGGGGTTGTTCATTTAAACTTTGACGAACCTGTTGGGCAATATATGGCCCGGACGCCAATCTTTCCACACAACCCCGTTTTCCACACAGACACAATGGCCCCTGGGGTTGTACGACGGTATGACCAATTTCTCCAGCCATTCCCTGGATACCCGACCAAACACGGCCATCGAGTATCCAACCGCCCCCAACTCCTGTACTAATTGTGATGTAAAATAAGCTTTCACAGCCTTGTCCGGCACCGAATTTATATTCACCCAAAGCGGCTACATTGGCATCATTATCGACTCGAACCGGAACCTTAAATTCTGCTTCTAAAATCTCCCGCAGAGGTATATTTTCCCATCCTAAAACATGATGAGATAGACGAACCATTCCGGTTTGTGCATCCACTGGCCCGCCAAAACTGATCCCAATTGCAAGAGGTTTTTCATCGCCTAACAACTCCCGAATCAGCGATCGCATGATTTCCATATCGGTCGTTGCATTGGGAGAATTTCCAGACAGTTGACGGCAAGTCTTGTGCCATTGTTGTTGACCGAAAATGAGAGTGGCTGCGGCTAATTTTGTACCGCCAAAGTCGAGGGCGAGGATTTTATTGTTCATTTTTCCGGTTCTTCGGTACTTATGATGCTAAATTGTCACTAAGATACCAAAATAATAAGGCTATGATATTAAAATTCTCGAAATTTCGCACACCCAAATCCACAACGTTTTAATACTTTCAATCGATTGTTAATCCCTTCGACAATAGCATTGATAGTTTTCTTTTCAACCTGAAGAATAACTGGAGGGATAATAAAGAAGTAACTTGATCAAACTTCTGCAAAGGCATCAGCCCAATTTATCGAAATCCAAGAGAATTCCTGACTGTTGATAGAAAGCTGTTTTTTTGAGCAGGTACATCGGGACGCTTCAGGATATAAGATTCATCGACTAGCGTTTGATAGACTCCTTGAATGTTGAGAGGAAAGCGGAGAAGAATAGAGTGCCGAATCCCCGGCAGAAAGTTGTTTTGAGGCTGAAATTATTCATCATTGATTTTAGGACTAAAAACTCGGAGAAGCGTTCAATTTTCGGACAAAAATAATGTGGATACTCAGATATAAGCTTGAGAATAGACTCAAAACTTGTACCCGTTCAAAGAGATAACCTCTTGTTAGATAAACGGATTGGCAGCAGCCATTGCCACCGCATCAACGCCGTTAAAGATTGCCAAAACTTCATTGTCGAGGCTAATTACCGTATCTGCCTCGCGTTGTTCAATCGTGAGATTTTCTGGTATTAAATCCCCAAATAATTCCACCGCATCAATACCAATTTCAAAGTCGGTAATGGTATCGGTTCCTTCACCGACGGCTAAAACAAACGTGTCCGAACCGCGACCGCCCGATAAATCGTCCCCGGTAAGCGTATCATCTCCCAAACCGCCCCGGATCGAGTCATCGCCATCATCGCCCCAAATTTGGTCGTCGCCTTCGTCACCGTAGAGTTGGTCATTGCCACCCTTACCGCCAATTTCGTCATCACCCGAACCCCCATTGATGGTATCGTTACCACCATCAATATTTCCTTGAGGATCGGAAGTATTCAAGTCACCTCGAAGAACATCATCGCCCCCTAGACCATCAATTTCATCATTGCCGAGTAAACCAGCGATGGTATCATTACTTCGACCACCCACTAACTCATCGTCATTATCAGTTCCCTCGATGATTTCTCCTTCAATGATTTCTCCTGTGTCAAGAACCGTCACATTATCAAAGCTTACTCCTTCACTTGCCCAAGAATAAAGTGCAACAGTACCAGCTTCATGGATCTGGTCATCCACTATTGAGCCAAAGACCTCAACACCGTTGATATAGGGTGTCAGCGTGGTGCCATCCACCTCAATTCGCCAATCTTGAGCCTCTCCTGGTGTATAGTTATGCCAGCCACGAGCCAGTACAGTTTCATAACCGTCTTCGTGACGGGTTAGTTGGATCACACCACGAAGAGGGTCAGCCTCAAGTTTGTAATAGTTGTCCGAATCTATGTAGCGGAACAACAGACCAACTCCTTCATCATTATCCTAAAATGTCGGCTTGAAGACCCTCGGTTTCACCGAAGGGATGAAAAGCC
>CAZNCM010000076.1:18438-19944 GCA_964571155.1 uncultured Lyngbya sp. | reverse complement strand
AACAAACCGACAACAGAACCGAGTTTAACTCGTTTGAATAAAATGACAGAAACAGTCGTAATTGCTAAAAGTAAAACGAGGTCTAGTAAAATATGGTGCAAGCTCATATCATTTTATGAATTAATTGAGGATGGAGAAGCCCGAAAAAAGAAGAAGTGAGAGAGTCAGCGATTCACTGAACAATTGCCCCCCATGAATCGTCTACATACAAGGTATCCTGATTAATTGAAGACTAACAACTTTGTAGAACTGTAAACTGACGATTACGAGTTACTTGTCCCCAGGTAAGCGCCGATCACTGTAAAAGCTGTTCACTGTAAAACCCACTGTGGATCATCCTGTCTCATCTACACTGCACTGCATTAACCCCAAGTGTTCTCAACCGGACGGTCAACCTTGGGGAAATAAATATTGCCAACGTTGCGGCGCTCCTTTAGAACTCAATCATCGTTATGTTCCTTTACGGTGTCTGGGAACAGGAGGATTTTCAACGCTTTATGTGGTTTGGGACTTAAAAACACAAACAGAAAAAGTCTTAAAAGTATTGCTAGAACCGTCTCCTAAAGCATTAGAACTCTTTGAACAAGAAGCAAGTGTTTTGGCACGGATGCGTCACCCTGGAGTGCCGAAAGTATCGCCTGATAGCTATTTTCTCCTCAAAAAACGCAACTCTACTCTCTCGCCGTTGCCGTGTTTGGTGATGGAAAAAATTCACGGGTTAACGCTACAGGAGATCTTAGACGAGCATCCCCACGGTTGTCCAGAAGAATGGGTGATTGACTGGTTACAACAGGCTTTAGAGATTTTACGGGAATTACACGGGGCAAATATTATTCATCGAGATCTCAAACCGTCTAACTTGATGTTGCGTTCGACTCCGGTGTTACCCTTAACGGTGACTCCGATCCAAACGCATCAATTGGTGATGATTGATTTTGGTGGGGCGAAACAGGTCGGACGGTTGATGTCGAGCGATCGCGAACCTACGCCCAGAAGCACAACTCGTTTAGTTTCTCCCGGTTATAGTCCTCCTGAACAAATTGTTGGCGCTACTGTTGGGCCACCTGCGGATTTTTATGCCTTGGGTCGAACTTGTATTCATCTGTTAACAGGTACATATCCTGCTGATCTTGAAGATCCCATTACCGCAGAGTTACGATGGCAGCATCGGGCGGTTGTGAGTCCCTGGTTTGCCAATTTATTGGATCAAATGGTTCAGGATCAAGCCATTCGCCGTCCCCAATTGCCCGTCAGAAACGCTATCCTCGCCGGATGATGTCATTGTCGCAGTGGGGTTTGGATGTGGTCAAAACGGCTTTATTGGAAAGCGATCGCGCCTTGTGGAATTTGATCAAAGCGACGGGATCTCTAAGCGCCCAACTGATAGAAGTCAGTATGGCAATATTGTGGGGAATGGGACTGGCTGGGGTTGGTGGTATTGCCGGGGCGGTGTTTGGGTTGGTGTTGGCTTATTGGACTCCTGTTGGTCAAGCCTTTGCAGAGATC
>CAZNCM010000076.1:8752-18428 GCA_964571155.1 uncultured Lyngbya sp. | reverse complement strand
CGAGTAATTTTCCTTTGTTCTTTCCGGGGGCGGCGATGAAACTCGGAACCCAAATATTGGTATTGGGTTTGGCAGGGCTAGGAACAGGACTGGGTTTAACGGATGCAGGTGGATATGACATCAACCGTCGTTATCGATGGGCGGCGATGATGGGAAGTTTGGGTTATATCGTGGGTGGGATCAGTTGGCAAGTTCTGAGTCTTTTTGGGACTATCGGACATTTGTGTATGGGGCTTTCGGCAGCAGTCCTGACGTTGGGGTTAGGGCTACCAAGTCATCGTTGGGTTTCTGCGATGGTCGTTGCGGCGGGAACAACGGCAATTTTTTGGGGACTGAGTTTAGATCAAACGTTTCCGCCCGAGGTATTGCAATTTCCCTCGGTTGGAGTTCAACCCCAGTGGGAAGAATTTTGGTTTGGTTTGGGGTTTATTGGGCTTTTGGGCTGTGCAACGGGTTTATCTTTGGCTGTGAGTCATTATTTCATTGTGCCGATTTTGCGTTGGTTAGGATGGCGGTAAACAGTTATCAGTTATCAGTGTTTACAGTTATAGCACTACGCGAATACATGATTGTTGCCTTTTGCCTTTTGCCTCTTGCCTAGCGCGTAGCGCTATATCAGTTATCCGTGAAATTATGAGTATTACCATTCAACAATTAATTCAATGGAAACAACAAGGCCGTGCGATCGCTGTGTTGACCGCTTATGATTATGCGATGGCACGACTGTTGGATACCGCAGGGGTAGATGTGATTTTAGTCGGGGATTCTCTGGCGATGGTGGCGTTGGGCTATGAAACGACTTTACCGTTGACGTTAGCGGAGATGTTGCATCATGCCAAAGCGGTGCGGCGTGGGGTAAAAAATGGGTTGATGGTGGTTGATTTACCGTTTTTAACTTATCAAGAAAGCCCCCAACAAGCGATGCGATCGGCGGGACGGGTGATGAAGGAAGCGGGGGCGCAGGCGGTGAAGCTAGAAGGGGGATATCCGGAAATGGCGCAAACAGTTCGTTATTTGGTACAGGCGGGTATTCCGGTGATGGGTCATGTGGGGTTAACGCCGCAGTCGGTGCATCAGTTGGGCGGATTTCGTAAACAGGGGAAAACAGCCGAAGAAGCCGATCGGATTTTAACGGAAGCGATCGCTTTAGAAAATGCAGGGGCATTTGCGATTGTATTGGAACATATTCCAGCAAAGTTGGCAATGGAAATTACTCAAAAGTTAACCATTCCTACGATTGGAATTGGGGCGGGGGCGCATTGTGATGGTCAGGTGTTGGTGACACCGGATTTGTTGGGGTTATCGGCTTGGCAACCGCCTTTTGTGAAAACTTATGCCAATTTGGAAGAAGGAGTAACTCAAGCGATCCAACAATATTGTCAGGAGGTGAGATCGAGACAGTTTCCGCAATAGGTTAGGGGGTTGATTTCGGATTTTTCAATATTGCATAACTTTCTGAGTTGACAAAATTGGAGAAATCTGAGAGTTGTGAAAAAGTTAGGATACTTTTTAGATTGAAGCCAGTTTGATCAAGATTTTGTCAAGCAGCTTAGTGAATATTTTTTGAAGTCAAGACTTTTTTGTAAAAGTTGAGAACAGGTTTTTAAAGTTTGTGTAAAAATTTTTGATTAGAGTTTGTTTTAAAAGACTAACTTTATGTATGTTAGTGAAGCCAGAAATTAGTCATACTAGAGACATCAAAGGGTTTAAGTCGCAAAGCTCTCATTTCTCTCAATAATGTGGAGTAGATAGACTCAAAGAGATTTGGAAAATGTTTCCAGTCTCTTTTTTGTATTTGTGCAGTAATTTATACAAGAAATGCCCCAAGAATCAATCTTATTTATAAAAACTCAGTTGAATTTTAATTCTAGGGTTGCGATTTTAAATAAAGTGATTTAAGATTAGTAAACGAATGCTAAGAGCCACCAACAATGGACGACTTCATTAATTGATCTTTTAAGTTCAAAAGTTGTCGTCAATGCCAAATCTAAAGTGAGTGTGACCAACTCATTAGAAATATCATTTATCATCCAAAAGTAGACATTAATGATCACAAATTGATGTCTACCTATTTTCATTAAGCTTTGAGAATAATCACATTTCTCTCGAAAAGAAACTCGCTGTAGTCAGCCAAGTCGTCCAGTCCAATCAAGTTGAGTAAGAGTTCAGCAAGTAGCCAAATCAAGGTTTTAGTAATTAGTTTTTTCCATCTTACTTGCATTTTGGATCACCTCCAGGGTAGAACGCTTACCCCACAAACTACAGCCTCAAATTAATAGAAAGATAATCAGGTTGAGCGTTTTACGACTCTACTTTTACATATGTCTCACGCCACAACACTTATGCAGTTTTTGGGAGTATTTGAGTCAGGTTTACAGCATAGAGGCGATCAGATCCGGCAACTTAACCAAGCATTAACATTGGGTCATCAGGATTTACAAACGTGATTGCATTTTTTACCTGTTCGATGTCAGTGATATCAGTCACAATTCCCAAAACATTTCCGGTTTGTGTTTCTTGAATGAGAGTGCCTTTAATATTATCAACATCAATCGGAAGATTTGAGGTAATATTAGTAGAATCAAAGGAACTCACCGTAATATTTTCACCCCCAAAGTTTGCAACAATTAAAATCTGATCTCCTTCTGCGGTGTTTAAATCCGTAATCACATCAGCTTCAGTATTGGTTCCTGCGAGAACAAATCGATCCGCACCTTCATCTCCGGTTAAAATATCAATCCCTAAATCTCCAATTAAGAGATCGTTTCCTTCACCTCCATGCAAAGTATCACTATCTTTACCCCCTCGGATAATATCATCACCTTCACCCCCCCAAATTTGATCGGCGTCTCGATTTCCATTGATTAAATCGTTACCTAAATCCCCTCCCATGACGTCATTTCCCTTACCCCCTCGGAGAACATCATCACCGTCTAAACCTGCAATTGTATCATCACCCAGATTTCCATTGATTGCATCCATCCCAACAGAAGCCATCAGGAAATCATCACCGTCTAATGCCAAAATTCCACCGGGATTTTCTACTGTCCACTCGGGTTTGATTTCACCCGTTGCGGGAGGTTCCATTTCCAGACCCGCAGGTGCTAAAATATCGGCTTCATTCGTCAGTAAAAATAATTTCGAGGAATCAATAGAATCGATAGAACGATTCATTCGAGTTTGGTAATCACTGAGAAAATCAGAATCACTCTGAATCTCAATAATTTCGGGTTGATTTTGAATGAGTTGACGTGAATTTAATTCAGTTTTTTCTTGAGAAAATAAAGTCTTGAGCAGTAAATCTGCAACAGGTTCTGCTGCATTAATGAATGGAGTATAAGCAGGGAATAGAACTTTGACTAGGGGTTCAAATACAGGCCAATTCCCTTTAAAAAAATTCAGGACGTTATCAAAAATATTAAACATTTATAGCTCGATTCCAATCGATGAACAGTGTTATAGTATTCGATTTAAGATTGAGTGATAGATGTTGTTTCCGTTCTCAACTACATCGAAATCCTTCTGATAATGACCCTGGACTAGCCGAGTTATGTCCGGTAATCTATAACGGTTTGACCACTGAAAGAGTAGAAAGAGGGAGGAACCACCCTCCCCTGTTTCGTCACACTCGTTGGTCTCTATGTGTTTGATGCAGGGGTTGTGAGAGAAATTCCGGACTAACTAGCAAAAAAAATAGAATGGGGGACTACGGATACAACAGACGTGATCGGCTAGACGTTGATCAAGCGGATTAGTTTCGTCCAATTTCCTCAAAAATCTGTAACTGGCTGAGGACTAAAAAAGAGTTACAAATTAAGTTACAGATAATATTTGCAAGTAAAGGACTGAGAAATATCCAGCAAAGAATGTTATTCGTTGGAAATAATCCCTTGCCACGCTGTTGATTTCAGTTTTTTGAATTTAAGGTTTACAAAACATCGATAAATCGTCTGCTAAATTATTGAGAATTTTTCTTAAAACTACACTAAACTCTTTCCTTAGAACTATTTTTAATTGCTATTAGTTGTATAAACTAGAGATAAATCCTGAATTGTTGAATCAAAGGAGACATTGTGGCTACTGACAATCGTCCAAAAGTCCGCAAAGTTCTCATTCTCACCCTAGTGCTGAATGTGGTGGTTATGGCAATCAAAGCAACGTTGGGGTTGCTGACTGGCTCTTTAAGTTTACTAGCCGATGCGTTACATAGTGTAACAGACGGAGCGAATAATATTATTGGTTTGGTTGCCAATCAATTTGCTTCTCCCGAACCCGATCGCGAATATCCCTATGGACATCAAAAATTTGACGCTTTGGGTGCTTTGGCGGTGACAGCTTTTTTGTCTATTGCATCTTTTGAAATTCTCACGGGTGCAATTGAACGGGTTTTTGGCGGGGGAAATACGGTCAATATTTCTTCTGGGGAATTGTGGATTTTATTAATAGTATTGGGAATTAACATTTTTGTTGCCTACTACGAACGTTACATGGGTCAACGTTTGGGAAGCGCCTTATTGGTGGCGGACGCCAAGCATACCATGAGCGATATTTGGACAACTTTAATGGTAATTGCTGGATTAATTGGGGTGTGGTTAGGTCGAAAATGGAATTTTCCTCAACTGGAAGCTTTAGATGTGGTGATGGCGTTTCCGGTGGCAGTTTTAGTCTTTCATAGCGCTTGGGAAATTCTCAAAGAAAATTTGCCTTGGTTGGCCGATAGAATGGCAATTCCACCGGAAAAAATTCGCGCATTAGCGATGAGAATTCCCGGTGTTGTTAATTGTCACGATATTGCTTCTCGGGGGGTTGTGGGCCGTCAGGTTTTTATCGAAATGCACATGATTGTTGAAGCGGATGACGTCAAGAATGCTCACCAAATTACCGAACAAGTAGAAGCTCAACTGGAAAAACATTTTAGTCCGGTTAGAACTGTAATTCATGTGGAACCACCCAGTTATAAGTCGGATCGAATTACCTACGAGGGAGATTTAGAAGAATAGTTGAATAGAATAGTTGAATTTGAGGCTGGAGTTGGATTTTTTCTGGTTTTCATTGATTGTTATTGAGGAATTGGGTCTGATTCCGCCTCACATTTTCTGTTAAAATTCCCAGTATTTTCGACAGATCGTTTAAGTAATATTCTGTTAAATCAATCAACACATTGTTGTCTTCAAGGGTTAAAAACTTCCAATTTGTTCCAGATGTTACTACACCCTGAATTGTTGAGATTTGATTCTGTTCTCGTTCGTTGAACATTTGAGCGGCTAACATTTCCGCAATACATTGACCCAATCCGGCGTTTAAGTCTTCTTTTTTCGCTTCAACTAATGTTAGAATTGGGGTAGTTAAAATTAATATTTCCTCGGAAAGACTGATAATATAGTCACAATTACCATTCAGTCCTTGATTCAAATCCACATTAAAGTTAATCCCAGAAAATAAACTTATTTTTCGGTTTAGTTGTTTGCGTAAATCAATTAAAATCGGAGTAATAATCATCTCAGAACGAGATTTTTCTGTATTACTCGCCAAAGCTAAAGGTAAATTTTCTTGAAGGGTTTCCTCTAAAAAAACACTCGGTTTCAACTCCGGTACTGAGGCAAAAATATCCGTTGCTTCGGTGAAAGTAAGATTAAATTCTTTCTTGACTCGACTCAAACTAAAATCACTGTAAGCCATAAATTCATCTCCCTGTTACTTCTCTAAATTTAAAACTAACCTTAAAGCCGCACTTGACACCATCTTAAAATTGAGCTAATCATTTTTAAAATCAATCTCAAAATTAACCCCTAAAATAAGGATAGTGATCGCTTGACTGAAGACCCAAAATGCTTATATAAAAAGAATTATTGTCAGACCCGATCAAGACACCTGAAAACTTGATTGCATAACTTTTGGTTGAACTCAGATGAATAAACAACAAATTACCCTTTTTAACCCCGCTTTTGTTATCGGATCTACTTTACTATTCCTATCATCGGCGAACAGTTCCGTTCAAGCAACAACCTTTACCGGAGAACCCCTATATTCAGAAGTTCGCCAATATTCTACTGTAATTGATAGCGATCCAACTGATATTTACTATCCCGTTGTTTCCGATCCCACTGTATCAACTCCAATAGTCTTATTATTACAAGGCGCTTTAGTCGATAAAGCCGACTATAGTAATTATGCCAGTCTCGTGGCTCGTTATGGATTTACTGTCGTTGTTCCTAACAATTTGAGGACGTTACAAGGGCCTGGAGGTGTGGAGTTAACCGGTCTGGCATCAGAACAGGGACAAGTTCCTGCGGTGTTGGATTTTATGACTCTAGAAAACAATAATCCCACATCACCAGTCGCGGGTTTACTTGATACGAATTCTTTGGGTTTATTGGGGCATTCTTTCGGGGGTTTAGTCGGAATTGCTGCGCTTCAAGACGAGTGTTTTGTTGGAATTTGTACGGAGAGTTATCGTTTCCCAGATGCTTTGAAAGCCGGAATTTTTTATGGGGCAGCTTTTAACCTCAGAGATTTGGGTTTTCCCGGTGTTCCCCCGATTGATAATCAGGCTCCGATAGGATTGATTTTAGGGACAAAAGACGGAGTAATTCGACCCGGTACAACAGTCGATACTTACAACAAAATTATCAATTCACCCAAGCTATTTATTGAACTTGAAGGGGCGAATCATTACGGAATTACCAATGAAAATAATCCCAACAGAGCGGTTAACGAGCCAACTCTAGAACAGGAAGTTGCAACGGAAACAATTGCTCGCTGGAGTGCGGCTTTTTTACGAGCTTATGTTGTCAACGATCAAGATGCTTTAGAATACATAAATACGCTTGGCGATGAACTAGATGGTAATGTTACGGTTACGAATGCTGAAAAGATTCCCGAACAGTCTTATTTCACAGGTTTATTTGCGGTATCGCTGCTAACATTGGGTCGGCGTTTTCTCAAAGGGTAACAGTTAAAAAAGTGAATCACTTGATACAATTGATCATCTACGAATTCCCCAGTTTTTTAGTCTGGTTTTTTTTGATCGATAAGTTTACACTTTTTGAAAATATCGCTAAAATCTCAATAGCTGTCAAATCGTTCTATCTTATCGATCAAAAATTAGAATGCCATTACCAACTGTTATTTTACCGGGTTTTTTTGCGGGTGCTGAAGATTACTATCTCTTAGCACAATATCTCAACCAACAAGGAATTCCAACGGTTGTCGTTCCCCTGCGAAAACGAGATTGGTTTCCGACCATTGGCGGACGTTCAATGGTGTCAATTTTGCAAAAAATTAATCTAACAATTCAACAGGTTTTAGAGCAATATTCGGTTTCTAAAATTAATCTTGTCGGACATTCTGCGGGAGGATGGATCGCTAGAATTTATCTGGGTGAAAAACCTTATATTGTGCATGGAGATGTCACTGAAAAAACGATGGGGTTGTGGAATATGTATCCGATTGTTAATACTTTGATTACACTAGGAACGCCTCACATTAGTCAAGAACGATGGACGAAAAAAAATCTAGATTTTGTTAAAGATAACTATCCAGGTGCTTTTTATTCTCAAGTCCGTTATGTTTGTATTGCGGGTAAAGCAGTTTATGGTCAACGAACCTTGAAAACTTGGCTTCCTTACAATAGTTATCAGCTTACCATTGGTCAAGGAGAAACTTGGGGAGATGGAATTACACCCGTAGAAGCGGCGCATTTAGAAGGGGCTGAAAATCTTACTTTAGATGGGGTTTGGCATTCTCCGCGATCGCCCGGAAAATGGTACGGTTCACCTGATATTATTGGCAGTTGGTTAGATTATTTAGCCTGATATTAATTTTAGCATAAATTGCCAATTTTTAACAGCTTTTAATCGTTGAAGTTTCTGATATTTTTTCGATGACTATTGATACAGACTCTCTCAAATCTCCCGAAAAAACTGCAATAGAACAAAAATTTCACTTAATTCTATTAGCGGGTCGGTTGTTATTACAAAATAGTGCGGCGACAGGTCGGGTTCATCAAGCCGTTTATCAACTTGCGGATGTATTTAGTTGGCCCGTTCGTCTATTTGTAGACTACAAAGTTTTAACCTTAACAGCCCAAGTCAGAAATCGTTTTATTTCTCGTTTTAGTCGCAATGTTCCAGCGATGAATATTAACATGGCTGTCATTACTCGGGTGTATCAAGTGATTGATGCAATTAAAAAAGAAAAAATTACACCTGACGAAGCTGTTCAAGAACTCGAAAGAATTGATGCAGGTTTACCTCATTATAATCCTTGGTTGTTGATTTTAATGTTGGGGATAACTTCGGGAAGTTTGGCGAAACTTTTTGGGACGGACTGGCAAACATTTTTTATTGTTGGTCTTGCCACTGCGGTGGGCGTTATCTTGCGTCAACAGTTGGGAAAACGCAAACTGAATCCTTTTTTAATCTCATTTTTAGCGGCATTTGTGGGGGGATGTATTGGCGGCGTTGCGGTGCGGTTGGGTTGGAGTTCGACGCCGGAATTATGTTTAATTGTACCGTCTTTGATGTTAGTTCCGGGCGTTCATTTAATTAATGCGGTGTTAGATTTATTGGAAAATCATATTACCATTGGTATCGCCCGTTTGGGCTTTAGTTTTGTTGTTTTGAGTGCCATTGCATTCGGGTTATTGCTGGCTGCAAGTGCGACAGAAACGTTAATTTCAGCCAGTAGTAAAAGCTTTCGTTTACCCTTAGCTGAAGATATGTTTTTTGCGGGGTTAGTTGCAATGGGTTTTGCTCTTTCTTTCAACGTTCCTCGAAAAATGTTAGCCGCTTGTGTGTTGTGTGGAATGGTGGGTCACGGTACCAGAGAAATCTGTTTAAATATGGGTTTTGGAATCATTTGGGGGAATTTAATTGCTTCAACTTTAGTGGGTTTAATGACCGTTTATTTCTCCCGTCGCTATCAAGCCCCTTCTGCTGCGATCGCATTTGGGGCGGTTGTGGGAATGATTCCGGGTGTATTTATTTTTCGCGCAATTAGTGGTTTAACTCAAATTCTAGCGTTGGGAACTGAAACCGAATTCTTATTATTAGTTAATACTGTTGTTGCCGCGAGTAAAGCGGTATTAATGACGTTAGCAATTCCCGTCGGTTTGGCAATTCCTCGATTATTATTTTTTAAATTTGAGTTAAAATAAAGGATAATAATTAGAGCAAATTAGGGTGCAAAATTCTTAAATACTGCATCAAAGATTGGGTAAGAAACTCTGAAGTTTATTCGCTGTAATCTGTCGTAAAGTTCATCAACGTTATCTATTGTAATTTGACCCTCTTGACTCAGCTTTTTAATCAAAGCTAATGCTTTCTTGTTCAATATCTTAACGGTCTTGGCAAGTTGGCAGTTTTCAGGCGTTAGAAGAAGTCGAAGCGATAATTTCTCGATAATTTTAATAACATTAGACTTGAACTACAGCAAATTTATCCACCTTAACAAAGTTAGAAAGTTCGCCAATTTCCAGGTATTTATTAATGATATCGTTCAAGTTTTCCGATGCAAGAATATCGACGGGAACCGATAACGTTAAGCCAATTTTTAACTCAAACTCAACAATCTTAGAAAGACTCGGTGATTTGTATTGTTTCCCCAAATAATTTCTAGCTGAAGGTTGAACGGTAATTTCTTTAATACTCCAAACAATTAACTGAATTTCGGAATG
>CAZNCM010000076.1:0-8714 GCA_964571155.1 uncultured Lyngbya sp. | reverse complement strand
CATACCAACCCGTTACTTTTATTTGTACGTTAACTTTTTCGAGTTTGGGTAAGGGTTTAACCTGCGCTTTCAGTTGTTGAAATTCTTCTTCGATTTCTAACTCTCGAAATTTCTGTTCTAAAGCCAAATCTGGATTAATTAACTCGGCAACTTCAAGCAACGCTTCCGTATAAAAAAACGAATCCCAATAAGCATCGTTAATTCGTTCTTCCATGCGGGAAAAAGCTTGCATCGCCGTTTCTGCAACTCCCAACCCCATTCCGCCAAATATACCGAACATTCCGGCGCCAATTGCTGCACCTGTGGCGATGGGAAAAATGACATCGGGATCGTTATTTTTGAGCGCTTCTGTTGCACCGTAAACCGCAAAACCCACCACCGAACCCGCAACCGCAACGGGAAACGAACCAACCGCAACGCCCCCAAATGATCCGACTAAACCCATGTTACCAATTGTCGCGGATAAACCCACTCCCGCTAGGGTTCCAGTGGCGGGATACATGAGGTCTAAATTGGTGTTTTGAGCGTAATTTTGTTGAAAGGAGTAGTTCATCTTTTTGGGTTTTTTGTTAATTAAAATTGAGGTTTATAATAAAAATATCGCACTTAATACACAGGGATAAAAAATGCGATAGCCAAAATTTTATTTTCTACAATTACTGGGCAATTTTGAGTAAATCTATATTAAGCTTTTGAGTAATTGTCTGAATCACTTTAGCTTCTTCGGGAGTAATTACACCATCTAAATTGGCGATTTGTTGACATTGAGCAAGTAAAGGAACAGCGAAGTCACTACTAATTTGATTAAGTAGTTTTTCTAAAGGAGTTAGAGAATTAGTATTTTTTTCGAGCAGTTCTAAAGAAGCCGGACACAAATTTGCAGCTTTAAGTTCAGGTAACATTTCTTTCAAAGTTTTGCCAGGATTTCCCGCTAAAACTACATGAAGTAGAATTTGATCCATGATAACTTCTTGAGTGATTGCAGCTTCTAAATAGTGTTCACTTTCGGCTTCAGCGACTTCTAAAGTTACTTTCATAGTCGCTGGATTTAACTTCGCTTCATAAAACCGACAAGCCGCATATCCAACAGCATAAAGCATCGCCGCATTCGTACTTGCACCAATTACAGCACCCGCTACAGGTATATTTCGCAAGAAACCTAAGCCCGCTTTTATCGCATATTTTTCTGCATATTTTTCTCCAACTTTTATCGCCGCTTTCCCTCCGGTTTTTAATGCTTGACCCCCTCCCACAGCTAAACCTAAAATAGCTAAAGCTTCCTCTTTTCTTGCAGATTCTTTTAAATCAAATCCATAAGCACAAGCAATTTGATAAACCATTTCTGCTTGCAGTGCAGTTGTAGCCGCAATATCAACAGCAATCAACGGTACGGCAGCCCCTGGAATACTTGTTGCTACTCCCAAACCCCCAACATAAAATGCTTTTTTTAGCATAATTCGATGGCTAATTTCATTGGGCTTTTCATTCGGAAACTTTGCTTTTATTTGCTGTACATCTATTTCCGCTTTAACAATATCTATCTTATCAATAGGTTCTAATAACCACTCAATTTGCAGCGTTTTTGTTAAAGATTGTACCATTTTATTTTCGCTCACGAAATCAAGCATATATACCATTCCGTCTGCTGCTTTTGAAGTCGCATCACTGAGCGCTCCACCTGCACCCATTGCGGCACTTGCTACATTTTGACCTGCTTGAGTTGCAACATTACTAACAGTTCCAGCCGCCCCAACTACTGCTCCACTTACTGAATTAAATGCAGAACCGAAGAAAGAAGATTTTTTATTAGAATTTTCAGCTATTTGATTAGATTTTGCTTGAACTAGAGCTTCTGATGCTTTTTCTTCTATTAATTCTTGAGGTATAGATATCGGAGTCGTAGAATTTTCTATTGTAAAGTCTTCCTGCCAATCTGGAAATTCTTCATTGGTTTTTCGTCCATAAACTTTAACCGTTTTAATCTCAGTTTCACCAAATTTTAACAGTGCATTTTTAATCCATTGAATTAATATTTGCTGCGGTGGAACTTGAGAAGATTCAAGAATAAGCTGTAGACAATCGGCTTTAAATGTAGCTTTCACAGTAATACCCTTCGGTTCTAGCTGACGGTTGAATAGAGCAGCAATCACTTCTGGATTACCTTGTTTAACGAGTTCTAGGGCGTTGGGTTTCATTTCAGATTGCGCGACCATTTTTATTACCTCTAAGTAAGAATAAAAATTTCAGCCAAGTTTGTGACGATAGAATAAGCTTGTACATCTTTCACTTGATTGAAACTTCTATGTCTAAATTTAAAACAGAAACCCCTAAAAATCATCCGTAAGACTACGGAACTTTTAAAAACAATTTGAGGATTGCCTAAAGATTCAAGACCGTAGTTTGACTGAATGAATCAAAAAAAATAGAGGTTTAATGCTCGTAAGACTCACAAAATAACTGCTGTGGCGTGGTCGTCCCTGGAGAGCATCTCAATTACTTTTTTGCTTTGCGTTCAACAGAGAATATAAAGATTAATTACAATAGAGAATATAGTATCTTGATCAACAACTCTGATGTATCTGACTTGGTTTGATAGTAACTCTTGGCTATTAGAGATCGCCAACAAGCAAATTTTCATTGATCCCTGGCTAGTTGGGCCGTTAGTGTTTGGGAATCAGGCTTGGCTATTTAAAGGAGAAAAACGCACTCCTCGCCCTGCTCCCCCCAATATTGACCTGATTGTATTATCCCAGGGATTGGAAGATCATGCTCATCCCCCGACCTTAAAAATACTCGATAAAATGATTCCGGTTGTGGGTTCGCCGAGTGCGGTGAAAGTTGCTCAAGAATTGGGATTTACTCAAGTCAGAGCCTTAGAACACGGTTCGACATATTTTTTGGATAATCAAGTTGAAATCAAAGCCGTTCCCGGTTCTCCCATCGGGCCGACAACAGTTGAAAATGGCTATTTATTTCGAGAGTTAGAAACCAATTTAAAAGCCTACTATGAACCTCACGGCTACCACGACAAATCACTTTTACAAGAAGCCCCAATTGATGTCGTGATTACGCCGATTATTGATTTAGCTTTACCGTTAGTCGGGCCAATTATCAAAGGCACCAAGAGTGCATTACAAATCGCGGAATGGGTGAAACCCCAAGTCATGTTACCAACCGCCGCAGGTGGAGATGTCCACTATGAGGGAGTATTGGTTTCTCTGCTAAAAGCGGTGGGAACGCTGGAGGATTTTCGGTCGTTGTTGGCTCGTCACAACCTGTCTACCCGTGTTCTTAACCCCACTCCTGGTGAACGGTTTGAGGTGCCGCTAGAAAAACAGCCCGCAAGCGTAGCGTAGAGGATTGAATTCTGTATTCTGCCCCCTAAATCCCCCAATTCTGGGGACACGGGGGCGGGAGAAGTCAATTGACTCAATCAAACTATTCTTGGTTGGCTTGAGCATCCCGAACTGCTGCCCAAAACAACAGCCCACCCAAGGGGATGCTGAGGAGTAAAATAACGGTCGTCACCGTTCCGCCCAGTTCAGGCTGTCCTGAAGACAGTTCAAAAATCGAGCCAACGGCAGCAATTCCTGCGATACACGAACCACCTAAAAATAAGGCGCTCTTTGGCGTTCCAACCATATTTGTTTTTACCCAATTTGTTAAGAAATCTTAACTCATGGTAATATTTACCTTGCCTAAAAGCTAGGGGTCGAGAAATTAGCAATTGCTTGTACCAACTTCCTCCCCAAAAATTATCACTTCATGGGCTTCATCGGCTTAACTGCTTTAGGAGAAAATTTATATTTGGTCAACTCTTGGGTGAGGGCGAGTTGATTTTCCACACGGTCTACAAATAATACCCCTTCGAGGTGATCCATTTCATGTTGAATCGCGCGTGATAACAATTCATTGGCTCGGATAGTACGCGGACGCCCGGTTTCATCTTTAAACGAAACTTCAATCACTTCGGGGCGAGTCACATCCATATAAACCCCTGGAATACTTAAACATCCTTCTTGAAATGGAGAGATTTCTTGACTCGACTTTTTAATGGTTGGGTTGATCAAAATTAGAGGAGGAGTTGCAGCATTATCGGGTTCGCAGTCAATCACAATCAGTTGCTTTTGAACTCCGACTTGCGGCGCCGCCAAACCGATACCATCAGCACTATACATCGTTTGTAGCATCTCTCGTATGAGTCTGCGAGTCTCGTCATCGACACGAGAGATCCGTTTAGCTGACTGACGCAGAACGCGATCGCCAAGATAATGAATTTGAAAGGGGGGATTGTCTAACTTTTGCTTTTCAACTATTACTTGAGATGTCATGGATTTCGTCACTCGCTTGCGTAATTACCGTTCTACTTTCATCTTAAAGGATCTTCGGGAGTCTTACAGTGAGGTCAAGACGAGGAACAGGGTTCGGTTATCACAAAGAAAGCCGAGTCAGGAGTTGAGCAGACGGTCAATAGCAATCAATTGACTTTCTGGCTGTCCTCTGCTACCTTCGTAACTAGAAATGATTGAACTCAACGAAAAGAGCCAGCAAGCTATGTATTCAGCGAACAGCTATTTTTATTTTTGGTTTACCCCGGTTCACCGAGAGTGAGTCCAGTCTTTCATGGATACTCAAGGTGAGCCGCAGAACTTAGACCTGCGGCTTTTTAATTGCCTACAACAGATTTCCCCATATTACTCAACAGCGATGACTTTACTTTACACCTACTTTTATGGCTTTTATTTTTGGCCCCGAACACATTCCGGGTAAGTTTTCATGCTGGTTCTTTAACCTCACCCGGAACACCTAAAGTTCTGGGTTTTTTTTTGACTCATTGACAAACTTAAGGAGAATTTCACCATGTCTCAGGCTAAACTCGTCAGCAAAACCCATCCCGAACACCAAACCCAAATTAAAATTAACGAACAAACCACCGTTGGCAGTCAAGACTTGTTAATTATTGGTGGCCCCTGTACCGTGGAAAGCTTAGAACAAATGGAACAGGTCGCCCAACAGCTCACAAAAGCCCCCGTTCAACTGTTGCGAGGCGGCGTCTACAAACCGCGTACTTCTCCTTATTCCTTTCAAGGTCTTGGCTTGGAAGGATTAAAAATTTTACAGGGGGTCAGTCAGCGTTACAACGTTCCGGTGGTGACAGAAGTGATGTCTATTCCCCAAATTGAATCTGTTGTCGCCTACGCCGATGTGCTGCAAATTGGCAGCCGTAATATGCAAAATTTCGAGTTACTCAAAGCCATCGGACAAGCCGGAAAACCTGTGATTTTGAAGCGAGGACTGGCGGCGACTCTCGAAGAATTCATCATGGCGGCTGAATATATTATGGCGCATGGCAACCCCGATGTCATCTTGTGTGAGCGAGGAATTCGCAGTTTCGATAGTTTCACCCGCAATGTTCTGGACTTGGGGGGAGTCGTCGGACTCAAACAGTTAACCCATCTTCCGATTATTGTAGATCCCTCCCACGCGGCCGGAAAACGAGAACTCGTTGAAACCCTGGCACGGGCGGCTGTTGCTTGTGGTGCAGATGGCATAATGGTAGAGTGTCATCCCGAACCGGAGAAATCTGTCTCTGATGCACGTCAGGCGTTGTCGTTAGCAGACATGATCCAGTTAGTGGAAAATTTACGTCCGGTAGCGGCGTCTGTGGGGCGGAAAGTGATTGAGGTGGCTTCTGAACCCCTCGTGTGCGCGTAAGCATCATCCACAATTTTGTAAATGATTTTTAACTAAAATCGGGGTGGGGCTTGACTCACCCTTGATTTATGTTTGATGACAGATTGACATTTGACCGGACTGTGCCAAAAATAGTACCAAACAACATTTTCAGATTGATTTTTCCTAAAATTGAATTGGGGGGGTTGATGATGAATCAGTTTAAATTACAAGGTATAAATCATTTAGCCTTAGTTTGTCGGGATATGGCTCGTACGGTCGATTTCTACACGAATACTTTAGGCTTGAAATTGATCAAAACAATCGCTTTACCCGATGGCGGACAACACTTTTTTTTCGATGTGGGAAATGGGGATGCTTTGGCGTTTTTTTGGTTTCTAAATGCTCCGGCTTCGGCTCCGGGCGTAGCATCTGTTGATCCAGAACGGTTAAAAACAGGGGATATTGTTACGGCTCATGGTTCAATGAATCATGTTGCTTTTAATATTTCTTTAGAACATTTGCAAGATGATCACCAAAAATTCAGTGATTTGGGAATTCCAACCACTCCGATTTTACATCATGCAGATGTTCCGTCTGGTTTTGTCGAACAAAGAAATGAAACAACATTTATATCCTCATTTTACTTCTTTGACCCCGATGGAATTTTGCTGGAATTTGCTGCAAATACACGGGAACTCGGCGATCCTCAACGGGATCTACAACATCAACCCGCAACTGCTACTCACTGAGATGACTGCAAAAAATTTTGGAGGTTCCGGAACCTTTACCGCAACTTTAAAGACTTGTTTAATGAAGCTGACCGCACAGTTGTTACAAATTTGACAGTTTTTTGGTCTCTCGGATTCTATTTATAGTTAAAAATCAAAAACCTTCTGATACGATTGAGATGAATCCGAAAAAGCAAATTATTAAGCAATTGAGTCACATCCACAAAATGATCTGATCTGAGGATCGTCTATCAACGTTATTAATTTCTACTCTATTACGACTGGGTTAATAGCGTAAATATTTTGAACACATTTATTGAGGTTTTCTCCAGCTATGAAACGTGCATTTCAACGAACTTTTGCAGCACTCGCCCTGACCGTTTTATCCACTGTAAATGTCGCCTCAGAAGCCCTTGCAGTTCAATTTGGTCAAAAAGAAGTCGAACAAGAACGGTTTGTCGCGATGGCTGTTCCTCGGGCTTATGGATATTCATTAGTAATTGTTGAACAGGTTTCTAATTCGACACCGTGTTGGAGTGAAAGTGGCAGTAATCCGATTCAAGTTGATCCGTTATTACTCAACTTTGATTTTACCGGAATTTGTGGACGAGCAACCGATAGTAATGGCTATTCTGTTCGCATGGGAGGCGAAGATTTAGCCCTATCTCACAGTCTGAGTGTTCGAGGTGTAGGGGATGATATTTTATTAGTCGCAACTTCTCGGGAAAATCCCTACGATGAACCGATTGTGATTGGTCGAAGCTACGGTATGTCTAATGGCTTTGTCAAAATTCTTTTAGAACCTGGTTGGCGGTTTACAAAACGTACCTATCAAGATAAAACTTTAGGTCATACTTACTTTACCCATGACTATTCTGCAAGTGCTTATTCACAAAGCATTAGTCCGACTAAGACTGAAAATAATACTGAAAGCAGCACCGATAACCCCACCGAAAACACCACTTCCAACCGCATTTATAACCGCCCTTCTAACCGAAACTCTAACCGACTTGACAACCGCACGAAGAATACCCCTGACAACACCACCGAAAAGACGACTGACAACAGCATTGATAACGACCGTTTTAACCGAACTTACAACCGCACTGACAACACTACTGAAAACACTACTTCTAACCGCCGTTCTAACCGAGTTTATAACCCCACTGAGAACACCACTGAAAACATCGAGAATACCACTTCTAATCGCCGTTCGAGCCGGAATTTAAACCGCACTGATAATACTGCTGAAAACACCGCTAACAAGACCCCGGAGAAGACCACTTCCAACCGCATTTATAACCGCCGTTCTAACTCGAATAATGACGGATTTTTTAACCGATCTTATGACAGAGATCTATAAGGTTTAACAGTTCTTGAGAGAGTAAAGACGTGTGATCGTAGCACGTCTCTACTTTTTTTAAACATTCAGCGATTAAGCAAGTATAGTCCTTATATTGCTAAATCCGTCATCTAATATACTTACAGGCGTTAGCGTGATGTCTGCACCTCCATCTAAAACGGCTATAGTATCTCCCTCAATCGCAACAATTAAATCATCTTCAGATCCGACTCTCTCTAATAGACAAAGTTCCATTTACTGATGAATCACGGTGCGATTATAGCCTTGTTTGATAGCTTCATGGAGTCCTCGATCTGCGGTTTCAATCAATGTTTTGGGCTGTGATTTACTGCTCGGAACCCCACTGCTAACCCCCAAACTCACAGTCACATAAGGACTAACTTGAGCCGTTGCATGATGAAGTTTTAACTGAGCAACTTCTATCCGAATTTGTTCTGCTACTCTAAACGCCTCAGCGACTGTTGTACGCGGTAAAATCAAGCCAAATTTAGCATCACTATAACGAGCCACTAAATTTTTAGCGGGTTTAATAGGACGAGAAATTGCCCAAGCTACAGTTCGTAAACACTCATCTGCGGTGGGATCGCCATTTGTTTCTATATAAGCGTTAAATTCATCAATTTCACATAAAATCAGAGAAATTGCTTCTTTTTGTAAGGCTAACTGTTGCCACTGTTCCTGAAAATATTCATCAAAACAACGACGATTTGCCACATGAGTGACAGTATCAATACTAGCAAGACGTTGAAGTTCTTGGTTTGCTTTTTTCAGGGCTAACTCTGTCTCTCTATGAGCGCGAACTTCTTCTTCTAGCCGAGCTTTTTGCTGTATTAATAGTTTTCGTTGATGTTGAATTGTGATGTGAGTTTTAACGCGGGATAAAACTTCTTGAAACTGAAACGGTTTCGTGACATAATCGACTGCTCCCATTTCAAACGCAATCACCT
>CAZNCM010000075.1:19891-20115 GCA_964571155.1 uncultured Lyngbya sp. | reverse complement strand
ATCCAGCCGCATAACCGACAGCCGTGATATAAATCCCCGGTTGCTGCCAAAATTTGCGTTCAGCACCCCAGAAGCAACCCATCCCAAACATTGCCTTTTCCATATTTTCGGGATAGGGAGGTTGTAGAGGGTTGCCATTGACGAAGTGATTTTCCGGTACTGGCATCGGTTGCGAACGTCCCGGTAGAGCATCTTCTGGCTTCGGCATCGCCACTTTTTTGTTA
>CAZNCM010000075.1:18787-19841 GCA_964571155.1 uncultured Lyngbya sp. | reverse complement strand
CAGTGTTTGAATGATATCTTAATCTTACTTAACATTGTAGAGAAAATCGCAGCCATGATCATCCCTCAATGGTAAAGTAGGCAAAATTCATCAAACTGGGTCAGCAAGCTGTTAATATTCTGTTTTGTGAGAAGAAAACGAGATTGTTTGAGAAAATATTAATAATAGAGCTTTACTGTTTAGTATAAATTTAACAAAAATATGTCTGAAGATTCAGTAAATATTTTGGTCATTGATGATCATCTTAATAATCTCCGAATGCTATCAACTTTACTCAGCCAGAGAGGATATCAAGTTAGAAAAGCCCGCAGCGGATCGATTGCATTAGAAACCGTTAAAGTCAATTTACCCGATCTCATTCTTTTAGATATCAAAATGCCTGATATGAGCGGCTATGAGGTTTGTCGTCAACTCAAGGCTAACCCCGAAACTTGTGAAATTCCTGTGATTTTTATTAGTGTGCTTGAAACCACTTTTGATAAAATAAAAGGCTTTAAACTTGGAGGAAATGACTACATTACTAAACCTTTTCAATCGGATGAAGTGTTAGCACGAGTAGAAAATCAATTAACAATTCAGCGACAAAAACAGCTTTTAATCAAACAAAATCAACAGCTAAAAAAAGAAATTCGTGAGCGCCAAAAAGCAGAGATAGAAATTCAGCTTTTATTAAAAATGACTCTAGCGGTAAGTGAAGCCTGGGATTTTGAAACCGCTTTGGAAGTGACCCTGGCTGAAGTTTGTCAGGTGATTGATTGGGACTATGGAGAAGCTTGGATTCCGAAAGATTCTGTCATCGTTTACAAAGCTAGTCAAATTCATTGTTGTACAGATGGGTTAATCAAAGAATTTCAAAGGTATAGTATGAAGTTAGAGTTTGCTTCCAATGCGGGATTAGTTGGGCGAGTATGGTTCTCTCAAAACTCTGAATGGATTGAGGATATTTCCTTAGAATCTGAGGAAATATTTGTTCGCTTTAAAATGGCTAAAAAGATAGGATTAAAAGCAGCTTTTGCAGTACCGATTATTTTTAGCGGTCGCATTTTGGCGGTCT
>CAZNCM010000075.1:13316-18777 GCA_964571155.1 uncultured Lyngbya sp. | reverse complement strand
GACGATCATGTGATCGAATTAGTGACCGGAGTTGCCAATCAATTGGGGGCGTTAATGGTACATAAAAAAGCCGAAGAAGCCCTCAGAGATGCCTATGTCGAATTGGAACGTTTAGCTAAAATTGATAGTCTGACTCAAATTGCTAATCGTCGTTATTTTGATGAATATTTAGAGCGAGAATGGAAACGACTTGCTCGTGAAAAACAACCTTTATCCCTGATTTTATGTGATGTCGATTGTTTCAAACTTTATAATGATTTTTACGGACATCCAGCTGGCGATCATTGTTTAAAAGAAGTTGCTCAAGCGATTTCCAAAGCAGCACGACGTCCGGCGGATTTAGTTGCTCGTTATGGTGGGGAAGAATTTGTGATTATTTTACCTAAAACTACATTAATTGGAGGTTTAAAAGTTGCAAATTTAATTCGTAAAGAAGTTAAAAAGCTCAAAATTATTCATGCTAAATCTACTGTAGATTCTTCTGTAACCGTGAGTTTAGGCGTTTCCAGTACCATTCCTCATCTCGAACTTTCCCCAAAAACTTTAATTCGAGTTGCTGATGAAGCCCTTTATAAAGCTAAAAATAAAGGTCGTAATTGTGCAATTGCAACCTCATTATAAAACATCATAAATCTTTAAAGATTAGGGACATGATGAATAGTGATAATCGTCACCGGATTTAAAGGGGAAAATCGAGTTAAATTACTAATCGGAACTGAACGGGATAACTGAACTTGTAACAACTGATAGCGCCAAGTGGGTTCAACTCTAATTCGTTCTTCTAACCAACTGAGTGCTAAATTCAAATGTTCTAATGTCGCCAAAGCTAAGACAATGACTCCTCCTGAAATGAGTCGTAGACTTGATAACCCTAAAATTTCCTCTAAGTTTCCTCCACTTCCGCCAATAAAAATTCGGTGAGGGGCGCGTAAACGATGCAAAATAGCAGGTGCTTCCCCATGAATTGAAATCACATTATGAGTTTTAAATCGTTCTCTATTCTGCTCAATTAATGCGGTTCCAACGGCTGTTTTTTCGACTGAATATAGCGTAGAACTCGGAAATAAACGTGCAATTTCTATCGACACTGAACCCGTTCCCGCCCCAATATCCCAAATAATTTGCTCCGGTTGTAATGCTAATTCTCCTAAGATTAATGTTCTCACTTCTCGTTTGGTCATTAGCCCCGGGCGATCGCTAAAACTACAAAATAAAGAGTCTGGTATTCCTAAAAAGGGAACTTGAGATAAATCTAAACTCCGAGAAACACTAGACTCTTTTAACAACACAACCACATTTAACGGCGCGAATTTCTGAGTCGAAATAGCTGTAAATGACCATTGTTGAACTCGCTCATCTAATCCCCCTAAATTTTCACAAACCCAAAACTGATAAGCGGTTGCTAAATCCAGAGAAGATAGTAGACAAGCGATCGCATTTGGGGTATGATAAGTAGTATCTGTGAGAATAGCAATTTTTTCTGCTCCTTGTTGTAGGGCTTGAGTCAGTTGATCAAAAGAACGTCCATGTGTACTAATAATCTGAGCATCCTGCCAAGGAACTTTTACCCGATTAAATGCTAATTGAATTGAACTAATATGAGGATGAAAGGTCAATTGTTCTGGGGGAAATTTTGCTAATAATAACCGTCCTAACCCAAAGAATAACGGATCACCCGATACCAACACAACAACTAAAGGATCGACATTCTGCGTATTTGTTTCAAAAGCGAGTAAATATTGTTTAATTTCAACTAAAGTTTCGGTTAAATCTTGTAGTATTATTCGAGAAGCTCGATGATCAGGAAAATAACGAAGATGGCGATCGCTTCCCACTAAAACTGTTGCTTGATCAACAATTTTTCGCACAGACTCGCTTAGTCCTGCTTCTCCATCCAAACCAATTCCAACAACCTGTATCGTCAATTTATCTCACTAGCCATCCGTTACCATATCCGTTTTCAAAACCATAAACCCCAAAAAACAAGCATTGACTTATCCATTACAAAACGCTAACACCATTAAAGCATTTAAAATCGCCGCAGCAACAGGAGATCCCCCTTTTCGCCCTTCTATTCTAATTTGGGGGACAGGAGTTTGAGCCAGTACCTTTTTTGATTCTACAACAGAAACAAACCCCACAGGAACACCAATAATTAACGAAGGTTTAACCAAACCTTGACTCACCTGTGAACACAACGATAATAAAGCGGTGGGAGCATTACCAATCACAAAAATTCCATCCGGAAATTCTTCTGCAACCTTCAACAGTCCCGTTTCCGTGCGAGTTTTTCCGGGAAGGGGAGTTGAAGCGTGTTCAATGGCGCAAATTAGGGGGTTTTGAAAGGTTTTGGCGATCATTCCGGCGATGCCTTGCTTTACCATGCCAACATCTGTAATAATAGGTTTACGATTAGCTATGCTGGTAATTCCCTGCTCAATTGCACCCGGACTAAAGCAAATCAGTTGGGCGAGTTCAAAGTCTGCGGTGGCGTGAATGGCTCTACGAACGATCGCATATTCGCTGTTTGTAAACTGATGTTCGCCTATTTCCCTATCAATAATTTCAAAGGATTTTTGAGTGATTGTTCCGTCGAGTTGTTGAATCATAGCTTTATTGTTACCCTCTCATTTGATTTCTTACTGGTTTAGCGAACCGACCAATCTTCTAATGTCATCTGTATAATCCCTTCTACTGACTTAAAATCTGATAAATCAACGGATCTTAATTGTTTTCGAGATTTCATATACTTGCGATAATTAATATAGTAATCTTCAAAGTTATTATAAACTGTATCTATCTCGGGTGTTTTGAAAGGATATTTTAAGGGAAAATCAGTTCTTTGACAAATTTCTGTATTCCAGTCCCAAATTCTGGTAACATTAATAAAGTCATCAGTCTCGACGCTAACAGAAGAAATATTCTTCTTCCAACATTTGGGAAAAGGTTGACGAGGATAAAAGTCAACCGTTGGTAAATAAACAGACAAATCTAACTTTTCTTCTGTTCCATCTTTAGTTATCTTATAATCTAAAGAAGCACATCTTTTATCATATAAAATTTCACCTTGTTTATTGTACTTAGCAAATATCATCTCTTTGAAAGCACCATTGAAATTATATGTAATAGACGTTTCATAACTTAGATCGGGATGATAAGATAATATTTTATCAATAATTTTTAAAACGGGTTCTCGTTTGTCTGGGTTGGCTAATAAGTAGCCTTGAATAAATGAAGGTAAAGAATCAAAGAGAGAATCTTCAACAATCTCAATTTGAACTTTAGAATGAAAGTCTCCATTGATCTGATCGAACTTTAAAAAATATTCTCCGTTTATGCTTTTGATAACTTCATAAGTAATTAACATACAGTTGGGAATTGTTTGCTTTGCATATTCTACAGCATTACTGGAAAATTTGGAAGCAATTGCAATCAGAATAAAGTCTTTGCTACTGTCGATTTTTAAGGAGTCTGAAAATTGATGAATTTCTTGTTTTAAGTGATTACGATATCGAACAAGTTGATCGATACATCCTTTGCTACCTGCTTTTTTGAGTTCCAGAATAGAAAGCTGTCTCTGAGATGTAATTCCGAGGATATCAGTTCGATTTTGCTTGTTAATAAAATATTGTTTTTTAAACTTTTCTAATTTGAGTAAAGATTCTAAATGTATCCATGTCACTTCTTCCAGTAACGCTTCTGACTTGAATAATAATTTTCCTCTCTCCTGATATAGCATCTTGACTGGTTTGACGGTGATTTTAACAATTATAGATTAACTTTATACTCTCGTTTAACCGATTCTATTTTTTGAAAATGAATCACTTCTTCCTTTATAGACTCAATCATACATTTTCCCACAAATTCCGCCAATTTAACCGGAACAGCATTTCCGATCATTTGTTCAAGATCGGTTTTAGACCCCTCAAAAATAAAAGATTCGGGGAAAGTCTGAATATAGCTTCTTTCTAGAGTAGTTAACGGGCGAATATTTGGGGTAATTTCTACCGGATCTTTGGGATGTTTTTGATAAGTTTTCGGAATAGGACGGTTAACCCCTCTGATAGTTGGACTGGGTTCGTCGATACTAAATATTCCTCGACGTTGATAACTTCTGGGATGTCTGTAATAATATTCTAATCCCAATTTATCGCCCAAATAATCTCGAACCGTTGTTGGTTTTGAGGATAATTTTGATTCAAAATAACTCGATAAACGATGATCTTTTCCGTTCAGTTCTCCCACCCAAAAAAACCGCTTTCTTTTTTGAGGAACTCCACATAAACTCGCATCAAAAACCTTTTCATTGAGTCCATAACCCGACTGTTTAAATAATACTTTTGCTTGAGTATATTGACGACTTTTTTTAAATAATTCTACATTTTCAAGGATAAACCATTGGGGTTTAACTGTTGTAATAATATCAGTAAAGGCGAGAGTCAAATCACCCCGTCCTAAATTTTCATCTCGCTTTCCCGCACTGGAAAAATCTTGACAAGGAGGCCCACCCACAATTATATTAGGGGTAAAAGCTTTGATTAAATTCACCGCAGTTTGAACCTCCTGAAGATCGCAGGCGAAAATCGGATGAGCGAAGTTTTTTTGATAAACTTTCATCGCACTTTCCCAATTGTCAAAAGCGGCGACAACATTAAAGCCAGCCTGTTGTAAGCCGAGTGATAAACCTCCACACCCGGCAAATAAATCAACAACTCTCATCAGACTCAAATAGACAAACCTTCAAAACTCCAAAACAGGCCAATGTTCCTGCCGATAATAGTTCGTCATATCATCAAATTTGCGAAGTTCAGCCCGTTTGATGACAAGTTCTTGCGGTGAGTCTATCCATTGATGATTAAAATCCGACAAAACCGTATTGAGATGATTTCGATCCAAATCCGATGGAATCGTGTCAAAATACCCAAAGGTAATATGAGCAGTAAAATGGTATTGCTGTTCAATACCCAAAGCCATAAAACTCGGGTTTTGATAAATTGCCCGCCGAAATTGTAAAATTTCCTCGTAGGACGCTTCATCTCGGGGTGCTAAACACACACCAATAGCACGAGTCATCACGATCATTCCCAGAACTTGCCAACGAATGGGCTGATCAATTAAATTCCCTTTAAAAGCGGAAAAAGATTCAGCGATCGCCCCTTGTAACTTGTGTTCAAACTCAGGGTCTTGACAAGCATCCCGATAAGCATCATTCCAGATCAAATCAGCCAACGTCAAGTGTAAGCTATCCGGTGGCACCGGCACCCACCATTGGGGATCTAATTTTTCAGCGAGTTGTTGCTGACAAGCTTGCAGATCGTCATAAAAACCGCGATTGTCTGGATCATCAGGAGCCGGAGGTGCAATGATGGTATAACCCGGAAAAGGAACCGCTTGTCGTTGGCCGTCCGGAAGTCGTTTATACTTAGGAGACTCCTGAACGTGGTCTAACTGAGAATTATAA
>CAZNCM010000075.1:13079-13306 GCA_964571155.1 uncultured Lyngbya sp. | reverse complement strand
TATCGTCCAATCTTTTTCGCCTCTTGTTCAGAAACCGTCACCAATGCCAGTTTACCTCTACTGGGGAGATGATGAATTTTCTCTTGCCAAAGCTGTAGATGCTCTGCGCGAGTCCATTCTCGATCCTAGCTGGTCTACATTCAATTTTGACAAAATTCTACCCGATTCGGCAAATCCTGTTATTTCCGGCCTAAATCAAGCAATGACCCCGCCGTTTGGCCTGGGAA
>CAZNCM010000075.1:0-13027 GCA_964571155.1 uncultured Lyngbya sp. | reverse complement strand
GTCATTCCAGAAACCACAACCCTGTTACTGACAACAACCAACAAACCCGATGGCCGACTAAAGTCTACCAAACTACTGCAACGTCACGCCACCGTTAAAGAATTTTCCCGAATTTCGCCTTGGAAAACCGATCAACTCGAACAGCGTGTTCGACAAGTCGCTACCGAAGTCGGAGTCAGACTCACCCAACCCGGAGTTCAACTGTTACGACGCCTACGAGATGAAGCTCATCGGTTTGCAGTCAGTTTCCATCGCCACAAACGTTCTCAACGCCTAAAACGATCCCGTTTAGATGAAATTCCCGGTTTAGGACATCACCGTCAAAAACAACTCCTTGCTCATTTTCGGTCTATCGATTATCTTCGTATCGCCACCCCCGAACAAATCACTGAAGTTCCCGGAATTGGATTAAAATTAGCTCAACACATCTATAATTATTTTCATCCAACATCAGACGAAAAAGATGCAACAATAGATTAGGGATGAAAAAGGCGAAAAGACTGTTAGGTTGGGTTGAGCGAAACTATGATCAATATTTAGATAGACTCAAACTCTATAACCCTCGACTGACTTATTATGCCTGCCAGCAGTTTATCCCGATTTGATTCTTGTCTGGATGCGGCGATTAACCCTAACCCATTAACGGTTTCTCCGCAAACCCCGCTGTGCGAAGTGATTGCTTTGATGTCTCAGGTGAGACAGTCTTGTTCATTGCCCATCCCTCATCGAATTTCGACTGATAATTTAATCCAAGATGGACGAGTGTTGGTTATGGAGGACTCTCGTCTGGTGGGGATAGTAACCCAACGAGATCTTGTCCGCTGCATAGCCACAGGAATAGTTGATAATCCAGTCAGCGTTGCTTCGATCATGACAACGCCTCCGATCACGCTGAAGCGATCGCAATTTCACAATCTATTTACGGCAATTAATTTTTTGCGTCTGCATCGGATTCGCCATCTTCCCATTGTATCGGATTATCAACAAGTGGAGGGGTTAGTCACCTTAGAAAGCCTTCGCAGTTGCTTAATACCTTTAGACTTACTTCAGTTAAGGCGAGTCGAGGAGGTGATGAGTCCAGAAGTGATTTATGCTTCCCCAAACGTAACTGTTAAACAAGTCACCCAACAACTCGCCCAATATCGAATAAGTTGTATTGTGATTGCCGAAAAAATCGCGAACAATCAACTTCAGCCTTTAGGCATGATCACCGAAGGGGACATGGTACAGTTTCAAGCGTTGGGGTTAGATGACCGCACCCGAGTTGATCGGATCATGGATCAGCCTTTAAAACTGCTCCATCCTGATGATAATCTTTGGGAAGCCCATCAACAAATGCAGCAACAGCAAGTTCATCATTTAGTTGTGGGAACTGAAACCGGGGTAATCAGTGGAATTGTCACCCAGACGAGCATTTTACACGCGCTTGATCCGATGGAGATGTATACTGTTATTCAAATGCTGCAACAGCAGGTGAGGCAGTTACAAAGTCAACGAGTTGAACGTCTGACTCGCCAACCTCAACAGTGCGTTTCAGTGAATTTGATGCCAGAACAAGACCTCAATGCTGCGATTGTCGAAACGATTAGTAGTTTAGTGGTTGTCCTCGATAGGCAAGGGCGAATTGTGCGGTTTAATCAAGCGTGTGAAGTGCTAACCGGGTATTCGTTTGCAGAAGTACAAAATCAAGTGTTTTGGGAAATCTTTCTGTCCCCTCACCAACAACAGCAATTCAAAACCTACTTTCAAACTTTACCCACTTCTAGCTTCCCGTCTCAACAGGAACTTTTTTGGCAGACTAAGGGCTTACAGGCGCGCATGATCTCCCATTCTAATCGTACCCTATTCAACGAAGCCGGTCAAGTGGAATCTGTGATTTTAACGGGAGAAGATATTACGCCTTGTCGTCAAATCGAAAACGCCCTCAAAAAAGAGGAAGAAAACTATCGTCACCTCACCGAAGAATTTGAACATCAAGTGCATCAACGGACTGAAAAATTAACCCAAGAAATTGCTAAATATAGAAGCCAAGAAATTGAGAAAAAATGGGAAAAAGAAAGATTAAAGTTTCTACTCTGTTTAAGTCCGGCAATCATTTACAGTTGTCATTATAAAAGCTATAAAACGACATTTATTAGTGAAAATATTCAGACAATCTTAGGGTATCAATCCGAGAATTTTCTCAGCCATCATAATTTTTGGAATCATATTCATGCCGACGACAAAACCTTAATCGCGGTCGAACGGGAGCAAATCTTAGAAAAAGGTTACTCTCGCTGTGAATATCGTTTCCGTCATCAAGACGGTGATTATCGCTGGATGCGGGATGAAGCCAAACTGATTCGAGATGAAGCGGGAAACCCGATAGAATTGATCGGATCTTTAATAGAAATTAGCGAACGTAAACAAATAGAAACCACCCTAACCGAAAGAGAAGCTATTCTCAGTAATTTATGTGAAAATACGACCTTAATGATGGGTGTGATTGAATTCGTCGATGATGATATCTATCATCTTTGGGATAATCCAGCAACGAGAAAGTTATTTGGCTGTAATGAACAGCAAATGAAAAATCAAAGCTGTCGTCGGTTAGGAATGGCTGAAAACCTGATTCAACTCTGGCTCAAACATTGCCGCGAAACAGAACAAACTCAGAAACCTGCTCAATTTGAATATACCCACAAAACCCCCATTAAAGAACATTGGTTCTCAGCAACTGTCTGTGCGGTTCCCGGCAACTTTACCCGTCCTCGATGCTGCTATGTTGTTGAGGATATCACCGAACGCAAACACACAGAAGAAGCCCTCCGTCACACCACCCAAAACCTATTAGAATCTCAACGCATTGCTCATATTGGCAATTGGAACTTTGATATCCTCACCCGACAAATTACCTGGTCTGAGGAGATGTTTCACATTTTCGGTTTGGAAGTCTCCCTGGGCGAACCCAGCTTTGAGGAACTGGTGGAAATGATTCACCCCGAAGATCAAGAACATCACCAACAGGTTTTAGACCGCAGCCTGACGATGGGAGAATACTTTGATATTGAATACCGCCTCATCCGTCCCGATGGAGAACTGCGTTATCTCAATACCCAAGGAGAAGTCCGAAAAAACGAACAAGGGCAAGTTATTCGCCTGTTTGGGGTGGCTATAGACGTAACCGAGCAAAAACTCGCCGAAGAAGCGTTGTGCGCCTCAGAATCCCGGTATCGCGCTCTCGTTGAACAAATGCCGGCCGCCGTTTACACGATAACCGTTGGGGAAACGAGTATGCCCCTTTATATTAGTCCCCGAATTGAACAAATGTTAGGGTATACTGCCGATGAATGGATGAGCAACCCGCAACTGTGGTCGCAACGTTTGCATCCTGAAGACCGCCAACAGATGAGCAATCGGTTATCTAACCTTCCCCCTCACGATCATCCATTTGGCGATCAATATCGCCTGTTAACCCGCAATCAGGATGTATTATGGGTGCAGGATTCGGCGGTGGTGATTCGGGATGAAGACGGGACTCCGATTTTGTTGCAGGGGGTGATGCTTGATATTACCGAACGTAAACAAGTTGAAGTCGCACTCCGACAGAGTGAAGAACGGTTTAGTACCTTAATTCGGAATCTGAGTGTTGGGGTGATGCTGCATGGTTCTCAAGGAGAAATTTTATTATGTAATCCCAAGGCGTGTAAATTGTTGGGTTTAAGTGAAGTCGAACTTTTAGGTAGAATCTCTCTGTCTTCTGAGTGGGAAATTATTCGTGAAGATGGTTCTCCTTTTCCCTATCGAGATCATCCCGTTCCCCAAGCGATTGTCACTCGTCAAGCCGTAAAAGATGTATTGATGGGGATTCATCGCCCTTCTGCAAAAACGGGAGAGGAAAGAGAGTTACTCTGGATTCTTGTCAGCGCCGAACCCCAACTTACAGAAGACCAAAAAGTTCAACACGTTATCTCTACTTTTAGTGATATTACTATCCTCAAACAAGTTCAGGAAAATTTACGCACCAGCGAACAACTTTATCGCACGATTGCCCATAATTTCCCCAATGGAACTATCTTTTTATTTGATCGAGATTTACGGTATTTAGTTGCCGATGGTCAAGGACTTGCTCATCTTCACCTGTGTCGAGAAGCCTTGGAAGGTCATCGGTTGTCGGAGGTGTTATCGACGGAAATCTATACTTCAACTGAACCGTTGTATCAAACCGCGTTAGCAGGAAATGAACGAGTCGAGGAAGTTCAATACCAAGATCAAACCTATTTAAGTAGGTCGGTGCCGATTAGAAATGAAGAAGGTGAGGTGATTTTAGGGATGATTGTTTCTCAGAATATCACCGAACAGAAACAAGCAGAACTGGCTTTACAACAGGTTAATCTTCACCTGGCTGAAGTCAACCAACAGTTAGAACAATCGGTGAAAGAGTTGGAACAGCGTCACCGAGAATCGGCTATTATGAATGATATGATTGAGTTTTTGCAAGCTTGTCATACGCTTGAAGAAGCTTTTGGGCCGATTTCTGAGTTTCTCAAACTGCTTTTTCCAAGTTGTGCGGGGACGATATTATTGAGTAATCAAAATGCTAATCAAGTTGAGTCAATTGCCACATTTGGAGAGTTAGCCGCTAGTGAATTGAATCTCGCTTTTGATGAGTGTTGGGCGCTGCGACGGGGACAAATTCATCTCGCTCAGGGGAGTCAACCGGGTTTATTTTGTACTCATGTTGATTGTCATCCCTTACCGACGGCTTCTATTTGTATCCCAACTCTTGTTCAAGGACAAGCGTTTGGATTATTTTATCTGCGGACTCAACAAGTAGAAGGTTTGAGTAAAGGTCAACAACAGTTAGCCCAAACAGTAGCGGAACAGATTTCTTTGGGTTTATCTAATTTACAATTGCGCGAAGAATTACGCAATCAAAGTATTCGCGACGCCTTGACGGGATTGTTTAACCGTCGCTATTTGAAAGAGTTTTTAGTGCGAGAATTTCAGCGTTCCCAACGTTCGGGTCAACCGTTAGGGGTGATTATGGTTGATATTGATCATTTCAAGCAATTTAATGATAACTTCGGCCATGAGGCGGGAGATGTGGTGTTGCAGAAGGTCGCCCAGTTTCTACAGCATCAAGTTCGCCTGTCAGATATCGCCTGTCGCTACGGGGGGGAGGAGATGACAATTATTTTACCGGAAATCTCCCTAGAAAAGGTTAAAGCAAAGGCAGAAGAATTGTGTCAAGGAATTCGACAGCTTCAACTCTCTTATCAAGGTAAAGATTTAGGACAAATCACAGCTTCGTTTGGGGTGGCTTGTTTTCCTCAACAGGGGTCTAGCCCAGAAGAAGTGATTAAAAGGGCGGATGAAGCCTTGTATCAAGCCAAACATCAAGGGCGAAATCAGGTGGTTTCTGCTTAAGGGTCTGATTTGACTAAACTTTTTAAATCTTCTACGAAAGCGGCAAATAAATCAGCCGAATTCACCTGTTGAGCAACCCAAGCATTGGCTTCTATTTTAGCATGATGACGACGATCAAAGATTGTTTTGCCTTGAGTTAATTTGCCCACAACTTCGACTTCAACTCGGGCGCGACAAAATTGTAAGGTTTCGGGATAAAATAAATAGGCTAAGGTAACAGCATCATGGACTAAAAATCCTTCTATTCCTCGAGTTTCTCGGTGTGAAAGGGAGGTTTGAGTCATCGCTTTTGTTAGGGCAATGATAAACTGAGTGATGTCACTTTCCGGGTTAACTTCCGAAATACTTTCCGCCATTTCGGGCTGAAAAATGAGCGATCGCGTCACATCAAGGGGTAAAATAACTAGATGATTGCTACTGTTAAATACAATTTCGGCAGCTTCAGGACTGTAAGCAATATTAAACTCGGCTTCTGGGGTAACATTTCCCGCAACGTTAAAGGCACCGCCCATAATGATGATTTCTTTGGCTTGTTTTAATATACCGGGGGATTTTGTTTCGGCGGCGGCTAAATTGGTTAAAGGGGCGAGGGCAATGATGGTAATTTCTCCAGGAAATGCGGTTAATTTTTCGATTAAAATATCATCAGAATACCTAGCCTTTTCATAGGACTGTTGCGGAGAAGGTAAAGTCTGGGCTAAATTTCCTAAACCATCATTCCCGTGAATGTGGGCGGCATCATCAACTTCTTTTTGGGTTTTAATCACGCCTCGTCCAACTTCGATGTCCGAAAAATTGTTGAGTTGGAGGAGTTTACAAGCGTTGGTAAAGGTGAGTTTTGCATTCACATTCCCCTCAACCGAAGTCACCGCTAAAAGTTCAGCCAATCCTTTTTTAACTAAACTCATTAACCACAAAAAAGCAAAGGCATCATCGCCACCTGGGTCGGTATCGAGTATGATTTTGGGTAAAGATAAGGGTTGATTCATTTTAATTTCAGGAGTTTTTGGGCGGCAATTTTAACGACTTTCTCAAAAACCCGCAATTCTGTATAATAGTGTTGGGGTTCTACGGTTTCATAAACAACACTTCCTCCACTTTGAAGAATCGACCCTTCTAACATTAAATTCTCCATCATCTCAAACTGTTCAATAAACATTCCCCGATTATCGAGAGTTTCTGAGGCTTTATTCGTCACTCGTTCACCGTAAAGTTGCCCATCATTACTATACCCAAAAATCGGCTTCCCCAGCGCGGTCATATATCCGATTTCAAACGCCGTACCTGCATCTAAACTCGGACTCCGAAAAGGGGTCATATTAGCAATGATCAAATCACAATGATTCATTAAATTAAGATTACACTTATAAATTTCAATAGCAGCTTCCCGAGGTTTTAAATCTGTTAAATCCAAACTCGAATCAAACGGAAATACGCCCTCAAGCCCATACTTTTGACAAATCTCTTTCTTCGCTTTTGCCATTTTTAACGGGTCGGGCAAAAAGACATCGGGGCCTGCCAAATAAACTTGCACAATGAAATTCCTGATTGAGTTAGATGATTTGAGATTAAAGTTATGATATCATCTTCACCAACGTTTTGAGCAACAAAAGTTAAATCCAATCTCTAATGAGTTTAATTGTTTTTGGGAGTATTAACATGGACTTAGTGGTTCAAACTCCCCGTTTACCGAGTCCTGGAGAAACCCTACAAGGGCATCATTTTTTTACCGCCCCCGGTGGAAAAGGAGCCAACCAAGCGGTCGCCGCCGCCCGTTTAGGGGCGTTAACTTATTTGGTGGGGCGAGTCGGAGAAGATAGTTTTGGTCAGGAACTTCTAGCCCATCTCAACGAAACCGGAGTACAAACCGAAGGGGTAAAAGTAGATTCTCAAATCGGTTCGGGTGTGGCAATGATTGCAGTTGATCAAAACAGTGAAAATACAATTATTATTATTCCCGGCGCGAACGGTCAAGTGGAAGGTTCAGATGTTGATCGACTGAAGAATTTACTCTCTCATTGTCGCGCATTATTGTTACAATTAGAAGTCCCTTTACCTGCGATTATCGCCGCCGCGAAAGAAGCCAAAAAAGCAGGCGTGAAAGTCATTTTAGATCCCGCCCCCGCCCCAGAAAGTTTACCGGATGAACTTTACGCTCTTGTGGATATTATCACACCCAATGAAACCGAAGCCAAGCAATTAACTGGATTTGATTTATCCAAGGAAGAAAACTGGATAAAAGCCACCGAATTTTTTATTAATCGAGGCGTAAAAACGGTGGTCTTAAAATTAGGAGCGAGAGGCGTTTTTTGTCTGAATAAAGCCGAACATTTTCGAGTAGAAGCTTTTCCGGTTAAAACCGTTGATACTGTTGCAGCGGGAGATGCGTTTAATGGGGCGATGGCGGCAGCATTTGAACGGGGTTTATCCTTAAGAGAAGCGGTGATTTGGGGAACGGCGGCGGGAGCGTTAGCAACAACAAAACCTGGGGCGCAACCTTCACTTCCGGACAGAGAAACCTTCGAGGCTTTTTTGCATTCTCACTAAATCTCTATCCTTTGATAGTTAAAATCTCTAACTTCAGGATGAGAACAAATTGCCGAATCTTCTACTAGACTTAGGCAATGAAAATGATCATAAGAAAAGGAATTAATAATGCCAGATGAAATAAAAAATAAAGACTTACCCGAGGTTGACCCGACGGAAGTTGAAGATAGAAGAACTGTTATCGCCGATGAACATCGTTCTTTTCTTGAAAAGGTGATGAAAAAAAGCGGGATGGCGGATCTCTACGATGCGAGAGATTTTACTGAGGTTGTCTTCCGGGTGATGCGGGATTTAATGACCACAGAAGCCGCCGATCGCGTAGAATCTGAACTGCATAAAGAAGCGGTGCCGACGAAAGAAAAATCACTTCAGATGGAAGTTGCTGAACTGTGGAAAGATACCAATCCTATTGTAGGCTTTTTAAGCCGGGTTCGTCCACCCTGGCAAGGGCCTGGTATTTTTAAAATTGATGCGGATCGCTTCTTATTTCGAGTCGCAAATGAAGGCGGACTTCCGAAAAATGTTGATCGCGAACAGGCGGTAACAGCAGTATTTTCAGCGACAAAAGAAGAACTTTCAGAAGAACGTATAGAAGAAATTGGCAGTTGGCTTCCGGGAAAAGTTAAAGAACTTTGGCAACAAGCTTAGACAGTTACCAGTGAACAGGTTTCAGCTTTTAGGTAATAACTCATAGGGGTAATTTAGAAATTACCCTACTTTTCTATTTTAATAAGCGTAAACCGCTTAAGGTGACTAACACTGTCGATCCTTCATGTCCAATTACGCCCAAAGGAAGGTTAATTTGTCCGGCAAAATTAGCAATTAAAAGCAGACCAATAAAAGATAAAGCAAACACAATATTTTGGCGAACAATTCGATTTGAACGACTCCCCAAACGAATCGCTTCCGGTAACTTATCTAAACGATTCGCCATTAAGATAATATCTGCCGTTTCTAACGCCACATCGGTTCCGGCGCCGCCCATGGCAATTCCCACCGTTGCTAGGGCTAAAGCGGGGGCATCGTTAATTCCATCCCCAATCATCGCCACCGTTTGATATTGCTGTTTTAACTGGCGAATTACGGTTAATTTATCTTCGGGTAATAGATTGGCGTAAACCCCTGTAATTCCCAAAGATTGGGCGACACTCTCTGCCGTGCGTTGGTTGTCTCCGGTTAACATGACAATCTGTTTAACGCCCATTGTTTTTAACCGTTCAATTACTGGTTTTGCTTCGGAACGGACGGTATCGGCAACCGCAATTAAACCCAAAATTTCTTGAGATTGAGCCACCCAAATCACCGTTTTTCCTTCGTTTTCGAGGCGGGTAGTTTCGGCTTGTAATTGTTGATTGTCTTGGGAGATTTCAGCCGCAACAAAGCTCGATTTTCCGACAATTACCGCTTGATTTTCCACAAACCCAACAATTCCTAAACCGGCTTTGGCTTGTACCGTTTTTGCGGTTAAAAGTTTGAGGTTTTTATCAGAAGCAGCGACGGCGATCGCTTCTCCGATGGGATGTTCTGAAACCGCTTCCAAAGCCGCAGCCAGTTGCAGAACTTTTTCGGGAGAATTCCCGGAAGTGGGAACAATTTTAACAACTTGTAATTTTCCGGTGGTTAAGGTTCCGGTTTTATCAAAAGCAATGGCTTTTAGGGTGCCAATTTTTTCGAGTTGCGCCCCATTTTTAAACAGAATACCCTGACGCGCACCGTTGGCAATTCCAGACAGTAACGTGGGCATAATTGCCGCCATTAAGGCACAGGGAGAAGCCACCACTAAAAAGATTAAAGCCCGATAAATGGTCGTTTCCCAATTCCACCCCAAAAACCAAGGCGGAATAATAGCGAGTAAAATTCCGGTAATTACAATAACTTGGGCATAACCCCGTTCAAATTTTTCGATAAACTGTTGAGAAGGAGGGGCTTCAGTTTGGGCTTGTTCAACTAAACGAATTACTCGTTGAATCAGACTACTTTCTGGGGGTAGATGAACTCGCAAGCGTAACGCCCCGTGACCATTTAATGTCCCTGCAAATACTTCATCACCGATACTTTTTTCAACGGGAATCGATTCCCCGGTAATTGAAGCTTGATTGAGACTACTATGACCTTCTAGAATGATCGCATCGGTGGGAATTAATTCACCAGGTCGGACAATTATAATATCGTCAATTTGTAATTGATGAATGGGAATTTCAACTTCTTCAAAATTTTCGGAGGAGTTATTTATAAATTCGGTTTCTTGGGAGTGAGAGTCAGAAACCAGGTTTTGGTGTAAATCCTGTGCTTGACCCTTGCGAAGGGTGCGGGCGGTATCGGGTGCAACCGCCATTAAACGGCGAATATTGCGTTCGGTGCGCTGCATGGCAAAACTTTCTAAAGCGCCGCTAATCGCAAAAATCAGGATTAAAATTGCCCCATCAATAATTAAAGTATAATCCTGTTGCCACAAGCCTAAACTAGCCGCACCCAAAGCGGCAACCATCATCAACAAATCAACATCAAGCTGATGTTCTTTAAACAGAGTTGTTAATCCTTCCTTGGTGCTTTCATAACCGCCAATCACATAAGCAACGGTTAACAAAAATAAAGCAATACCCACCGAAGCGAAGTTTAAACTCAGCCAACCTAAAATCACCAATACTGCACAACTCACAGCAGCGATAGCTTCGGGATATTTGTGGAGAAGTTGACGATAATCTGGAACAGAAAAAAGACGTGTCATGTGTTGTATAGACCCTAATCCTCTTTTTAGTTTAAGACTCCATCCGGGAAATAAATCTAAAATTTGACTAAAATTTTTTCTGCCAAGTTTAGCTCGAACATGATAATGTAGTAAAGGGAAAATATCTGTCTGCACAGACCCTTTCAGCGAAAAACTTTGATGATGCAATTCCAGACTAAAACTCAAGCTTGGCTCAAAAACAGTCAACCTGTGGATCGAGTCGCCACCGCTCTGATGATCGTGTTAACAGTGCTGATTGGAATGATGTTACTCACCGGCGATCGCACCACACCCAGAGTCCGAGAATTTAGCTGGAATAATAAGAATATTGGCGCTTTTGATACCGGATTTATTCTCACCTTCAATCGTCCGATGAATCGCGAAAGTGTCGAGCGAAATCTGCGAATTGATCCGCCCCTTCCCGGTAAAATTAGTTGGGCGGGGCGACGGATGGCTTATACTTTAGTGGAACCTGCACCCTACGGAACCCCTTTTAGCGTGCAGTTGCAGGATGCTCGCGATCAATTGTACGCCGGAAATCAAGGGCGGGTAATTGAACCGTTTACCGGATATTTTCGTACCCGTGATCGGGCTTTTGCCTATATTGGAGTGACAGGAGATCAAGAAGGGCGGTTGATGTTGGTGAACCTGTCTCAAGAAAGCCCTCAACCGATCGCATTAACACCACCTGAGTTGGTGGTTTTGGAGTTTGAACCCTATCCTGATGGCGATCAAATTTTATTTTCAGCGATTTCTCGCGAAGATCAAATGCGAGGACAATTTGAGTCACAACTCTATACGGTGACGACAGGAATTAATCTCAATTCTCCCCAACACCAAAAAGCCAAACGCCCCAAACCCCCCGGAGAAACCAAAAGTATCGAAATCTCAAATTTGACTTGTCTCCCAATGGTAAAATGATTGTCGTTCAGCGCGTGAAAAAAGACAATCCCGCCGACTTTGGCCCCTGGATTATTGAGTCGGGGGAAGCGGCGAAAGCTTTAAAAACCGAAGGCGGTGACTTTTTAATTGGACCCGATAGTAAATCGCTGCTGATTGCTCAAGGGCCTGATTTAACCACAATTTTACCGCTAGAACCGGGATCGGAACCGTTAGAATTTTTACCGCGATATGGTCAAGTTCTCGGCTTTACCAATGACGGTTCAGCAGCAGTGATGGTGAAGTTTAACCTTGATGGTACGCGATCGCTATTTTTAGTGAATAATCAAGGAGAAGAACGAGAACTTTATCGTACTCCTCCTTTTGGTAATATTTTGAATGCTCAGTTTGATCCGAGTAATCAGTTGTTATTTTGTCTGTTAACTGAACTGATTGATGAACAGGAAGAATATCAAGAACAGCCTTATATTGCCGTAATTGATATTAAAACCGGTGAGTTGGCGCCGTTGGTGATTTTGCCCAATCAACAAGAGATTAATATGAGTTTGTCACCGGATGGTTTAGCGTTGCTGTTCGATCAAACGGTGATTAAAAATCAGAAAGATTCACGGCAATCTGAGACTTCACCTCGAAGCGAAGGCGGTGATGCAATTATTACCAGTCGGTTGTGGATACTTCCCCTAGAAATATTATCCGATCCAACTCAAGCCGAAATCAAGCCCGAAGAATTACCCTTTTTTGGGTTTAATCCTCGTTGGTTGCCCTAAATTAATTCTGTAAAAAGTAGAACAAAGGGGAAATAATACCTAGTTTGTTAAATCACGAGAATTGCCAGCGATCGGATAAAACCCCTGAAAAAAACGCTATAATCTTTATCAGAGTGAGATTACAAGGTTTTTAAGGTTCGATCAGACTAATTTGTTAAGATGACAGAGCATTAGTGAGTGTACATTGTTAACAAAGCATATAGAGAACCAGACCGCTAAGTGCAAAAGAGAAACCAAGATCCCTTAAAAATGGGGATCAGAAACGCAAGCTAGCCTGATCCCCTCGAACTATGCGTATGAAGCTAATCTCACTCTATCCTTTTGCATCTTCCTAAAGTTCTGTCTTAGGGGAGATTTATCTACGGTGCGGGCTTGGGGGAACGATAAAACCTCTGAGGGGTACTCTTCGAGAAGTCGCTCTTGTACAAATCTTGTACCCATAGAAATATAGACGGTACAGATTCGGTACAAGATAAAGGCTAGAGCCTAGACAGGAACAAGGTTTTAAAGTATGGGCGATACTGGATTTGAACCAGTGACGTCCTGCTTGTAAGGCAGGCGCTCTACCACTGAGCTAATCGCCCGTTTTTATCTGTTTCACTATTATAGCACCAAACTGTAAAATAGGAACAATTTATTTGCTCAGATGAGAAATCTGTTAAGCTGCTGCCTATGC
>CAZNCM010000074.1:8632-20174 GCA_964571155.1 uncultured Lyngbya sp. | reverse complement strand
TCGTAAACTAGCATCGTCTCGACCCGTCGATGTGTTATTTTAACAGTATCATTTTAGTCGTCTATTGTCAATGCATCCAGAAACAACATACAAAAGGACTCGCAGAGCTGTATACAACCTCACTGTACATATCGTATTTGTGTCCAAATACCGCAAAAGTGTGTTCACGAAAGAGATGTTAGTAAGGTTGTCAGAGGTGTTCGAGTCTGTAGCGAGTAGTTGGGAGTCAGAAGTTCTTCAATTTAATTGAGCAACCTGATTGCCAATTTAAAAGCCACATCATCTAATACGATGTGGCGAGAATTTGAACCCATGTTAACTTCTGTTTACAAGAAAAGGGTTTTATGGACGGGTTCTTATTTTGTCTCTAGCTGCGGTGGCGTTACAATAGAAAGGCTTAAGGTCTACATCCAAGAGCAAGAATGTCCTGATTCATCCCATCGCGCTCAAGCGAGGGTCTTCTCAGGACAGGAAGGATAACTGTAAGGGTAGCGTAATAGTTTTTAGCCAGGTGGCTGTAAAAATAGTTTACCGCTAGGATGGCGTTGCTCCCTCCTGATTAAAGGCGGCTGATCGGTGCGCGATCGCGGGGTTGTCAATCCAGCGAGAGCCTTCTCAAACGCAGACGATTTTTTGTCTTTTGATACGGGATGGGGAGCTTTCGGACATCCTAACCGTTGAAAAATTGCTGATTAGTAGTGGCGTGGCACACCTTAGCAAGATGAATTAGAATTACGCCCGGAAACTGTAGGGGCGCAAAGACTTGCGCCCGATTCAATGATAAAATCTATTCCACAATTTTAGCTGTGCCACGCCAGTAGGTTGGTATGGGGGATTTAGGGGGATCAAAAATTATATCTTTTTTTTTCTGAATACTGATGAACGAACGAATTTTAGAAATCGAAAATCTGACGGTTAGTTTTGACGGGTTTAAGGCATTAAACGACCTCAATTTTAGCTTGGAAACGGGGGAATTGCGGGTGGTTATCGGCCCAAACGGTGCGGGAAAAACGACCTTTTTAGATACTATTACCGGGAAGGTTCAACCCACAGAAGGAACCGTGCGGTTCAAAGGGCGAAATTTGCGCGATCGCAAAGAACATGAAATCGCCCGGTTGGGAATTGGGCGGAAATTTCAAACGCCTCGGGTTTATCTAAATCTAACCGTTGGGGAAAATTTGGATTTGGCTTGTAACCGTCAAAAAGGCGTATTTCAAACCTTATTTAAAAAACCAACTCACGGCGATCGCTTAACCGTTGCGGGATTATTAGAAACGATTGGTTTAACACCAAAAGTAGAATTAAAAGCCGCTTTATTATCTCACGGTGAAAAACAGCGCCTAGAAATTGGGATGTTGGTGGCGCAGTCTCCCGATTTATTATTAGTTGATGAACCTGTCGCGGGGTTAACCGATGAAGAAACGGAAAATGTGGGTAATTTGCTGTTGGCGTTGGCGGAGAGTCATTCTATTATTGTGATTGAACATGATATGGAATTTGTTCGTCAAATCGCCCGCAGGGTTAGCGTTTTGCACCAAGGTTCGCTACTTTGTGAGGGAACAATGGACGAGGTACAAAACAATCGCCGCGTGATTGAAGTGTATTTGGGACAGCAGGAGGAGGAAGCAGCATGACGGTAGAAATAAAGCCCCCAAAAACTACATCGGAGTTAATGTTACAGGTGTCGGGGTTGAATGTTTATTACGGAGAAAGTCATATTTTGCGGGATGTTGATTTAAGTGTTCCCGTTGGTAAAATGGTCTGTTTAATTGGGCGAAACGGGGTTGGAAAAACGACGCTGTTAAAGACTATTATGGGGTTGTTATCGGCGCGATCTGGATTGGTTAAATTTGGCGAAGAATCGATTACAACATTATCAACGGATCGCCGCGCTAGATTGGGAATTGGTTACGTTCCTCAAGGGCGAGAAATTATTCCGAGGGTGACGGTTAAGGAGAATTTGCTGTTGGGTTTGGAAGCACTTCCGGGGAAGTCAAAGAAAGTCATTCCCGATGAGATTTTTGAGTTATTTCCCGTGTTAAAAACGATGTTGGGGCGCATGGGGGGAGATTTAAGCGGGGGACAACAGCAACAGTTGGCGATCGCGAGGGCGTTGATGGGAAAGCCGAAGTTATTGTTATTAGATGAACCGACGGAGGGAATTCAACCGTCTATTATTTTAGAAATAGAATCTGCGGTGCGGCGAATTATTGAACAGACGGGAATTTCGGTGTTGTTGGTTGAACAGCATTTGCATTTTGTTCGCCAAGCTGATCATTATTATGCGATGCAAAAAGGGGGAATTGTTGCGTCTGGAGAAACGCGAGATCTTTCCCAAGAGGTGATTCAACAATTTCTCGCCGTTTAAATTACAGTGTCCAATTTTTAAGATCGATTTCTGATTCATCGTCTGAGGTAGGTTCGGCGCGAATTGATTCCATATTTTAGGCAAAATCGACATCGTTTTTAAAGATACCTGCAAATTGCATTCAAGTGGGTTCCGAAGCAGAAATCGGCACATTCGATGAAATCACTTCCATCTTTTTTAGCCGTTTTAAAAAGGTTGCTTGAATTTTTGCGATCATTATCATTAATAGAGTAGAAACCCATATCATTTATTAGTCAATAAAGGTGGATCAGGTTGTCAACATGAAGATCTAACGACTTATCTTTGCTCTGATCCACCCGACAGTCTGCGTTATCACCCAACACCCGCACTGCGCGTGCATCGCAACAACGAAGAAGAAACATTTTTCTGAACAAGGGTTGACAAGTTTTAAAAAAGGCTCTATATTAAATGATTGTGCGAGGGGAAAAGCAAAACCCAAAGCGCAACAGACCTAAGAAAGTATTTTAAAGCTTTTCTGGTGTCTATGGCTCGATGGAACCACACCGATCCATCTCGAACTCGGATGTGAAACGTTGACACGGCGAAGATACTTGGTGGGTAGCTGCCTGGGAAAATAGCTCGATGCCAGGATAATATACGAAAGCCTTCTTCCAGTGATAAATCGGAAGGGGGCTTTTGAATTTGGTGTTATTTTTTGATAACTACTTTAAGAAGTTTCAACTTTTTCAAGTTGTTGATGGAGAAATTTACCCCATTGGGCAGCCAGAGGAACTTCTGTAAACGGAACCCGAATGGGAGTGGCCTCTTGTTTCAACTGAAATTCTAACTCGATCTCTTTACCATTTTCAGGCGGAGAGTCTAAATCAACCGCATGATTATCAACCACTAGCCAAATCGATTGTATATCTTCCAACGACAGGGTTTGTAAATTAGTCGGCCCGGTCCGAGTGGGTTTTCCCCAAGTCAGTTCAGTCCCTTTTAAACCCAATACCGCATAGATATCATATTTAGTCCTCTCGAACCCTTTGGCCCATTCCCGATAGGCTTCAACCTTGTTGTATTCGTTCCAACCTGACCAGGCTAACCAAAAGAAAACAATTAGTAGCGGAAGCCAAAATAAACCTCGTTCCATAGCTGACCCTGACTAAATTGGCACTCAATCCTCATTCGCTTCTCACATCAGGTAGATACAATGGGAGAACTACGTTATTTGTCTGGGACTCCTTCGACGAATAACCCACAACGCACCGACGAATGATGATGAAAAGATTTTTTCTGCTGTGCTTATTCTTAATTGGGCTAGGCTGGGCCGTATCTGGTTTTTCCGGTCTGGCTGCCCAAGGCACATATGATTCGATTGTACTAGACTTTCGCGAAGAGATTGGGCAACAATCGATTACCAATCAAATTCAGGCGATCGCTCAAAAATATCAAGTGATTCCCTATCTCAATAGCGAATTTTCGCCCGAAGACAATATTTATATTGTTCGAGGTGACAAACAACTGCTCAAATCCTTGAGAAAATCTCTAGGTAACAATACAGAATACATTGAACCCAACTATATCTACTCCGCTAACTATAGCGCGAAGTTTGACAACGGTGTTCTGTATGATGCTGTTCCCCCCAAAAAGAATATTTCCAGCGATTCTTTTTTCAGTAGCAGCGTTCCGAATGATCCGTTTTACGGCCAACAGTGGAATCTCCGCAGTATCAACGTAGAAACGGCTTGGAATGAAACCCACGGTGAAGGGGTAACTGTTGCTGTAATTGATACCGGAGTCAGTCAAGTTCCGGATCTCAAGGATACAGAATTTGTCAGTGGCTACGATTTTGTCAACGATCGCGCTGAAGCCTCCGACGACAACGGTCATGGTACCCACGTTGCTGGAACCGTTGCCCAATCGACCAATAACGGTTACGGTGTGGCTGGAGTCGCTTATAACGCGAAAATCATGCCGTTAAAAGTCCTGAGTGCAGGCGGTGGCGGTACAATTGCTGATATTGCTGAAGCGATTAAATTTGCGGCCGATAACGGGGCTGACGTGATTAACATGAGTCTCGGCGGTGGCGGTGAAAGCCAGTTAATGCAAGAGGCAATTGATTACGCTTACAACAAAGGGGTTGTAATTGTCGCTGCTGCGGGGAACTCTGGACAAAATTCGGCGGGATATCCGGCCCGTTATCCCAAAGTGATTGGAGTAGCTGCTTTAGACCCCACAGGCAACAAAACGCCTTATTCTAACTTTGGTGCCGGAGTTGATATTGCAGCCCCCGGTGGATTAACGGTTGGTGAAAATACAGCAGGCGGTATTCTCCAAGAAACGATTGATCCCGAAACCGGGGGATCGACGTTTGCAGCTTTCCAGGGAACAAGTATGGCATCCCCCCACGTTGCGGCAATTGCTGCTTTGGTGAAAGCCTCGGGTATCACTGAGCCTGAAGATATTACCCGTATTCTCAAAGAATCTGCCCGCAAAGTGACTGAAGATCCGCTTAACCATTTTGGGGCGGGTCATGTGGATGCGGGAAATGCTGTACAACTGGCTTTGAAAGGACAGATTACTTTCCGGGACTTCTTCCGCTGGTTGCGCGATAGTGGTTATCTCAATCCCCGGTTTTGGATTGATGGCGGCGCGGTGGCGTTGTTACCCAAACTTGGTATGGTTGTGGGTTCCTATCTTTTGGCTTGGTTCCTGCGAAATTATTTCCCCTTCCAATGGAGTTTTTCCATGATGAGTGGGTTGGTTGCCGGGAGTAGTGGTTTGTTTTTCCTGCGAGGATTCTATATCTTTGACCTTCCTCAATGGCCGATGCGAATGATGGGAAGTTCGGTGCCAGAACTCGGAAATGCGATCGCAGGCAATAGTGTGTTAAACCCGATTTTTGCCAGTGTGTTAATTCCGGCGATTTTAGTGGTCTTGTTCCTCGGACATTCGACTTGGAAATGGATTGCCATTGGTACAACCATTGGGGTGGCTAGTTGTTTAACCGTTTCGGCGGTTATTTCTCCTGCGGTTTGGGGATTGGGTTCAGGAATACTAGCCCAAGGTTTCCTCGGAGTTAATGCTTTACTCTGTTTAGGGTTGGCAACTCTCGCTCTGAAAGCTGAAACAAGGACGGTATAAACATGAAAGTTCAAGGCAAAATTGAACACAAAGGTTTTGGGACTGGCACTTGGGCGTTGGTGACGGAGAACAAAACCTACGAACTGAAAGATGCACCCTCTGACCTCAAAAAGAAAGGCTTAAAAGTTGAGGTTAATGGTGAAGTTCGAGAGGATGTAATGACGATGGCTATGATTGGCCCGGTGTTGGAAGTTCAATCTTTTGAAGTGATGGAATAATTTCCAGCGATGTCGTTGTTTGAGAGGTTTGTAGTTGAGTTGAAATACTGCTACAGCCTCTCTTTTTTGAACCAGCCCTATTTATTGTTATTGTTTTATTTTAAAGTTGAATAAAACTCCAAATATTGTTTCATTGCGGTAGTTTTTGAAAAACGAAACGGCTCTGTTTTAAGTTGAGAATCAGAGTGTTTTAAAGCATCTACAATCGCTTCAGAAAGGTTTTGAACGGGATTATTTTTTAAGTCAAAATAGAAGCAGTCAGAAGCCCCAACTTCTCGAAAAATAGGGATATCAGAACAAACCACACGAGCCGAAAAATAGAGAGCCTCTGCCAGGGGTAAGCAGAATCCTTCTGTTGAGGAAGGACAAACCATCAAATCACAATGTTGATAGAGCCAGCACAACTGTTCGTCATCAATTGATGAAGTTAGAAAAACCCGATCCGCAAGTGATTTTTTATGAATTAGTTCAATTAAGTTTCCTGTTTCTGGGCCTGTACTCCCAATAAAAATAAGTTGAGTCGATGGATCAATTTTGTGTTGTTCTATGAGTTTAGCGTAAGCTGCAATTAATAAATCTAAATTTTTATTTTTCCGATGTTGAGCCACACTTAAGATAAAAGGAGTTGTTTCTAGATTAAGCTGATGTGGAAGTTTAGGTTGAGTTTTTTCAAAGTCAACATAATTATAAACAACACGACTATTACCTTGGGCATAAACTTTCGGAAAATAGTATTTAAGTCGGTCTAAAGTGTCTTGGGAAACACAGACAATTCCATCACTATTTTGAATTGCCATGTAAGTAAATAGTTGATTAAATAAATAATTTGGAAATCCAAAATTCTCGGGTTTTTCATAGGGATAAAAATCATGAATTGTGGAAACGACAGGAACAGAAAATAACAGGTTAAGAAAGGGAATTGGAAAAGAAAAGTGAGCCAGATCCGGTTGCAGTTCTTTTACCAATTTTGGCAGCTTGAACATAAACCAAACGTTGCGCTTTAAAGAACTATTTTTTATGTTAATTTCTAAAAGTTTAATTTTCTCAAAATTTAGCTGAAAATCTTCTTCAAAATATCGTCTTTGCCAAGTTCCTAACACGAATGTAATCTGTTCAACTTGTTCGGAAGCCGCCAAACATTTGGCTAAATTAGCCGCACCTCGACATAAACCCGTGGGTTGAGTAAACCGACTTAATGCAGAAATAAGTATGTGCATATACTATCCTCTATCTTGTTTAAAATTTAGATCAAATATTGAATTAAAGATTAATGACTTAAACATTTGACAATTCCAGTCTTAAAGTTATAAACCATTTTTTCTATTGTATATTGTTTTGCTGCTATCAAAGCACCTGATTTTAATTGTAGATAAAAATCATCATCTCTCATAACATTTGTAACAGCCTGAGCGTACTGTTCTAAGCTATGTTCTGTGATTAAACCATTAAGACCTGAATTGAGATATTCGATTTCAGGACTATGAATGGGTAAGTCAGTTGTAATCACAGGAAGTCCCGCTACAAAAGCATCTAAAATAGCTAAACCGACTAAACCTGGAATTAAAAAAACATCTGCTAAACTAAAGTAAAGTGCTTTTTGTCGATCAAACTGAGAACCAACATAATAAATCCAAGAATACGGACTCACTTTGTTTTCAAGTTGTTCGCGATCTGGCCCATCTCCAAGAATAAATAGTTTAAAATTAGGAATTTCTTTCTGAATTATTTGTGCGGATTCAATTAAGAATTTCCAATGTTTATTAGAATACAATCCTCCACAAAATAATCCTATTTTATCTTGGTCTTTGAGATGATATTGATCTTTTATCTCAGCAGTTTCATTACTTGTAATACTTTGAAGATCGTGTTGAAATTCTTGAGTATCTATAGAGTTTTGAACCACTGTAATTGTATTTTGAGGAACATGATGCTCTCTTAAATATTGAGCAGTTCCTTCGGTATAAGCAAACCACCAATCAACACGGTTAATAACTTTTAGTTTGACCCATTCTTGAAAGTTTGCCTGTTCTGCTTGTCGATCCCAACCGTGACCCCAAAAAGCAACTTTTTTGAGTTTAAAAGCGGATAAAACTAACAAAATATAATTGATAATATGGCGACTCGCTTGGTCAACAATGATTAAATCTGATTGTTTAATTTCTTTCCACAAAGGTTGATACAATATTTTATCTTTAAAAAACCAATAGTTTTTAACTTTCAGTCCAACTTCTGAATTTAATTCAACATTATCTGACTTTTGTAATTCTTTTTGAGTTGGATCTCCGTAAGCAACTGTTAGTTTTATTCCTTCTAAATCAAGAGCTTGATAGAGCTTTTCAAAGAAGGAAACCCGATATTGTTTAACGAGAGTTTGAACAATTAAAACGTGTTTCATCAGAAATTGACTCAACTAAATATGATTAAAAATTACACGAGCAAATTCATCGGCTGAATTTTGTTCAGCAAACTTTTTCATTTGACTGTGATCGCATAATACAGTTTCAGGTTCTTGTAAAAATCGAGTTAAACCCTGAGCAATTTCCTCGGGTTTTGTGGAGTCAACCGTTAAACCCAAATTATAGTGTTGAACAAGTTTTCCCATTAAACCATAGTTTGAACTGAGAATAGGTTTTTGAGTGGCGGCTGCTAAGACTAGCGTTCCGCTCATTCCAATATGTTTTTGATGAGGAGATAAAATCACATCTGCTCCATGAAAATAACGATGAACATCTTGTTCAGAAATAAACTCAAAGTTACAGATAATCTTTGCTGGTTTTGTTTGAGAAAGTTGTGTAATTTTAGCTTTGACGGTATCTTGATCGTTCGGAATAATTTGTCCAACCAAAATTAAACATAACTTTTGACACAGATGATCAGGAAGCAGAGAGATTGCATCTAGAAGCTGATAAATTCCTCGACGCTCTCCCAAACTTCCTAATAATAAAAACTTTTTTTGCTGAATATCGAGATCAAAAGTTTGTGTAAATTTTTTGAGATCTAATTCAGATAAATTATAAGTTTTTACCGGATCAGGCATATAGACAGCGGTTGCACAATTTCGATTTTGATTCAAATCATTGACAACAAATGGATCAAGTACAAATAAACTTTTCACTTTTGATTGTCGCATAACACGACTCAGAATTATCTTTTCTCGTAAATGTTGAATTCGTTCTTTTGAGGTGGATTGATAATGAGAAAACTGAGAATAGTGAAATGAGGGTCTATAATAAATTCCAGATAGAGGACAAGGTAATTTATAACCTTCTAAAGCTATGGGTAATAGATAACGATCAGCGATCATCATCAAACCATGAGTTGCTGATAAAGATTTTGCATATCGACAGAATAACCGAAATTCCTGAAAATCTCGGATAAAACGCCCAATTTTAGACTGAGTTGACTTTAAATTTGCTTTTTCTTCGGGTTTGATGGTTATAAATTCTAATTTGTTATTTAGGAGTTTTGAGGCTAAACTAACCACCTCTTGATGTTTATCAATAAATTCTTCAAAAACTACGACATAAATCTGCTCTTGAATATTATTTTTAGAGAGGTGTTCAATTAAGTATTGAAGATAGTTAGCATAGTGCCCAGTTAAAACTAAATTCCAAATTATTAGTTTTTGATCAGTTTTTGTTGAACTTGATGAGTTAATATACATGGTTTAACTTCTCTCTAAATCAGTTAATATTTGTCTAATCTAATCCTTTTTAAAATCAAGTATACGATCATAGTAGTTCTCTAGATCAATTGCCTTTTTTGACCAGAGTTGCTGTTGAGCAAACTCATAACCTTGTTGACCCATTTCCTGTCGTTTTTGAGGATGTTGAAACATCGATTCAATTGCTAAAGCAAATGCGGCTACAGTTTCACTCGGTTTTGTGACAGGAACTTTAATTCCGGCTGTATCTGGAACTAAATCTCCGGCACCTTGATGGTTAAGAACAATCAGAGGTAAAGCATAAGCCATTGCTTCCATTAATTGTGAGCCAAAAGAATCTCTTAAGCTGGTAAATAAAAATACGTCGTTGTTTAAATATTCCTGTTTAACTTCTGTCCAAGGAATTTGACCTTTCACTTCTACTTTACTTTCAATTTTTAATTTTTCTAACCATTGTGGGATATATTGACTCAGAGAACCTCCACCTACAATTGTGAGGTGAATCGGGATTTCTGAGTTTACTTTTGAGACAGCTTCTAGAGCTAAAAGTAATCCTTTTCGATGAAATAAACGACCCACCCAAAGTAGTTTTAAAGGCTGAGTTTGATGTCGATTGTGAAGATGACTAGGAAAAAAGTTTTCTTCTAATCCAGTATCTAAAAATAATTCTACCCAAGATGCTCCTAAATGTTTAGCTAAATGTCCTGTCTCTTGATTGGTAACTAAGATCAAATCGGCATGACTAACCGTTTGACGAGCGATTAAATTCAAAGGGAGTAATTGAGTATTTGCAAAAGAACGAAATGCTTCACTTTGCCATTGATCTAAAAAGTAACTTTTGAAAGCTGGTGGTGCAATTTGCCCTCCTCCAACGGGTCCAAATATAAAGGGTTTATTGAGACGCCAAAGCCAAGAACCTGCCGTTAAACTCCCCCAAGTTACATGATGAATAAGATCAAAATTGTGCTTTTTATCGAGTTCTAAAGCAACAGTATAAGCCTGTCTTTGCCAAATAAAATAGTGTAGATAGACTCCTATTTTTCCTTTGAGATAAGGTTTAAAATAGTTAGGAATATCAACAGCAACAAAGTGTAAGTTGGGCTGAGGTTGAGTTGCTAAAACGTCTTCCCAAGCGGCTTGACTTTCCGCATGAGAACGAGTTAAAACCCAAACTTCGTGACCTAATTGTGCTAAGTTCCAAGCCCAATTCCACCCAAAACCAAGTTCTGAACCTTTATTGGGTTGACAGGCATAAGCTGAGAGTAGGATTTTTTTCATGTTGTGCCATTTGGATGCACTGACTCTGTTGTAGCATACTTTTGTTTTAAGGTATTAATTTTGTGAAAATCTTTAAAATTATGTCTTAACCATTCTTCATCTTTGCTCCACCATTGAAACGTTAGTAAAAATTTAATTGTTTCTTCATCAAATCGATATCGAATCAGTTTGGCAGGAACTCCTCCAACAATTGCATAAGCGGGAACATCCTTATTAACCACTGCGCCGGCTGCAATAACTGCACCATCTCCAATTTTTACCCCATCCAAAATCGTCACATTTGCTCCAATCCAAACATCATTCCCAATTTTAATTTCTTGTCGTTCTTCAAAATAGTCTTGATCAGAAAAGGTGATTCCATTTTGTTTTAAAGTCGAGTAAAAAATAGGATGAGTTGAAACAAACTCTGTTGTGGGATGAATGCCAAAACCAATAATACAGTTGGCTCCTATACAACAAAAATTACCAATACTTACTCTAGAAATACGAGTATTTGATAAAATATAGGTGTAAGATCCAATCTCAGAGTTTAAAATCATAACATTTTCATATAATTTTACATAATTTCCCACTTTAGTATTATGAAGTTTTGAGTAATATCCCTGATCTAAATTTTTATATTTGAGTTTATTTTTCCACCAATTTACGAGATAAGATAAGTAATCAGTGAAAGGATTTTTAGTGACAGACTTTAGAGTTTGAATCCAGATGAGTAGCATCATCAATCTCCTAATTTTAAAGTTTAAAATAACCTCAATCTATTTTATCAAAATATTGTTTAACTTGCGCTGAAATCGTTTCAAAAGGCTGGGTGAGAAACGGCTTTCCTGAGTATAAAAGTCGGCTTCCCAATTTTGTACCATAAATGGAGGATGATTTAAGGGAAAACTCATCGTTTCTACTGAC
>CAZNCM010000074.1:5328-8622 GCA_964571155.1 uncultured Lyngbya sp. | reverse complement strand
TAAGAAATCTTTTGAGCTTCGGCTGTTGTATTTGAAGAAGCTGATAAACTAAAGCCTTGATTGGATACTAAATTTACACTCGGCATAATTCCTAAACCATTCTGTATCCAACAAGAAAATAACCATCGATAAAACCAACTATCTTTTTGACCTTCATAAGTGGCTTGAAAAAGGCGTTGCCAATACTGAATAGCTCGTGAATTTGAGAGTTTATACCGAAGAAATTTACTCTCTCTAAAAGTCGGCCAAAGCGTCATCTCAAAGTCAAAATATTGCCAAGCTCGTCGCCAAGTCGCCCAGCCCCAACAGTCATGGAAACCGGAGTAATAATAGCTGTATTCACTACGTTGATGTCCAAACTGGAAATTAGTTCCAGCAATTGACATCACTCGTGAATCTTGTTGATAATAGTCTAATAATTGTTCACAATAATCAAAAAAAGTCGGATCAGGTAGACAGTCATCTTCTAAAATAATCGCTGACTCAACTTTCTCAAATACCCAGTTTAAACCACTCGAAACACGCTTTGCACAACCTAAATTAACATCAGAATAATTAGTTAATACCTCACAATTCCAGTCAACTTGATTAATAATAGCGCGAGTTTGTTGACATTTTTCAGCTTCTTCCGGTCGGTCAGAACGAGGGCCATCTGCAACAACAAGTAAGCAGTGCGGTTGGGCTTGACGAATGACTTCAAATACTTTTGCTGTTAATTCGGGTCGGTTAAAAATCAGAAAAACTACTGGCTTATTCATGTCAAATTTAGATCAATCTTTTTTTTAGTTAGTTTTAAGTGGGAGTCAACTTTATTGATGGATTTATGTTTTAATATTTTTAACGATTAACTTAGAATAAATATTAACCAGTTGATCGTTCAATTTATTAATATCATAGTTTTCTTCTATAAAAGCTCGACCGGCTTGACCCATTTCTAACCATTTTTCTGGATTTCTGATTAAATTGGTTAATTTTTGGGCTAAAGCATCAATATCTTTTTCAGGAACTAAAAAGCCTGATTTTCCATCTAAAACTCCATCAGGAATTCCATTATGAATCGTTGACAAAACAGGTAAACCCATTGCTTGAGCTTCTTGTAAAACTAAACCTTGACCTTCTTTGTCTCCATCGGTAGCAGTCACACTGGAAAGAATAAAAATGTGAGAGTCTGTATAGAGCTGACGAACTTCTTCTTGAGTCATCCATCCCAAGATTTTAACATTTTCAGACACATCCAGTTTTTGAATGAGTTGTTCAAGAGACTCTCGTAAAAATCCATCGCCAACAATGCGATAAATTAAGTTAGGATATTGTTTTAAAACTTGAGCAACAGCTTGAATTGAATATTCAATTCCTTTTTTTTCAACTAATCGAGCGACTGTAATAATTTTAACCGGTTCATTGGCTTGTAGATAACGAGCTTTAAACTGATAAAAAGATAAATTCAATCCCATCGGAAGTTTAACAATTTTATCAGGTGGACACCCTAACGCAATGACTCGATCAGCCGTAAAATTTGAATTCACAGTAAATTGATCACCAAGGTGAAAAAGTTCTTGATAAGTTCCTTCACTAGAATACCAAGCTGATGAGTTAATATCACCCCCATGAAATGAAGTAATTAACTTCCCCTGAATGGCTCCGATTTGTCGGAGAGCTATCCCTCTTTTACCAAATTGACCAAAGTGACAGTGAATAATATCATAAGGTTTTTTGCTCAAGATTGGAATTGCTCCATACAGTAGTCGTAAGGAAAAAGCTTCTTTTCGATATTGAAAAATATTTAAGGAACGCAACAAAGTCAGCGGAGCTTTAGGAAAATTTTCCAGAAATAATCCTAAACCTTTGAATAGAGCTTTTGTTCGAGGATGACTCCACTCGGGTCTATAATAAGTTTGTTCAAGTAAGTGATACTTTTCAATATCAGCGTGAAACTTATTTTGCTCCTTTGGATAATCTGCATAAATATCTACTTGATGTCCACGATCAATTAAACCTGTAATTTGATTGAGAATAAAGGTTTCAGAAAATGAAGGAAATCTTCCAACGATAAAGGCAATTTTCATATTTTTTATCCTGTAAAAAAGTGTCTATTTAATCTTTTGTTAGATCAAGTAATTAATTTTTTTCATATTTTCAGTACAAATTAGTTCAATTTTGTTTAAGTTGTCTTTTCCAAAGAAATCTTGCCATTTTACATTTTTATCTCCTCGTCCTTGAAACTGAATATTAACCTTGTCAGAGATATCATTGATTGGCTTGAGTCCTAACTTTTGAGCAAGTATTTCAATTTGACTAACTTTATCTTGAAGAAAATCTTCATAACGAATTAAAATCATTTTTTCGGAGTTGTTTGAATAAAGATTAGCCATATAGTCCCATCGATAAGCCATCTTTTCAATATAATTTGATCCGGGTAAATTTAAACCAAAATTATCGATAATTAATTGCCAAGCTTGACTCATCATCTGCCTCTGTTCAAGTTGAATTTCAGTGAGATTTCCAGGCAACTGTAAACGATTTAAAATACTTCTAATATTATCTCTCGGATCACGAATAATAAAAACAAATTGAGAGTTAGGAAAATAGTCAATCAATTGATTGTAGAATAACGTTAGATTAGGTTCTTTAATAATGGCTTTAGAAAAATAAACTTTGTGACGTTGAATATATTCATCAAACGATAACTTTCCTGAAATTACATGATGATAAATAGGGTGATTAACTTCTTGAGTGATATCAATTGTCACCGATAACCCTGTGTTCTCTGCTAATAAAGCAGCAATGGCTGAAGTTCCGGATTTTTGGTTCCCTAAGACTAGAATAGGATGGGGATGAACTGAAGTTGTTAATTTTTTTAATTCTCCCTCAACTTGATAACGAAAACCTCGTATTTTCTGATATATCGGTTGAATAAAGTTCGGCACAAAAGAATAAATTTTAGACATTTTTTTACCCTATTTTTTAGGTTTATTTCGCAACTCTTTGAGCAGTTGCAATACTTGTTTTAAGGTCTGTTTGCCATTCGGTAGAATACACCAACACACCAGATAGCAGAAGGCATAAAATACACAATTAAGGGCAATTTCAACAAAAGGATTAATACTCCAAGATATCGCTTGATCAGCAAGCCACAGGAGTCCTCCCGCCCCGAAAGAAGCAACTGCGGGTTTCCATAAAATCTTCATCAAGAAATCTGGAGTTAGTGGAGAAGATTGAAAGCAATAAATAATACCCGGATAACGCAAACCACAGAAGGTAATACTACCTGCAATGGCGACTCCCAACGCACCC
>CAZNCM010000074.1:4648-5318 GCA_964571155.1 uncultured Lyngbya sp. | reverse complement strand
AGCAAATATATTCCAGCGAAATTGACGATCTGCTCGTCCCATAGAAATAAATACCCATCCGGTTGCAACGTTAAATGTGCTAATAAAAGCAACAGGTGAAAGCACTCGAAATAAAATGACTGCCTCACTCCATTGAGATCCCAATAAATTAATGATTAATCGATCAGCATCTACAGCCATATAAACGGAAACAGGCATTCCCAGCATAACCATTAATTCAATCGCTTTGCCATAGTAAGATCGATATCGTTCGGGATCAGATTGTACACTGCACAAACCCGGTAAAGCCACTGTTGAAAGTGGAAAGTTAATCTGTTGTAAAGGTAAAACCAACAATTTGTAAGCTTGGGCGTAAAGTCCCAATTGATCTGCACCCCAAAACTTCCCAATTAATAAATTATCGAGGTTACGAGTAAAATAATTAACAACTGTGAAACCCGTATTCCATCCTCCAAAAGCAAGCATTGGAGCCACATCTGAGTCAAACTTTGGCCACCCCGGACGCCAACCGCAACTTACCCAAACGCCAATACAATTAATAATTACCATGACAAGTTGCATCGCGACTAATGCCCAATAACCCTTACCTAAAATTGCTAACGTCAGGGCAATGCTAATACTTGTAATCATAGAGACAATATCTATAATTGCCAATACACCCAAGCGCATT
>CAZNCM010000074.1:0-4638 GCA_964571155.1 uncultured Lyngbya sp. | reverse complement strand
AGCAACGCTTGATGTTGAACAGTGAGTCCTCCGAAAATAAAACCACTCGCTAACGCTAATGTAATTCCAATTAAACGGGGGTCGCCGTAAAACCAAGCAATACCCGGTGCTAAAGCCATAGTCAGTGCCATAATTGCACCGCTAATTGCGACGTTAATCCAAAATAAGGTACTAACTTGAGCGTGAGTAATTTGTTCTCGTTGTACAGTAGCCATTGACAAGCCTAAGTCCTTAAAAATAGAAATAAAGCCTGTAATGACAGTCACCATTCCGATTAAGCCATAGTCTTCGGGTTCCAGCAGTCGAGCAATCACAACAATCGACCCAAATTGCATGATTAATTTGCTAATTTGAGCCAAAATTGTAATCGCACCTCCGCGAATCGAATGCCCTCTGAGATCGGCTTTGAGATGATCGGTGTGAAAGAACCGTTCTGGATTGGTGCTAGCAGGAGTTTTGGGTTTGGAGTCCGGCAAAGTTATACCTCTTATCCCGCTACTTTTGCTATCAATACTATATCACGATGTCTTGAGTTTGCTTGTCTTTTAAACTTAAGATAGAATAAATAGAGTTGGACTTTTACGTGACCTCTTATGTTAAGATATTTTACAGAATCAGACGATTATTATCACTCAAAATTAACAACAACTTATACCCGATAAATTTTCCCATATAATTCAGGGATATACGAAAAAATTTACCTTCATAAAATTGATTAAATCGCTAATTTAGAGAGATTTTTTTTCAGTATCTAGACTTAATCGAACTGAACTAATCACATAGTAAACCCAAACATGAGAGGGTTTGAGTAAAAAAGATTCTGAGAGGTTTAAAATGATTAAAAATGTCAAAAATAATAAAGGAAAAGTAGACTCAATCTTAGAATCAGTAATTAAATATTTCACCCCGAAGGCAATATACCGACAGATTGACAGGAAAAAGAAACTAAATCCAATTAAACCCAAGTCCACCGCTAAATCTAAAAAACCTTGATGAGCATGACGAGGACGAAAACCATTTTCTGTAATAATATAACGAGAGGGATCATCCTCTCCTCTCGATTTTTGCCAAAATCCATAATATCCAAAACCAAGTAATGGACGCTGAGAGACTGCTTTTTCTAAGACAAGATTCCAGACCGGAACTCGTCCGGTTAGCGTCATATCTTTTCCGAGAACATCAACAATAATATACTCAAAGTTACTGCTGACAACAATAGTTAAACCGATTGCAACGACTAAAAACAAAATAAACCCAGTTAACGCTTGCTGATAGTTTAAACTTTTAAAAAATTGTAGAATCATTAATAAACACATCAATAAAAATAAAACCACAATACTGGTCGATGAATTGGTTTGTTGGCGGACATAAAGAGAAAACAAAATAGTCACGACCGCAATTTTTGTGTCTTTAGGATTGGCGATCGCATGAGCAGTCCAGAGAACAATATTAATCGCTAAAATAGGTGCAAGAATATTCGGGTGAGCAGTCACTCCCATCCATCCTTTAGAATGGACTCCAATGTCTGGTTTAAATTGGGCATAATAGAAGCTCAAAAAAGCTAAAGTAGATGTACTCCATCGAATAAACCAAGAGAGTTCCTGCCAGTTATACTGTTTAGCAATATAAGCAGCAAATAAACTAGGCCCGAGTAAACTTAAGCTCGCAGTTAAGGTAAAATTAGGAGTCGCAGACCACAGAAAAGAACAAGCAATCAAAAATAATAATAAGCCTAATCCAATATCCTTGAAAACCGCAATTATAGCTCTAAAAATGTATCTAAATCTTGAGATTAAAATAAAAAATATAATTCCATATAGAAGAATTTGAATGACTTTCCAAGGGGGAGGAACGTCAGGAGTTGTAAAATAGATAGGATGAAGATTGTATAAAGGATAAGGTGTTAAATTAGGAATCATTACGAAGAAATAAAAAACAATGATTCTCTCTAAAGTTAAAGCAAATTTTGGGTTTTCACCCGCCAAATGAAAAACAATCAAAATAACAATGATTCCAAAAGCTAGAGGCACCAGTGCAAATAATGGAACCATTGACAATAAACTTTTAATTGTATCCTTCATAAACTTAATTGTTGACTAACAAAAATAATGATTGAACTCCTTGGATCTACAATCAACTCAAGCCTAGACTTCAAAATGCTATAAATTTTTCAAGTTAATTCTAAATTTTTGTTAAGACTTCAACATCTTACCCCCTATTCAAAGCATTTAGAATTAATCCTGAATTTTAGCAAAATGTTATAATTTTAATCATAATAAAAAATTAGTCTGAACCCGAAAATCCCCCACAAAGTATGTCATTTGGTTTCTGGAAACACCATTTCATCTCAGTGACGCTAGGGATTGCCAATCTGAGCTTGTATAGTATCCTCTGGGTTCCCTCTCACCAAAAACCCAGTTACTTCCTATGTACTCGGTCCTGGTGATCGGCTTTCTATAGATATTTTTGATGCCCCTGAATACAGCGTTAAAGAAACTCAAGTTCTCATTAATGGAACCATCAATTTACCCGTCGTGGGTTCTATTGTTGTTCAAGGTTTAACGATTGAACAGGCCCGTGCGGAAATTTCTGCTCAATATAATTCTATTCTGAAGCGCCCTGTCGTCACCCTCAACCTGCTAGATGCTCGCCCAATGCGGATTGAAATTGCAGGAGAGGTTTTCCGTCCTGGATTTTATTCTCTGTCGTTATACGATCCCGAATCTCGCAGACCAGAACTCCAATACCCCACAATTATAGATGCGATCAAGAAAGCCGGAGGAGTGACCATAGCGGCCGATGTACGTCAAGTTGTACTTCGCAGATCTCAACCCTCGGGTTCAGAGCAGATGATCAATATAAACCTATGGGATTTTTTTGAAAACGGTAATTTTAGCGAAAATATTTCTCTGCGAGACGGAGACACGATTTATATTCCAAGTACAACCGACGTTAATCCCGCCGAAGTTCGCCAACTCAGCAATACAAACTTAGCGGCAGAGCTTGATAATCCGGTCAACGTTACCATTGTTGGCGCTGTTCAACGTCCAGGAACTTACGTCTTAATTGGCGGTTCAACCCGAACAGAACTGCGACTCGGTGGGCGTCCGACCGTTACCTCTGCCCTGGGAGAAGCCGGAGGAATTACCGCCCAAGCCAATGTCCATCAAGTCGAGATTCATCGAATTACCCGAAATAACACCGAACAAATCATCCCCGTTAACCTTTGGGAACTTTTGCAAACCGGAGATGTCAATAAAGATCCACTCTTGCAAGATGGAGATACCATCATCATCCCCACTGTCACGGCTGTCAATCCGGGTGAACTCTCCTCTTTAGCAAAAGCCAGCTTCTCAAACCCCTCAATCCAAGTCACCGTGGTTGGAGAAGTTGGAAATCAAAATTCTGTCGCGCTTGAAGTTCCCATCGATACCACCTTAAACCAAGCCCTGCTCGCCGCCGGGGGAATTAACCGTAGAGCCAATCAAAAATTCGTCGAGTTGATCCGCCTTAACCCCGATGGCAGTGTTTCTCAACGTAAAATAGAAGTTGACTATTCTCAAACCGTAAATGAACAGACCAATCCCTTACTCCGCGAAAACGACATCATTGTAGTTCAGCGATCCGGTGTCACTCGTTTTTCCGATTGGGGACTTGCGATTAGTCATCCGGTTAATGCTATTGGTAATGGACTGGTCATCCCCACTCGCATTTTTCTCATATTAGACAGTCTCGATATTATTGATGATGATTAGCATTGATCTTTCTATCAATTGTCGCTAGCCCAAAAATCTAGAGAAACCCCTATGGATACTGAACGAGATTTTCAACAACGATTTTCTACCCATCGCTACTCCCAACAATTTCAACCCTTATCAGACAATTCTAGACCTCAACCTGAAGAAACAGAAGAAGAAAAATTAAATCTAGGTTGGCTATTTACAGTCATTTTTCGTCGAGCGCCAATTATGATTATTGTGGGGATAATTTTAAGCGGACTTTTTGGGAGCATTGTGGTCTTGAAATCTCGAAAAATTGAGCCGGAGTATCGGGGAGGATTTCAGATTTTAATCGAACCTGTTACGGTAGAAGGTCAGTTCGCTAGACAATATTTACTGGCTCAATCTGAAAATACAGATATTCAAAGAATCAAAGTTGAAAATAGTCTGGTTGATTACGAAAGTTTAATTCGAGTTCTTCGCAGTCCACAACTGATGGAACCCGTCTTTGAAGAACTTCTTCAGCAATATCCAGACCTAAATAGATCTTCAATTGTCAGTAAACTGGAAATTGAACGAATTAAATACGATTTAGATGGTAAAGAGCAAGGGACCAGGATTATTAAAGTTAGCTATCAAGATTTAGATCCGACAAAAATAATGTCTGTCCTCAATGCGGTTTCTAAGACTTACCTCAATTATAGTCGTCAGGAACGACTTCAAAGTCTTAATCAAGGCATTGACTTTATTAATGAACAACTTCCCGGCTTACAATCTAGATTTAAAATTTTACAAAGTGAAAAACAACAATTTCAACAAAAGTATAATTTTGTAGATCCGGAGACAGCGGTTTCCAAAATCTCTGCTGAAGTTCGACCCATTCAGCTTGAACTCGCCAATACCAAAGCCGAACTTTCTG
>CAZNCM010000073.1:4730-20490 GCA_964571155.1 uncultured Lyngbya sp. | reverse complement strand
CTTGGTTTCTTCTCCACCCGCAACACCGGATGCTTTGGTTACAACTAATGAAATCTTCCACTGTTTCCAAAGTGCTTTTTCGAGTTCAGGTGAAATTGGCGGACGCAATGCAATAATATGATTAGGAGTAAAACCTGCGTCTAATGCGGCTTTTAATGAAATCTCAGACGGAAGTATTCGCACAAACAAAGTCGAACGTTCTTGCCAACTTTTAAAACGGGCTAAATTACGATATCCTAGAGTTAACATTACCCGTTGTTGGGTAAGATAATCTCCCGTCAACAGGGTTTCAAAGCTGTCTAAATGAATAGTTTGAGAGTTTTCTACCTGATAACGAAGTCGCTCATATCGCAAATAAGGAATGTGATATTGTGTAGAAGTGGCGATCGCTAACTTGGAGATTTCGACGGCGTAGGGATGAGACGCATCTAAAATAGCGATAACATTTTGCTGTTGAATAAATGAATCAATTTGAATATTATTCAGTTTTCCTACCCAAATTTTAAACAATAAAGATTCAGAAGGATAAAGGTTTTTAGCAGTATCCGTCGTTACGCTAACGATACACGGAATTTGGGCTGAAGTGATTATATTTGCTAAAGTTGCACTTTCACTGGTTCCTCCAATCAACCATATTTTTCGTTTAGAAGTTAACATTTATTCTGTGAGTTTATTTGAGTTAAATAAATTATATATCTAAGTTTTTTATAGATAAATTTCTGATAACTTCTTGACTGTAGATTGGATTAACACGGGCTAACCCAACCCTTATATTTTAAGCCGAAGTAGTTTCAGTAGAAGCGGGTTTTTGGATATCCTGTTCAATCGCTTCTAAGGTTTGAATGACTAACCGTTTTGCTTCCAACTTCCAACCGATTTGTTGAATTTTTATGGCTGCATATCCCCCGACAATAGTAGCAATTAAATCCAAAGGTTGCATAAAGGAAATCCCAAATAACAAACCTAGTCCAGCAATTCCCCAAAACGGTAGCGCAACAGTTTGACGCTGTTTTTCGATTAACTTACTGATCGGATCGGTTGGCATTTCTTCTAACAGCGCAGCTTTCACTTTTCGTTGTTCTTCGAGGGGAACAGATATCCCAATTTTGCGGCGCAATCTTTGAATTTTACGACCATCTGTGCTATAGTTAGTTAACTCATCCTCTGCCATTAATACAAGACGTTCTAACTGTCCCATTCTTCAATTCCTATTCTTTTAATTTCTAATTGTTGGAGATCAAAAATGAGGTAGGAATTAACCCACCCCATCAGAAATTAACCTTGTTTTAGAAGGGAAGAAACTCGATCTTTAAGGGATGTAATTGCAGCTTGCAAACCATTAGAACGAGATTTAGGGGGAACTGCGACTTGAATGGGTTCATCTTTAAATTCTTTGAGACGATAGCCAAATTCGAGTTGATTTTGGTGTTTCCGCAAACGGGGGAACAGTCGAAACGCACCTTGTAACAAGTCTTCTTGACTTCCAAAAATCGCTTGATTAATCTGACTCGAACGTTTGATTGCTACGACACCAACAGGATACCAGTTTTTCTGTCCCTGAACCCGAATATAAATCTCATAGTCTGGGGTGCCGTCAGACTTCATTTTCTCATATTCCTTCGCCGCTTTGTTGCGTTCAACGGTGCGTTTGGAGGGTTTGGCTGGAGTTTGAGTTTTTCCGAATCCTTGTTTTGTCGCCATGGTTGTTAAACGTAAAATCTTATACTTTAATAAAAGTTTACAACCTTTTCAGAAATTTGTCTCCCCTCGCCTCAAGCTTGAAACTGAGACAGCAGCCAAGCGCTGACTTTACCGTGATTCATTTGGCGACTGCGGCGTAACGCTTCTTCTAAGAGTGCAATTTCTAAACCTGCGAAAACTTGAGACTGTTCAATTCTATAACTTCCTCGATTCTCAATTTTAAAGGCAAGAATTTGAGCGGCTTTTACATCAATAATCCAATATTCTCCGACTCCCAAAGATTCATAAAGTAAACGTTTTTCTCCTTTATCATCTGATAGGGAAGAATAGGCAACTTCTATCACTAAATCTGGTGCGGGATAGGTATTAAGATCGATAATTGTTGCTTCCCAAGGCACAATTTCAGCTTTGGAACCAACATAAAAAGAAACATCCGGTTGTGCTTCTTCATAGCCAACTTTGCGATAAGTGCAGTTATCGTGACCATCTAAGTCCAAACCTCGAAGACTTGCAAATAAAGAAATAGCCGTAATTACAATAAAATGATCGCGAGAATGGGGATTTCCAAGGGGAGACATTTCTAACCTCATACGTCCGTTAAAGTAATAACCTCTGGCTTGTTCATAAGCCGGGTTTTCGAGAGCAAAAAGGTATTCTTCCCAGGTAGCATTAATCCAGATATCGGTCAAAACTTGAGTTTTTAGCTGAGTCATAACAGCACCATTGGAAGCAATTAATTTTATTATAACTGATGGGTAATTATATTGTAAATAATAAAAATAGAGATGTCAATGACACCTCTACAATTCATCTAAGTTTTAAGCTAGAAACTTATCGGCGACATCACATTCCAATACAAAAGTATGGGAATAAACAATAAAGCCGCCAAAGTTGTTACAGTGTAGTGCCATTTTCCTAAGTTTGACCACTCTTTACTTTGCCAAACTTTGAGGGTTAAAAACGGTAAACCTAACGATAAAATGGCTGAAATTGGCGGAATAAATAACAAGGCTTGAACGATGACGGGTTTACCGTAAGCCAGTTTCCAGGGTGCAATTAACCAAAAGGCTAAACCAAAACCAACTAAAAAGATAATGTACAATAAACTTACCGCCATTGCTAATCCAGAAGCGGCTGAAAGATTCCCTTTAATTACGGTTCGGAGTCCGACTAAAATCGCAGATAAAAAGATTAACACGCAAATTCCGATTGCCCAAAGTTGAAACACAATTGTGGCGGATAAAGCAATTTTTTCAAATGCACCAATTTTTGTTCCAACGGGATTAAAAAGGTAAGTAATTTTTCCATCTTCATCTTCCCCAAACGCCGAATATCCATCGCTATCGGCGCGTTTAAACAGTAAGGGTTCAACGGGAATTAACTCTTTTGCTACAACCTTTCCGGGGAAAAATAAACCGGGGGTTTCAATTCTTAAGGTGCCATTTTCATTCACCTTAACGTGAACGTGTCCGAAGGGTGCTGTCAGTTTGGCAAAGGTATCCCGGGGATATTCAATATCTCGATAGGTGCCGGCAAACCGTTGAATATCATCTCCTAAATCGATTTTTTCCGGGTTAACTGAGGCGTTGGACTCGGGAAAATAACGCTTCAAAAATTGCTCCACAATTTGTCCGGGTGCGACGGGAGAATATTTATTAAAGGCAATAAACAAACCGACATTTTTTTCGGGAATTAAACTTAAATTGCTGGAATATCCAATCATGTTTCCGGCGTGTCCGATTACCCGTAAATTATTAGCGACCCGTTCGTGAAAACCGTACCCAGTACCCGGTAATTTGGGATGATGAGTAAAGTGTTGCTCGTGCATCAACTCAACGGTTTCTGGCTCTAAAATTTGAGCGTTTTCATAGCGGCCATTTTGCAGGTGAGCAATCATAAAATGTGCCATATCACTGGCTGTTGCTGACAAAGCTGCTGCTGGCGCAATATTAAGATACAAAAAAGGTAGGGGTTTAAATTCCCCCTTTTTGTATTGATAACTTACGGCTAAGTTAGGTGCTAATTTTTCGGGTAAAGGTTGCTGAAAACTACTATTTGGCATCGATAGCGGTTGCAGAATATTTTGATCAATATAATCAGTAAAGGGAACGCCAGAAACACTTTGGACGAGATAACCCGCCAGAGAAATTCCCATATTTGAATAGGTATAAAGTTCTCCGGGTTGCCAAACAAACGGAGGCATTCGTTGGGGAAGAAATTCTTCTAGCGGTAACATTTTTTCGGGACTGTTTGCTGCGATTCCTAGTAGCCTTTGACTGGTGCCATCCGTTTGAGTCATTAAATTGGATAAGGTGACGGGTTCTTCAAAATCCGAGTCGATTTGAAACGTTTTTAGGTATTGATTAACATCAACATCTAACTCAAGTGAACCCCGTTCATAGAGTTGCATAACTGCGGTATCTGTGAACAGTTTGGATAGGGAAGCAACCCGAAATAAAGTTTGATTTGCTTGTACCTGAATTTTTTCTTCAACGTTGGCGTAACCGTAGCCTTTTTCAAATACAATTGAGCCATCTTTTACCAACGAAACAACACCCCCAGGAATCTGTTGTTTATCCATTTGTTCATTGAAGCGTTCATCAAAAAAGTTGGCGATTTCTTCCGGGTTTGTCAGGGGATTAGAAGCAGAAGGAACGGTTTGAGGTTTAGGCGTGGGTTTTTGAGGTTCTGGTGATAGTAATGGAACTTGATTTTGAGAATTTTGAGCCACGGGAATGGCTGCGAGTACACTAGAATAGGATAAAACAAGAATTAATGCTGTTACTGCACAGACAAGAAACCGAGTAAACCGTCTCCAGTATTGACCCTGAAAAAGACGCTTGAATTTGGAACTGTTCATAGATATCTGGATGAATTCAACCGAATGGTTTAACTTTAGAGAAAAAATCAGAGCCTGTCTTCCTGCTGAGGTGAGAGAATTCACCAAAAAGAGGTTAGATTTTTTCAAGATGTGTTTTTTTGTCAGAATTTAATGTCTGATTTTTCGGTTTTATTCATCCAGATGTCCGTTAACGATGGAAAACTTAATGCGGATTTTTAAGCAACTTATTCAACCGTTAATTTGAGGTTAGCGAGAACGAATGTTTTTTTCTTTCACCCATTCATCGTCATCGGAATCATAGCCAATATAATGGACAAAATATTTAGTTTTCTCTTTTTTGACTTTGATATCTTGAATGGTGGCTTCATACCATTCGCCTTCGCCTTTATCCCAAACTTCTACCGTTTGACCGACGGAAAATCGACTGTTACTCGCCGTTTCTGCGGGTGAAAAACTGGGAGTGAAATTACCCGAAGCTGCGGGAAGTTCGGCTTGAATAGAAGCATAAGCATCGAGAATAAGTTTACGGGTTACGGTTTGGATTCCGGTATGTTCATAATAGTTGGTGGTTTGGTCGAGAAATGCCGCCACAAAGTCCAAGTTATCATCGGCAATTTGAATAAAACTTCCCACTTGGTCGAGAACAGACTGAGGTGTTACCCCGGTTTTTTGAACTAAGTTATCCATCCAGCCTTGTATGGCGTTGAACCCTTGTTTGATAAACCCAAATTTATCCGAAGCATTGTTACCGGGAATTGCACCACTCACGGAATTAAAGACTTGATTTTGAGCGATAACGCTACTATCAGCACCATCAATCATCCCGTGAATTTTACCAATAAAATCGGGGCCTAACGGTAAAATTGCATCGATACAAACTAAGGCTTCCATCCGCATTAACGCTGCATCTTGATAGTTATTGGCTAACACCGTTGCAAACATTTGCGGGTTCGGTTGGGGAATGCCATTTAACTTACAAAAGGCAATAATTTCAACGGTTATTTTGAGCAATAAATCAATCGTTTGTGTGAGATCAGCTTTCGGGGTAAAATTGCTTAAAAAGGAGAGAAAACTAATTTTTTCACCTATTTTATTCGCCAAGGCTGCGGTCGCCATGACTGTATCGGCTGTATCGATAGTTTGATAAAGTTTGATCGCCGTTTGATAACCCTGTTGCGGATCGTGATATAATGCGACTGCCCGATCGCGAATTCTTTGAATCCGTTGGCTATCTGTTTCTCCAGTAATGCTGCGAATACTGTGATCAAATCCAACTAAATTATTCCACTGACCAGGCATGATATAATCAAGTGCCTTTAACACTTTGACCGTAATATTATCGGTGGGAAGTTCGTCAGCTAACTGAATAATGGATTTATTCATGAGTCATTCCTCCAATGAAAAACTGTTCTAAAAATTACTGATTGTTTACCCAGACGAGACAATGATAGCCAAGTTTTATCTCTCAAAACAAAACTCTGTTTTGCTCCCGAACGGTGAGTCAATTTTGAGCCAAGAACTGTTTAATTGAGAGAAAAGTACGGTGTAAAAAGATTGACGATAGGCTGCACTCAACTCCTATTCTGTTATAGAAGATATTGTCAATGATCAGAGCGAGTAAATTGTAAATTTATTTCAACAATAACTCAATTAAATCTGTATAATCATTATATCATTAATTTGTAAAATGATTAACTTTTAATCTAACGGATAGAAAAGTAACAAAAATCCTGTAAAATCACTCCATCTGTTATTTGCACTTACTAAACCTCATGCACTGCAACTACCTCGAACGCATTCTCACCGCTCGCGTCTATGATGTCGCTCAAGAAACACCCTTAGAAATCGCTCCCAATCTTTCTAAACGACTCACAAATAAACTCCTTCTCAAACGAGAAGATATGCAGTCTGTTTTCTCCTTTAAACTGCGGGGTGCTTACAACAAAATGGCACAACTTTCTCCAGACTTACTTGCCGTGGGGGTAATCGCTGCATCTGCGGGAAATCACGCTCAAGGTGTTGCTTTGGCAGCAAGTCGTTTAGGAACAAAAGCCATTATCGTCATGCCTATAACGACTCCTCAAGTGAAAGTTGATGCCGTTAAAACCAGAGGTGGCGAGGTGGTTTTACACGGAGAAACCTTTGATGAAGCTTATGCTTATGCTCGTCAATTAGAAGCAGAAAAAGGATTAACCTTTATTCATCCGTTTAATGATCCCGATGTGATTGCTGGACAGGGAACAATTGGCATGGAAATTTTGCGACAATATCAACAACCGATTCATGCTATTTTTGTGGCAATTGGAGGGGGTGGGTTAATTTCAGGAATTGCCGCTTATGTCAAACGGTTGCGTCCAGAAATTAAAATTATTGGGGTTGAACCTATCGATGCGGATGCAATGTCGCAGTCATTAAAAGCCGGACAACGAGTGAAATTATCCCAAGTCGGACTGTTTGCCGATGGCGTTGCCGTGCGGGAAGTTGGGGACGAAACGTTTCGCCTTTGTCAACAGTATCTCGATGAAATTATTCTAGTGGGAACCGATGATACTTGTGCCGCAATTAAAGATGTTTTTGAAGATACTCGTTCGATTTTAGAACCTGCGGGTGCCTTAGCAATTGCGGGAGTAAAAGCCTATGTTGAACGAGAAAAAATTCAAGATAAAACGTTAGTTGCCGTCGCCTGTGGTGCGAATATGAATTTTGATCGTTTGCGGTTTGTTGCCGAACGTGCTGAATTAGGAGAACGTCGCGAAGCCATTTTTGCAGTAACAATTCCCGAAAAACCGGGAAGTCTTCGCCAATTTTGTGACTGTTTAGGAAAACGTAGTTTAACCGAGTTTAACTATCGAATTGCGGATGAAAAAGAAGCACATATTTTTGTCGGAGTTCAAATTGAAAACCGTGCCGATGCGGTTCAATTAATGGAAACTTTTGAAGCGCAGGGTTTAAAAACATTAGACTTAACCGATAATGAACTGGTCAAATTACATCTGCGTCATATGGTTGGCGGACGTTCTCCTTTAGCTCATCATGAATTATTGTATCGCTTTGAATTTCCCGAGCGTCCAGGTGCTTTAATGAAGTTTGTTGCATCTATAAGTCCGAATTGGAATATTAGTCTATTTCACTATCGAAATAATGGTTCAGACTATGGCAGAATTGTAGTAGGAATGCAAGTTCCGCCTCAAGAAATGGAACAATGGCAAGCCTTTCTTGATACGCTTGGCTATCGCTACTGGGATGAAAATAAAAATCCCGCTTATCAACTTTTTTTAGGCTAATTTTATTATAAAATAATAAGTGTATTATGACTAATAATCAGAAACTAGAAGCTTTTATTCCTTTCCGTCGCACTGATATTATAGAACTTTGTCTCAAAGAGGGTAAGTTAAGCCGGGAAGATACTCAAACCTTTAAAGAGTTTTGTCAAATTCTCTCTGCTTTTTATCACTTTCGTTTTTATAAAACTCTAGAAATTATCAAAGAAAACTACACTGCTTTTAATCCCAATGCTGATATTGAACCCCTAGAAGAACACAGTTTAGATCAATATAATCAAATGCAATCTAAAGTGGTTGAGGCGTTTAACCATATTTTAGAACGAGCAAATTATATTCGGTTGTCAAAATCAATTGTCGATCAAGCATTAGGACAAAAGTCTTTAATTAACTTACAAACTCATGTTAATTTTAATGACTTTGATCAATTTATCTGCTATTACAGGGGTGATACCACAACCACCACTAAAGTTAAAAAGTTCTTCTTTTGGGAGGAAGAAAGAACCATTGAAATGTTTGAAAGAATTGTATTATTAATTAAATTTAAGGGAAAAGGATATTTCCGCCGCAAAGAATCTAACCCAAAAGCGTTAGAAGAATTGAAGTTCACACCGGGTAAAATGTATGTTTACTTTTATAAAAATATTCCCAAGTTTGATATTGACTTACTGTTTCCCAATATTAAAACCAGTATGACTTGGAAAGATAAATTGTTGTTTGGAGTTCCAGCAATTGGAGCGGCAATTCCTCTCATTTTAAGGACTTTACCCAATATTTTATTACTCATTGCTGCAATTTTATTAGTTTTCAATGCTAGAGATTTAATTCAGACTTTGGATGTAGAACAGGAACAACTTCAAAACATTATGCCTGTTTTGGTGGCAACATTATCTTTAGCCATAGCACTCGGGGGTTTTGCTTTCAAACAATATAATAATTACAAAAGCAAGAAAATCCAATTTCAAAAAGATGTCACCGATACCCTCTTTTTTAAAAACTTAGCCAATAATGATAGTGTCTTTCAGCGATTAATTGATATTGCCGAAGAAGAAGAATGTAAAGAAATTATTTTAGTTTATTATCATCTATTAACGAGTTCAAATCCTTTAAATCCAGAACAGTTGGATGCTAAAATTGAAAATTGGATGCAAGAAAAATTAGGAATTGGGATTAACTTCGATATTCATGGCCCCTTAAATAATCTACAAGAAATTCGAGGAAAAATAGAAGATAATGCGAATGAACCGGAAGTACCATTATTGTCTTATGATCAACAAGGCTATTGTCACGTTATCCCTTTAAAACAAGCCCGAACCGTGATTGATTGGGTGTGGGATAATGCCTTTCAATATAACGGAAAAGCCTTATAGGAAAAAGACGAAATCCCCATCACGATGCTAAACGAGTATCCCAAACCGTTTCAAAAACGGGACTCATTTGTGAAAAAGTTGGGAATTCAGGGGGCTAAATCCTAAAAAATACTGGAATTTTGAATAATTTACCTAATTTCAAGCGTTTTTAGTCCATTTTTGTCCAAACGACAACCATCTCAGGGTAGAATATACATCGTTTATGAATTGCATTTTGCGTTTTAGCCTAGCACAGAGGAGATTTTGATGCAGCAACGGAGTCACAGCCCTTTTTCAAAACTGGGTATTCAATCAGCCAGTTTTGAAGAAAATCACAAGCTGAAGGTTCGTCGGTATTCTACTGCTTAGACCCCCTTGCTGAGTCAAAATTGCAGCTAACACAGGCTGAACCTGTCAGGTTAAACCTAAAAATGTAGATTTTTTCACTCAAGTTAAATCGGAAATTTCGTGCAATCAAATACTGTTAGTCAGGCGACTCTTACCGCCTCCGACACCTCTACAACAGAGTTACCTTTTACTCTGCAAGATGTAAAGGCGGCTATTCCCGCCCACTGTTTTGAACCCTCAGTCTGGAAATCTTTGAGTTATTTCTTTCTCGATATTTCCGTTATTGCTGGCTTGTACGTGGTCGCTTATACCCTTGATTCGTGGTTCTTTTTTCCGATTTTCTGGTTGATGCAGGGAACCATGTTTTGGGCATTATTTGTGGTGGGACATGATTGTGGTCATGGTTCTTTTTCTAAGCAAAAATGGCTGAATAGTTTGATTGGACATTTGTCTCATACTCCCATTCTTGTCCCTTTTCATGCTTGGCGAATTAGTCACAGAACCCATCACGCTAATACCGGAAATATTGATAAAGATGAAAGCTGGTATCCGGTTCCTGAAAGTCAGTATGATCAGATGCCTTGGTATGAAAAGCTATTGCGCTTTTATATCCCTTTATTGGCTTATCCGATTTATCTCTTTCATCCGGCAAATTCTCATCTTTCTCCGAATACTCCCCTATTCCGTCCTACTGAAAAATGGGATATTATCACCAGTTCAACTTGCTGGTTTTTAATGGTGGGTTTTCTTGGTTTTTTAACCTATGAATTTGGCTGGTTGTTTCTGCTGAAATATTACCTCGTTCCCTATATCATTTTTGTGATGTGGTTAGATTTAGTCACCTATTTACATCACACTGAAGCCGATATTCCTTGGTATCGGAACGAAGATTGGTATTTCTTGAAAGGCGCTTTATCGACGATTGATCGCGACTATGGTTTTATCAATTCCATTCATCACGATATTGGTACTCATGTCGCCCATCACATTTTCTTGAATATGCCTCACTACCATTTAAAAACAGCAACAGAGGCAATTAAACCCATTTTGGGCGAATATTATCGCAAGTCTGACGAATCCATTTGGAAGGGTTTTATCAACTCTTATCTGACTTGTCATTTTGTCCCTAATACGGGAAGTCCGATTTACTATCAGTCCGCGTGGAAGTCCAAAAAATCCTCAAAAACAAACCAACCTGACTAACTCTAACGTCTGATTTTTTTAAGGGTGGGTATTAATTTGCCCACCCTATTTAATTGTTTTACAGATTTTCAGAAACATTGTAATCAGCGAGTCACAATTGGGTATACTAGATCAAACGACTAAGATAACGCACAAAACAGATGTTTAGCATTGACCCTATTGCTGGATTGCTAGGAAAGTTGATCGACGAAGTTAGTGCTGAGAAGCGCAGAAAGCACGAAGAACGCATGAAAATAATTGCTATGATTTCTGATTCAAAACTTCGCGATGCTTATGTCCATCAACTTTTACTGAATCAGTTTTTTCTTAATTCCAGTGAGAATGCACAGTATACAGTTCAAAATGCTGCTAAACATTTACAGTGGTTGGCAGAAGCGATCAATTATTATCATCAAGATCATGGAGCGACAAAAGAACAAGGAGAACAGATATCTACAGAACTGCGACTTTTAGCAGTAAAAATCTCAAAAATTGCTTCACTGGATGAGTTAAAAGTTGTCTATGAAGCCGCAACTTTATTTACCGATAAACTGTCCAGATTTCGTCACAGAGAACATAAATATTCCCTAGAACATGAAATTCGTCATGGTATCCTTAATCCCTTAAATGACTGTATTGCTATTGAAAATAATCTGCGACGACGAGTAGCTTTAACCTTGTTAGGTGAAAACATAAATCTCAAATTTTTAGAAGAGGCTTAGGAAAAATTATGTAAAATAAAGAGTAACGCCATCGGAGCGATCGCCATCACTCTAACCCTTCCAATAAAGTTATACAATTGAAAGCTGTTCAATTTATTCAGTTTCTTCTTCCGTCGGATTTAAGCCTTGCTGTGAGGTGTGTCTAATATGGAGAATACGAACTAAAGAAACTTCATCATCCTCTAGTATTGTAAAAAGAATGCGGTATTGATTGCGTCCCTTACCGTAAAGCAGTTGTCGAATTTCTAAGGTAAAGTATTCATTTTCTCTGGCTAAAGAACAACGTCTTGGCATCTCTGATAAAGAAGAGATTGCTTTCAGTAATCCTTCATACCAACTACTCGCTTTACTTATGGATGTAATTTGAGACATCCAAAGAAACGCAGAATCAGCTTCAGCTTCAGCCAGACTCGAAATTTCAACTTGATATTTCATCAATCAACGGATAGGTTATATTTCTTACGTTGTTCATCAGCAAATTCATCAAAAGAACGAAATCGACCTGCTTCAAAGTCATTCAATCCTTTCTGGATACCCTTAACCGCTTCTTCTGTATCTTGCAATTCCATTTCGAGAATTTCAGTAAGAAGTTCAGCCGCAACAAGAGAAATATCTCGTCCTTGTTGTATGGCTTTTTCCCGAAGCTTGGCTTCAATTTCTGGAGTTAGATTAACGACAATTGACATAAGTTGATTGGTAAATAACTTAAGTTTTGTCTATTATTCTAGCAAACTCGGGATGCTTAAGAAAAATTATGTAAAATAAAGAGTAACGCCATCGGAGCGATCGCCATGACTCTCACAATTGCAAAATGGACAATTAAAGATTATCATCGCATGATTGCTGCGGGAATTTTAGTCGGACGAAATGTTGAGTTACTCAATGGTGAAATTGTAGAAATGACACCCGAAGGCGAAATTCATGCTTATTCTAGTGATGAAGCGGGAGAATATCTAATTTATTTATTTGGCGATCGCGCTAAAATCCGCCAAGCAAAACCGATTACAATTCTTGCGACTAATTCCGATGGGCAGAAATTTAGCATTGATGAAATCAAGTGCTTCAAGTAATTCTTGAAATGAACGATTGAGTTGAAGTTTGCCAAGATTGATTTTGATTGAAATTTCCCATAGACTAGCGATAGTAAAGTGCAAATCCGTCTTAGCATCCACTATTTTTATAACTCTACCCGTTAGTCTTGAATCTCCAAGTAAATACCACAGCAATACATGAGTGTCTAAAAGAAGTTTCATACTACATATATTCCTTTAAATCTGCCAAAGGTTGATCAAAATCATCAGACATAATAATTTGTCCAGCCCAACTCCCATAGCCATGATGCTTTTCAGTTTTTTCTTCCACGACTTCGGGTTGAGATTGCGATCCCGTTTTTGCATATTTCTCTAACAAAAAATCGATATAGTGAACAACTTCGGTTTTCAGGGAGTCGGGAAGGGCTTCAAATTCCTCTAAAATTGTCGGTTCTATCATTGGTGTAACTGTGTGATTGTCGAAGAACTTTTAAAGATTATTATAACAAACCCATTCAAACGATTTAACTTGAATACGCTAAACTTTATACAAACGGTGCAGTTTCACAGAGGATAAGATTATGATGCGATTAAAACCTTGGCAATGGGTGATTCTAGCCTTACCTATTGCTTTTATTGTCACCTTTATTATGGTGGCTGCGGGATATCAAATTAACCAATGGGGGATTAACTGGATCTGGGGAATTGTCACTCTAATTTTTGTCGGATGGCGGTGGTTGTTGGTACGATGGACAAAACCTGAGATCGCCCAAATGGAAGCAGTAATGGCAGAAGTTAGCCAGGATCTTGAAGCGAGTTTAGAGGACGCAGAAACACCCTTAGCGGGAGATGCAGCGACCCAAAATATTGAAACAAAATTAAAAGAAATTATCGAACAAACTCGCAGTGATGCACCGGTTTGGGAAGATTGGGTAACGTTTTGGCAACGGTGTCAGGATGTTGTAATTACCGTTGCTAATACTTACCATCCTCAAGTGAAATATCCTCTCCTTAATATCTACATTCCGCAAGCTTATGGACTGATTCGCGGTACTGTTGATGATATGGATCGGTGGATGCAACAGTTATCTCCCGCCCTCAATCAAGTCACAGTTGGGCAAGCGTTTCAAGCCTATGAAGTTTACCAAAAATTAGAACCTTCTGCCCGCAAACTTTGGCAGGTTTGGAATTGGGCAATGTGGATTATTAATCCTGCTGCTGCTGCTGCAAAAGTTGCCAGTAAACGCTATAGCGATCAAGCTAATCAACAATTACTTGGAAACTTGGGTCAAATGTTACGAGAAGTGGCATTAAGAAACCTCTGTCGTCAAGCGATTACCCTTTATTCAGGAACTCAACTTCCGGCTGATGTTTTTGCAACAGAAACCTCAACTTTACCCCAAGCTAAAACTCAAACGATCAGAGATATTCTCGAACAAGCGGAACCGACGGAGAAAGTTGAACAAAAACCTGTTAATATTTTACTGGCTGGACGTACAGGGGCGGGGAAAAGTAGTTTAATTAATACGTTATTTCAAGCTGATAAAGCGGAAGTTGATGTTTTACCGAGTACCGATAAAATTCAAAATTATCAGTGGGAAACGCCCACAGGCGAAACATTAATTTTGTGGGATACTCCCGGTTATGAACAAATTAACCGTTCTGATTTGCGCGATTTAGTGTTAGATTTTATCAGCAAAACAGATTTATTACTGTTAGTAACTCCTGCACTTGATCCTGCCTTACAAATGGATGTAGACTTTTTGCAGGATATGAACGCAGAAGTTGAAGATTTACGGGCGATCGCAATTGTGACGCAAGTGGATCGTTTACGCCCAGTGCGGGAATGGGAACCGCCCTATGATTGGATATTCGGAAATCGTCCGAAAGAATTGGCAATTCGAGAAGCAACACAGTACCGAAGTGAACGGTTAGGAGAAGTTTGTGATCGCGTTTTACCTGTGGTTACAGGGGATATAAACAGTAATCGCAAAGATTGGGGAATTGATGCTTTATCAATGGCTTTAGTGGAATTAATTTCCCCAACTAAACAACTGCGATTAGCCCGATTTTTACGCAATTTAGAAGCTCGTACGGTTGCAGCCGCTCAGATTATTGATCGGTATACACTTCAGATGACAACGACTCAAGGCTTGACAGCATTATTAAAAAGTCCGATTTTGAAATATATTGCCACAATATCCACTGGTTCCCCGGCTTTGGCTTATTTACTCGCTGAACAGATTCCGGTTGAACAGTTACCTGTGGTGATTGGTAAACTGCAAATGGGATATGATCTGTTTTCTGTGTTAAATCCGAGTGAAAACAACAAGCGTCGCAATTTTGACTTACTGACATTATGGCCGTTATTGTTAGAAAATCCGGGTTCACCCGAGCAAAATGCTTGGGCATTTGGTCATGGGTTGGTTGAATATTGGACTAAAGATTTAACGATTGAACAATTGCGAGAACGATTTGAGGATTATTTTCAGCAAGCAAAGAGTAAAGCTTAATTTTTCTTTCCCCCTAGCAAAAAGGTGAAATTCCTGGCTGCTAGGGAGGTTGATGATTTTCCATTAACTCGTGACTTCAAAACTTGCTTCAATCACTTCATCGATTTCATGTAACTCAGGTTCTTTATTTTCCCCAGAAAATTTAAAGGGAAGAATTGCACAACTGCAAGATTTCCACTGACTCTGAACCGGGACTTGAAACAATTGACAGAAGCCACCACGCCGTCCTTCTGGTTTATAGGCCCGGCAATTTTTACAAGTTGAAGGAAGAATTTTGGGTCTTTTCATTCAAGATCTCCGCAGAGTTTATAATTAGATTGTTTATCAAAACTTGACTCTGGCTTTGTTGCATAATTTACAGCTTTACAATTATTGAGATATTGAAATTTTAATCTAGAATCAAAGAAAAAGTTAAGAAAAAACTAGACAAGGATAAAAAACGAACGCATCAACGGATTATCCTTGCCTCAGTCATTCAGCCTTCAAAAGGTTAAGGATTACCAAAATTTTGTGAGCCACTATAACCCGACAACTGGGCTAATTGATCTAATCGTTTCACTCCCGGATATAGTTGACCGTTCACCTCCCAAGTCGGATAACTTTCAATCTTGGCCGCTTGGCACAACTCGGGTTGAGGATTTTTTCCCTTGGGATCACACTCAATATAAGTCAGTTTTGTAACCGCTTCCTTTCCAAATAATTGCTTTTGAGTTTGGCAATGACTACACCAAAACGCCCCGTACATTTTCGCTCCCACTTGAGTTAAATGTTCAGCTAAAGCGATATTCGCG
>CAZNCM010000073.1:0-4620 GCA_964571155.1 uncultured Lyngbya sp. | reverse complement strand
AAGAATGACCAACAATCGTTAATAGAAATAAACTGAGCGAACAAACCGCAGACGCGATACAATACAAACAGAGAGATTGAATTTTAAACGCCATTAGATACATTAAATAGCTGCTGAAAAGCATCATGGCGACTCCCCCCATAAACATCAGCAACCAAGTCCACTGTTCAGCTTTTTGACGTAATTCTTTTTGGGAATCAGGATTGATTAGCCAAGGTGCAACAGCCATTGTTCCCATGCCGCTATAGGCTAAAAACCCAAACAAAGCTAAAGGTAAACCAAACACGACTGCATAGGGACTCGACAGCACCTTGTCACAACCTGTTACGGGACAAGCAGCAGTTCCTCCCGTTAACTTAACAATCGCCAGATAAGCAGTAACAACAGCCCCGAAAGCGGCAATCGTGGCGATAATAAAACGAGATTTGCGTTGAATCCAGGGGGTAGAACGTTTACGAAACATAATTTTAATTTCCTATCCTCATATTGAGCAGTGTTTTCTATTTTGATATGGTATACTGGCGATCGCGCATACTGATTAGCTGTGCTATTAAATAACAGCTTTCCTATGAAAATCATATCCCCAATTTTAACTGGTCTGATTTTAGCGATTGTCATTAGTGCGATCGCAATTATCTCAGTACAAAATGCTACTCCTGTCTCCATTCAGTTTTTCACTTTCCAATCCGTCAAAATTCCGGTCGGAGTGGTTTTGGCTTTTAGTGTAGCTATCGGGTTGGTTTTCACTTCTATTTTAATTCCGATCTGGCAACGAGTCAGCTTAACAGGTGAGGAAGAATAGAAGTTCAGTTATTGATTAGACTTGCATCTACGGTAAAATTCGCTCGTCCGATGTGCGATCAAGTAATTCATTAATGATAAGTTGTTGATTGTGAAAAACCTCTAACCGAATTGTGTTGGGATCTGAGTATCGGAAAGTGATAACGTGAGTTTGATTGCCTTCGGTGAATCGGTATTTGGGTCGGCTTGTAGTTCCGGAAACATCGAAGTCAAAGATCCGAATTGAATGCCCATCTTGTCGGTTCACTCGGTTGTAAATATAAGCCCCAGCTTCCCACCCACCCGTAGCCACTTTCCAATTTGCATTAGAAAAAGTTCCTGAGATTGAGAAAGTCTCCGTTGTCATCGGACAGTTATTGACTTCTGTAGGTATTTCAGTCGTTTCAATGACATAGCCTTGACAGGGTTCTTCAGCCATTAAAGCCGTCCAGGATAGAGATAGACAGAGGGGTAGACAGAGAGCTTTCGCAATGGTAATCGCTATGGGTTTCATTTTTGTCTTTTCCACTTCCTTACTACCATTCTCCTCTATCGATTAGAAGTTTGGTCAACGATCTATTCACGAATTTGATAGCACATTAGGATTTACTCTTTGCTGCGGCTTCTCGAATCACCTCTAACACTTCTTTCGAGTGAGAAATCATTGGCGCATGACCTGATTCTAAAACGACTGTTGTTGCCCCCATCCGTTGAGAAAAATCACGTTGCAATTCAGGTGGAACCGCCCGATCATTATTCGCAATAATATACCAACTTGGCTTCTGTTTCCAGGCAGGTCTCTCTATCTTAGTTTCGGGTAGTGATGCAGAGGGTGGAGTTTGGGTAGCATATATCAAAGCAGTTTGTTCTGCGGAAAGATCATTCGCCAGAATCTCTTGTATACCTTCTTTTGAAATCCAAAGAAAGCCATCTTGTTCTTGAATATGTGATGACGATGGAGGTCCGTATTTACTCATTAAATCTATCATGGATTCGCCAGTATCCGGAGCAAGGGCGGCAATATAAACCAAACCCGAAACTCGTTCATCATTGCCCACTTCACTAATCACCGTACCGCCCCAAGAATGACCCACTAAAATACATTCACCTTCAATACGATTTAAAGCACGCTTCGTTGCAGCAACGTCATCAGCCAGAGAAGTCAAGGGGTTTTGAACAGCAATCACTTCATAGCCTTCTGCTAACAAAGTTGGAATAATATCACGATAACCTGATCCATCAGCCCAAAAACCATGAACCAATACAATATTCTTAATTTTGCTGATCATTGTTGTTCCTTTTCCGTAACTCTGCAAATCGAACAATAAATGCTTGTAGGTTTCTAAATATAACCCTACCCACGAGAACTGCAACTTTTAGGCAGAGATTTTCATCCCTGATCAGATAGTAACTTGTGCGCTAAAGCGCAACTACAAACTTAACTCCGTTGAAAGATAACTGATAAATTATTTGCAGGCATCGCTACCGTTTCAATCTGTTGGAGAGCGTGAGTTTTCGCTACAGTGGTGACTTCTTCTAAGTCTCGCACTCCCCACTCAGGATTTGAGGCGCGTAGGGATTGATCAAACATGATATTACTTTCTGAGGTATGTTTTCCCCCTTGTTTGAAGGGGCCATATAGATATAAAATTCCTCCCTGGGGTAAAATTCGTCCCGCTCCAGCCATCAGTCCTAAACACGCTGACCAAGGCGCAATATGAATCATATTAATACAAACAATAGCCGTAATTGGATTATTTTCTAATTCTATTCCATCCAATTTCAGAGAGGATTCAACAGGCCAAACGGAGTCTCGCACATCTAATGCTAACGGGGGATAAAGATTCTCCGAGGGAAAATAACTTTGCCAAGCCTGAATACTCGCTCGATGGCTACTCTCAACGTCAGAAGGCAACCATTGATGCGTCTGAAGACGAGGCGCAAAAAAAATGGCGTGTTCACCCGTTCCGCTGGCAATTTCTAAGATTGTACCCTTTGCAGGTAAAACTCGTTGTAACACGTCTAAAATCGGCTGACGGTTGCGTTCCGTTGCGGGTGCGTATTCTCGGAGATCTGGAGATTGATTCATAGAATGTTATCGGATAAAAATTTGTTTAAAATAAAAGAGTGACTGATTAATTTTCGATAGAGTCAATAAAATCTCAAAACGGATCTCTGCTTAGGATGAACATCTTAGATTTTAGCATTTTAAGGCTTGAAATCTTACCCAATTTTCAATCTATTTTGAGAGAAAGTGAACCGTAATCACAAACTTGTGAAAGGATATGTATAGGGGGTCATACCTGCCGTTTGATCCAAACAGGGAGAACACAAAATGCCACATACTATAGTTACTGATGTCTGCGAAGGTGTTGCAGATTGTGTCGGTGCTTGTCCAGTCGCTTGTATTCACGATGGCCCAGGCAAAAATGCTAAGGGTACGGACTGGTACTGGATTGATTTTGATACCTGCATAGACTGTGGGATTTGCCTAACAGTTTGCCCGGTTGAGGGTGCAATTCTCCCAGAAGAACAACCTGGGTTGCAGAAAACACCCAACTAATTGGCAATCTTAATTCACTGTATTAATTGAGTGTAAGGGCGTACATTTTGCGCCCTTATTTTATGGGTAAACTGACAACAGGTAAAACAACTTTCGAGGGAAAATTTCCTCCACACCGCAATGTTAATGTGATAATTTTTGCATCCATTAAACGAGTTTGACTGGGCGGTTGACCTGTTCCTGGGTTAACGGGATAAGCTGGAAAACAAGCCCCGCTTATACTTAAACGAATAGAATGGAATTGAGGAATTTTAATACAAGTCGCTTGTAATTTAATTCTTACCGGATTTTCTAACGCTTCAACTCGAATATAACCCTGAGAGAAGTTATAAACACAGCCATCGGTTCTGACTTCCGAGAGAACCGCACAAAGATCAAAACTGGATGTATCCGCTTCACAATAAACCTCGACAAAAATATTACCAGCCAGATGTAAATCTGTTTCTAAAGGTGCAGAAGTATAGGTTAAAATATCACTGCGACAGTCTAACGCCGAACGTTCAAAAGCACCTGGCGGAAATGTTGCATGACCCCCCAAAGCCGGAACAGGTCGCCAAGGATCATGAACGATAATATCAAAAGCTTCGGATTGAGTAATATCCTGTTCTTCTAAGTCAAATTCTGACATTTCTTCGAGTTCAAGTGAGTTAGAAACCGATAAATTATCATAAATTGGAGTTAAATATTCTTCTTCCACTTCCATCAAAATTCCGGCATCTTCTCTCATACTCGCAAGTCCGGTACTCATCAGAAAATAGGATTGATGTTGATTGGGCCAGGAGTCAAATTCACGCCATTGGTTACTTCCCATTTCAAATAAAGCGATGGGAGATTCCTCTAAAAGTCCCGTGTCTATCCCTTTTAAAAAACAATCAAACCACCGAATTTGTAACTCATCAATGGGGTTATCCGCTTCTATTCCATAATCCATTGCACCGACTTTTCTTCCCCACGGAAGATGCGCCCAAGGCCCAATAATTAAATGTTGAGGATGTTGACTCTGATTAACACTTTCTTGATAAAAATTCAAAGTTCCGCGCAGATAAGTATCAAACCAACCCCCAATATGCAGCATGGGTAAGTCAATCTGATCAAGATTTGGAGACAGATTTTTCCAATAAGAATCAGCTTTGTTGTGTTGAATCCAATCGTGATAAAATGAATCTGGAGCTAACTGTTTTAAAATCTCGGGATAAGCAGGAATTTGATCAAAAAACGGTAAATTTCGAGAGGCTTTATAAAGAGTTTGGTAAGCCGTTTCATCTCCTTTAATTCGA
>CAZNCM010000072.1:2742-20524 GCA_964571155.1 uncultured Lyngbya sp. | reverse complement strand
TCAAGGTTGAGGATACAACGGGGGCTGGTGATGCGTTTGTGGTGGGGTTTATTCATCAACTCTATCAGTATGGAATTCGAGGTTTAAATGATCCAGAAACGATTAAAAAAATGATCACCTATGCCAGTGCTGTTGGGGCTTTAACGGTGACTAAACCGGGGGCAATTTCCGCACAACCCACAGCAGATGAAGTGGAGGCGTTCTTGAAATCGGTCTAAGCTGAATATCTCTACAAGATTAACTTCTGTTTAATTTCTTGTACAATCTCTGAGGGAGTCTGGGAAATATCCACCCAAATTCCCCCAGTGGGTTCTTCTAAGTCTTCAAATTGACTTCTGAGTAAGTCTGCTTTCATAAAATGATCGTGGCGTTTGATCATGCGATCTTTAATCAGTTCAAATGATCCTTTCAAATAAACTAATTCCATTTTTTCGGAATCTCGCCACAAGATTTGACGATATTTTTCTTTTAATGCTGAACAGGTTAAAACGACATTTTGATTGTCTTGTAACCATTGATCAATCGCCGTTTGCATTCTCTCTAGCCAAGGCTGACGATCTTCATCGGTTAATGGAATATTATTAGCCATTTTCTTAAGATTTTTGTCGGGATGAAATTCATCCGCATCTCTAAACTGAAAATTGAGACTTTCAGCCAATTTCTCACCGATGGTTGTTTTTCCTGAACCCGAAACGCCCATCACTAAAATAATCATGCTTACCAACAAAATAACCTCTGATTATTATTATAAATCAAGGTTGAACTTTCGGTAAAATCAAGGTGGCTTGTACGGGTCGATGATCGCTTTTTTGAGAGGTGTCCGGACAATAATCGGCTTCAGGATAGAGGATTTTAGAAGAAGCGGATCTGGGTTTGATTTGACGAGAAATAAACACAAAATCTAACACCGTATTATAACGGCTACTGCAATGAGTCGCAATGATTTCTTGAGGACGAACCCAAGTAAAAACATCATTTTCGGTTAATAAATCATAGCCAGGATCGCGTTTAGAATCGCCATTTTTGACATCCCAATCAAAGTTATAATCTCCCACCGCAATAATTGGAATTGTCTGTTTTTGTGCCCATCGGTTCAGTAAACGGGCTTGTTCATGGCGACCTTGATCATTGGTTCGATACAAATGATTGACGATAAATAAAAATTCTTGTTGAGTTGATTGGACTTGAAAATGTCCGACTAAAGCCGCCCGCACTGAACCGCCAATATTAATTGGTTTGAGTTCTTCAAACTTAATCAGATTTAATTGATTACTATTATAAATAATAGCCAGTCTATCTGCTTTTCCGGTGCTTCCTAACAGCGATTTAAAATCCGCTTTATTATTCACTTCAATCGCCGTTTCAAAACGATTAACCCAATCCTGATTTTGAACTTCGGAAAATCCCCAAACATCAACCCCTCGAATCGGTTTAATATATTGATCTGCAATATAATTCGGGTCAGCATCTCCAGATTCAACATTAAAGCCAATGACTGAGAGTTGGGTCACGGACTGACAGCCACCCAGTAAAGTCAAAAGAATAGCAAACAGAGGAATAGGTCGAGATTGCATGATAGAGTTTAAAAGAGTGAGAAATATGATATTCTAATTGAGTAAGATTAACCCCAGTCTAGGAGATTTGACATCATTCAAACGAATCGGGACTGAAGCTAAGAAACTGAGCAAAGTGGGTGAAATCGAGTTTAGCTTATTGTAGTTCTAAATGCAGAAACATGGGAATTGAAATTGAACGCAAATTTTTGGTCAAAGATGATCGTTGGCGATCGCTAGGAGTCGGGATACTGTATTGTCAGGGCTATATCTCTAGCGAAAAAGGACGAACTGTGCGCGTTAGAGTGATTGGAAATCAAGGGTATTTAACCATAAAAGGGCCTGTTTCGAGTCGAGTTCGATCTGAGTTTGAATATGTGATTCCGGTTGAAGATGCTCGAGAAATGTTACAGACATTATGCGATCGCCCGTTTATTGAAAAGAAACGACATAAAATTTCCTTTGGGGATTTGATTTGGGAAGTTGATGAATTTTTTGGAGACAATCAAGGTTTGATTTTAGCTGAAGTTGAATTAAAAGATCCCAATCAAATGATTGAAATTCCTGACTGGATCGCTGAAGAAGTTTCCCATGATCCGCGTTATTTTAACTCAAATTTAGTTAAAAATCCTTATAACCAATGGGAGGAAAATAAAAATTAAATTACACGAGGAAACAGCTTTTCTAGTTTTACAAATACAATAATTGATATATCATCAGAAATGAGTTAGGTTTAAACGTTAGTCAGGAGAACAACAACGGTGAAAACTGAACAACAAATTAGTCAACAAGAGTTTGAAAAACTCAAGTCGGAACTCCACGACACCCGCGAGGAACTCGAACGCATTCAGGCGCAGTTTGATGAAGTGTTAGGAGAGTTAGAACAAACCCATTTTCAGCTACATCAAATTAAACAACAAGAACAGTCTTCCTCGGAGTCGGTTCAACAGGAGTTAACCCAAACAAAAGAGGAGTTAAAACAAACTGAGGAAGTCTTAGAACAGTCTCATACTCAACTGAAAGAGACGATGGAAGTTTTAGAACAATGTCACGCGGAGTTACAGGAAACTCGCCAAGCGTTAATAGAAAAGCAAGAACAGTTAGAACAGTCTCAGTCTGAATTTGAACAAGTTTCACAAGAGTTGGAAAAAACTCAATCAGAATTAGATAAAATTAAACAAGACTATGATAAGATAAAAACGGATTCGCAACAAAAGCCCGATAAATTAGAAACAACTCAACAAAATTCACCCCAACAACCCAAACAAGATATTTCGGTAAGTTCGTTATCTTTAACCGTGTCTGAGTGGGAGTTATTTTGATGATTCTCAAATTTTGAAAACCCCACGTCTTTTTAAAAGGATTTTCTAGATTAGAAAGAGATTTTCATCTCTGGCGAGTTAAGAGTTTTTAAAAACTGTTTCCAGATGGGGAGATTGTTAAGTGTGTTTGGGTCAAACTGAGAGTTATATTCTTGGGAAATGCGAGTAAATCTTTCTATCCAATTAGATAACGTTTCTGCTGTGGAATAGGAACTGTAAGAAAGCGAACGTTTTAACAATTCAATCATGAGTTCAAATTCACCGCTTTGATAGGCTAAAAAAGCCAACCAAACCCAACTATTGTAATGGGCTTTTGGTTTTAACGGTTGCATCCAGTGGGGAAGATGGGGACGTTCAAAAAAGCGGTTTAAAATATATTCGCAGTCGTCAATTTTTTGAGCAATATTTTCTTCTAAAATCGGACAACAAACCCCAATATTTTCCAAACAAATTCCCGCAAACCCTCGGGAAGACAGATGTAAAACCCTATCGAGAATAGCAGCAGTTGGTGATAGGTTTGTATCGAATTCTCCACAACGTTTTAACGAATTTCGTTCAAACATCACCGAACTTGGATGCAACAATAACCACAAATTCGGTAACATCCAAATATGCAAACCATGTAAACCTTGACTCCCTTTTAATACGGGTGAAAGAATAGGCGAGGGTTGAATAGAACTTTTAGGGGTTTCCCATCCAGAAAACACCATTTCTACCGAACCCGCTTGTTTTTCAGAACCGTTAATATATTGAGAAATAGCATCCGGTTTGAGAAGACAACCTTCATTCAGAAACAGGATAAATTCTCCTTGGGCGTGGTTTAATCCTGTATTATACATCTCTACGGGATTGGAAAAAGATTGAGGGATGTGGCGAATATTATTTGAGTTTATCGGTTGGTGAATCTGATTAATAACAATAATTTCTAGATTTTTATTCGTTTGATTTTGGATAGTTTTTAGAGTATTTTGCAGGTTTTCAGAGTGATTTAAACCGGGAATAATAACCAAACTGACGCGAGGATTTTCTGAGGGGGATTGAAAGGTTAAATAACAAGTTGCATCCGCACTATTTCCCGCAAAAGTTCCGCGACTGAGGGCTTTATTTTGTTGGGCTTCTCCCCCGTGAAAGGCTTCCTGTCGCTGTCCTTTTAGGTGTCGATAGTCGTGGTTTTGATGAACTGCGGTTATCACTCGACTGGCGTTGATAACGGGGTAATTTTGTTTGAGGGCTTCCCCCACCATCCAGTTATCCCAACCCGCCCTTCCCACTGCAAATTCGGGTAATTTTGAGAATAAAGGTTTGGGAAATACAAAATAGTCTAACGCCCCAATTCCCCCAAAAATTGCGGTTTGTTGAAGGCGATCGCGAAGTTGCTTTTCTGCGTCGGAAGTGTTAAAATTAATAGGATGATTAATATCAATATTCCAACGCCGTCCCAACATTAAAAATTTAGGCTCTTGGCTGCTAACCTGTTGAACGGTGGGAAGGAAGTCATTGAGTAGAATAATGTCGGCGTTCACGTAGGCTAAAATCGGATAGGTGGCGATTTGGTGAACTCGGTCAAAAATATCATTGAGTAGGGGCGTACCTTGAGGCGTACAGCGAACGTTAGGAATATGTTTGACGCCAAATTCTTGGGCGACTTCCCGAACACCTTCGTCATTTCCAAACAGGATAATTTCCGGTTGGGGCGAGAGGTTCAACCAACTGGCGATCGCATTGCGTTGGAGAGTGGAAATCTGACCGATAAAGGGTTTGGGAACGGCGAATAGGGTAATTTTTAAAGTGGGTTTAAGTTGGGGATAAATCGCAATTTTACTGGAGACAATCATATTGTTTAATTGAGTTGTTTTCTACCAAATATTTTCCAGGTTTAGCAAAAATCCGGGTAAAGTGCGATCGCCGCTCAGAGTTTTAGGATTATCCAAACATTCAACATTGGTTTGAGGGCGATAAATCTCTACGGTTTTGGTTTTGGGAGCGATCAACCAGCCCAACTGCAAACCGTTTTCAATATATTCCCGCATTTTTTTCCGAGTGTCTTCTATCTCATCACTTTCTGATACCAACTCGACGAGAAAATCCGGACAGAGGGGTAAAAATTTATTCCGTTGTTCCGAGGTTAATGCTTCCCAACGGTCTTGTTTGATCCAACTCACATCGGGAGAACGAGTCGCCCCATTCGGTAAACGAAACCCCGTAGAAGAATCAAAAGCTTTACCCAAACGATTCTCGCGGTTCCATTGCCAAAGCTGTCCGCTAATTTCAAAATTCCGTTCGCCCGTTTCTCCCCCCGTTGGCGGCATAATGATTAAATCCCCTTTTGCGGTTAATTCCAAGCGTAAATCTTGATTAAACCGTGCCAGTTCGTTAAACTGTTCTGCGGTTAATTTGAGGGTTGTTGGTAGATTTAAGGTTAGTTCCATCTCAATCTCCTTGTAGAACATTAGCTATTGAGGGGCTTATGTTAAATGATAGGGTGATTGCACTTTGCTTGCTCATAATTGTGTTCGTTTGTTCTACCAAATATTTTCCAGGTTTAACAAAAATCCGGGTAAAATGCGATCGCCGCTCAGAGTATTAGGATTATCCAAACATTCAACTTTTGTTTGAGGGCGATAGATGTATACTTGGCGATTTTTCCGGTCTATTAACCATCCGAGGGAAGCCCCGTTATCAATATATTCTTGTAGTTTATCTTGCAAAGGTTTTAACGAATCGCTGGGAGAGCGAAGTTCGACAACAAAATCTGGACAAACGGGAGCAAATTTTGTCTGTTGTTCCGGGGGAATTTTATTCCATTTTTCTAACGTCATCCAAGCCGCATTCGGTGAACGATTAGCCCCATTTGGAAGCTTGAAACCGGAGGAAGAATCGAAACCAATTCCCGTCCCATTTTCGTCTGTCCAGTTGGCAAGTTGTTGGGAGAGTTTAAAGTTTCGGTTTCCCGTTTCCGAACCGGTGGGCGACATAATAATTAATTCTCCGTGAGCAGTCCGTTCAATATGGTATTCTCGGTTGAGTTGACAGAATTCAAAAAATTGTTCGTCTGTCATTTCCAAGACCGGTTGCATCTGGAGAATAATGGCGGTATTTTCGAGTAGGGTTTCGGTCATGGTTTTAGTCGGGAGCATACACTTAACGATACACTTCCTCTGAGATTTGGTTCAATGGGCTTGGCGAAGGTTGTTGATTTTAACCGGAAGGAAACTTTTCGGAATATGCGTCGGGGTGGAAGTACCGGAATCAAGTTTCTGGTGTTGAGCAAATTTTGGCGTCGGAACGTGGTAAGATTTTTGGCGGTGGAGATATCCCCCTCGATTCTAGGATAAAGTTGAGTGATGGTCAGTAAGTTTCAGGAAGCAAACCAATTGCTACGGACGGGCAACCTCAAAGAAGCGGCGGCGGTTTATCGTCTGGTCATTGAGGAAAATCCGGGTTTCTATTGGTCTTACCACAACTTGGGGGAAACGCTGTGCAAGTTGAAACGCTTGGATGAGGCGGTTGAGGCGTTTCGTCAGGCGGTGGGGGTGAACCCTGGGGCGGGATGGTCACATTTTTGTTTGGGTCAGGTTTTCGCCAAGCAGCAACAATGGGAAAAGGCGATCGCATCTTATCAGCAAGCGCTGGGGTTGCAACTCCATCAACCGGAGGTTTTTTATGAGTTGGGGATTGCTCTGGCGGGTCTAAAGCGTTGGGATGAGGCGGTTGAAGCTTATCAGAAGGCGATTGAACGCGATGAGACTCAGCATAAATATTATCATCATTTGGGAGATGCTCGGCTCAGGCAGGGGGAGTTGGAGGAGGCGATCGCTTGTTATCAGAAGGCGTTGGAGTTGAACCCTATTTCTGATTGGTCTCATTATAATTTGGGTCAGGCTTTGGAGAAGTTGGGGAGGACAGAGGAGGCGATCGCTTCTTATCGTCAAGCGATTAATTTAGGTTTTGATCAGGCGGAGGTTCGGCTTTATTTGGGGTATGCGTTCAGTCAGTTGGGACGCTACGAGGAGGCGGCGGTTGAGTTGCGGAAGGCTGTAGAGTTGTATCCTGGGTCTGCTGTGGTTTGGCAGCAGTTGGGAGATGTTTTGAGAGGGTTGGGGGAGAATGAGGAGGCTGTTGGGGTTTATCAGAAGGCGTTGGAGATTGAACCAAAGTCGGCAGAGGTTCTTGAACATTTAGGAAATACTTTACATCAGTTGGGATTGTTAGATGAAGCGATCGCAGCTTTTAGAGGTGCTGTATGGGTTAAACCTAATATAGTTAGGGTTCACGATAAGCTAGCAGCTCTTTCGCATGAAAAAAGCCAACAAAAAAAAGCTGAAATTAGGACGCAAAAACCACAGACTCTAAAATACCATAGTCCCACTATAGAAGAACTTACTCAGCAGCAAAAGCAACTATACGAAACTGTTGGTGTTGAAAAAACAAATGTTCAAATCAAGTCAGAAGACCCTTGGGAAGTACCCCACAAGCTAGCAGATATTTTACGAGACCGAGGAGAACTCGATAAAGCAGTAGAGGCTTATCGCTATGCGATTGATCTCAATCCTAGCAACGTACATTCTTATCAAAACTTAGGAGATGTTTTACAACAGCAAGACAAAAAGGAACAAGCAGCTATTGCTCATGCTCAAGGAATTGAGTTAAATCCCAATCATTTTAAGGCAAGTAAATATAGGCCTGGGGAAACAGATATTCCAATTGAAGGAAAATGGAATGCTCGGCGAAAAATTCGTCGGGTGGCTGTGATTGGCAACTACTTACCCCGCAAATGTGGTATTGCAACTTTTACTACTGATTTGTGTAATGCTTTAAGTAAGGTGGACGAAGATTTAACTGTTCTGGCAGTGGCTATCAATGATAGCGATAGCGGGTATAATTATCCATCGAGGGTTGCGTTTGAGATAGAACAAAACTCTATTACTTCCTACAGGCGTGCTGCTGATTTTCTCAATCAAAACGATATAGATGTAGTTTGCTTGCAACACGAGTATGGAATTTTCGGTGGGTCAGCAGGCCGTCATATTTTGACTTTGCTAGAAAGGCTGCGAATTCCCATTTTTGTAACTTTGCACACGGTTATACAAAAGCCTCTAGAAGATCAACATTTAGTTATTGAAGAGTTGGGTCGCCTCTGCAATAAATTAGTAGTAATGAGCGAGCGTGGAAAAACATTTTTACAGGAAGGGTTTAATATTCCCAGTAGTAAAATAGAAATGATTTATCATGGGGTGCATGATGTACCTTTTACTGATTCTTCAACCCACAAGGATAAATTTTCTTTAAGAGGTAAGAATGTAATTTTAACTTTTGGTTTGCTAGGGCGTAATAAAGGCATAGAATATGCTATTCAAGCAATGCCAAAAGTTATTGAGCAATTTCCTAATACAATTTATCTTTGCGTTGGTGCAACTCATCCACACTTGGTAAAGCATGAGGGGGAAATTTATAGAGAAAGCCTTGTCAAGTTAGCGACTGAACTTGGAGTGGCAAAAAATACTATTTTTGTTAATCAGTTTTTGGAACTCGATGAATTGATAGAATACATAGGAGCAGCCGATATTTATCTCACTCCATATCTAAGTAAAGGGCAAATTACGTCAGGAACACTAGCTTATACTGTTAGTGCAGGTAAAGCAGTGATTTCTACTCCTTACTGGCACGCTGAAGAGCTTTTGGCAGATGGTCGAGGTATTTTAGTACCGTTTAGAAACTCTGAGGCGATCGCTTCAGAAATACTAAATTTACTAAAAAATCCAGAAGAGCTAAATTCTATACGAAAACGCGCTTACATTTATGGCAGGCAAATGACGTGGTTAGCTGTTGCTAGACGTTATATGGAAACATTCGTTAATGCTTGTTATGATCGACAGATGTTAAGTGTAAAAAAGGATTCAAGACATGGTTAAAATACTATTTCATCATATTCCTAAAACTGGTGGCACAACAATCAATAACTACTTTGCTTCATTATTTCCTAAAGAAGAGGTGTGGACGAGTGACTTTATCAAGCGAGAGCGTCAATTTTTAAAGGAAACGTTAGGTAAATCAAATTTAGCCTATGACGATCATCGTTGGGAATTCTATTTTAACCAGTTATCCTTTATTGGTGCCCACTTCAATATGATAGAGAGATCGCCTGCTGATGTGTTTAAATTTACTATTCTCAGAGAGCCTATTTCCAGAACAATTTCTCAATATAAGGATTGGCAAAGACTTACTTCATATGATATTGAGAGGGATCCACCCCTTGTGAAAGAGGCTAAAACTTTATCTAAAGAGCTATCTATAAAAGAATTTTTAAATGTGAATAATCGCTATATGCAGCGCAATTTTCATAATTTACAATGTAAAAGTTTAATTCCTCCATGTCTTATTTCTGAAGGAAAAACTAATCTTCTTTCTGAAGAAGAATTATTATCTTATGCTACTGAAGCTATTGAAAAGCTAGACTTTGTAGGGTTAACTGAAAAACTTTTTGATTCTTTAAACATGGTTTTATTTATGATTGGGCTTGAAAAATTAGAATCAATTGGGCATCAAAATTCGACTCAAAACAAAACAGAAATTTCAGAAGAGGATTTAGAAGTAATTCGCCATGTTAATAAAGCTGACACAACTTTGTATAATAAATTTCGAGAAAAATTTGAACGAGAGTATTCCGTTCCGTAAAAATTATAGGGTTTTTAGTTAGTATAAATTCAAGGATTAAACATTGCAAAAAATTAAAACCAATGAAACTATATTTTCTGCACATTCATAAAACGGGTGGTACAACATTAATAGATTGTTTTAGTTCCCTATTTCCAAAGGAAAAAGTTATGCCTAGAGATTTTATGGGCAGCGAAAGGGAGTTTTTAAGAGAAAAACTTGGTAAGCAACACTTTAAAGACTTAGATTATGAGGACTACCGTTTCAGTTACTACTTTAATAAATTCAACTTTATAGGTAGCCATTTTAATCTGTTGTTCAAAATACAAAATGATTGGCTAAAAGTTACATTTTTAAGAAATCCTTGTCGTCGAGTGATTTCTCACTATAATGATTGGCGAAGTTTGGAAGTTTTAGATATTAATAATGATAAAATCGAAGGTCAAAATGCTAAAAATATAACTAAGCAACTGGAGTTACATGATTTTCTAGAGATTGATGATGTGGTTATGAGAAATTATTTCTATAATTGCCAATGTAAAAGGCTTATTTTAGGTTGGTTTACAGAACAACAGATTGATGCCATGCCAGAAAGCCAGCTTTTGTCTTATGCTTTAGAGGTGGTCGATAAGATGAGTTTTATTGGAATTACGGAAAAAATGTTAGAATCAGTTAATATGTTCTTGAAAATGAATGATATTTCTCCTGTAGAGTCTCTTTATCATCTGAACGCTAGTAATGCTTCTCCTGATATTGATGAGGGTACTATTGAAAAAATAGTTGAATTTAACCAAGCAGATATAAAATTGTACGATCGCTGTCTTAAAAAATTTGAAAAAATGCTTGTTTTAAACTAACTACTATTTTACATTACATCTTCATACTAACAAAAGTTTCAATTAGCACCAAAATTAGACTATGATTGAATTTGATTTAAGTAATGCAATTCACGAACTGAAAGAAATTTTCAATCTAGACAATGGCAGTTTTAATAAACTAAATATTCAAAGACAATATAACTATTATTATTCCTATGCTGAATCTTGGCAACCTCATTGCGTATTAGAAATAGGTGCAGGCAGGGGCTACTCAGCACTATCAATGATTAAGGGAGCTAGAAACTCGCTAAAAAATTTTGTAGGAATTGACAATCAGTCGCCTGATAAAAACTTACAGACCGAACAGCTTATAAAAAACCAGACTGGCGCTGAAGTGAAATTTCTGCGTCTTAATACCCAGGAAGGAACTTTACCGCAAAGCCTTGGAACCTTCGATTTAATTCACATAGATGCAAATCAAACATTTAAAGGTCGAATTAACGATATCTTACTCGCATTTTCAGTCTCTAATCCTCAAGCATTTATTGTTGTAAATGATTCTAATTTTGGGGAAATAAGGGCAGCCATAGAGTTAGTGAAAAAAAAATATTCAGAAAATTTAGAAGTGCTTTTTGTTCCTTCTTTGAAAGGACATGGAATAATTAGAGTAGCTCATTGTTTTCCTGAGTTTTCCGACAAGCTAGCTAGGCAAAAGATAATCGGCGCAGCATCTAATCCTTTTACAGAAATTAGCTTTTCTGCTGTTCGTCAGGCTCATCAAAAATTTTGTAGCAGCGTACCTTCTCCAACTCAGCTACAATTAAGTAGAAATAGTTTAGTCTTATGCTCCCAAACTGTGAATATAGCCCAATTGTACTTGGAACAGGTTGTAGAAGTTTTTGAAAGGAGTTTGGATTTTTATAAGGATAAAGAATTTAAAATTAGCGATTTCTCTTGTTTGAACTATTTTCGAGACATAATCAAAAACAAAAACGATTGTATAAACGCTTTGGCTTTGGAAGAATTTTATGTTGATTCCAGCAGTTACGAAAAGCATTATTTTTCTTTATGCAAAGATATTTACGAAAAGCTTTCTTTTTTGCATCAATTAAGACAGGATATCCAAAACCAAGCAGTTGGAAATTGTTTTGCTTACTTCGTTACTAATGCAGCAGAAATTTTCAAAAACTTAGAAAAATTTCTATCAAATTTCAATGGAAAATTTGGCAATGTAGGGGAATCGTTAAGTGTCGATAAACTTGAGAAAGGTAGTTCTACATTTATGCTGGAAGCCTTGAAGACCTTAATCGATCTGTTGTTAATTTTGAACTGCGAAGTTGAGCGTCAATATTGGATGCAATTTTGGGACATTAAACATAATCAAACTTGGCAAAAGCTTGTTACTATCGCATCTAAAAATCAAGAAGTACCAATTCCTTATCCAATTAAAACGAAAAAAGAATATAATGATTTTTATAAAGGACAAGACAGCGATAAAACAGATTTACCGCCTATAAAATCTCGTTTAAATTTAGATTCAAGTATTTTACTTCAAGACATTTATAATGTTAACATGGCTACTAACCATGCCATTAGACTCAGTAATACAATTAATTTTGTCTCCTGGCTTATAAATATGTTGAAGGAAAGGCATCCAGGCGAAGAAATTCGTTGGCTAGATGTAGGCTGTGGTCAAGGTTATGTTGCTAATCGTATTAACTTTGGCGGAACGGTTGTTGGTATAGACTTGGCGAACAGAGCAATTAAAGTTGCAAACGCTTCAAGACTAACAGAAAAACATCGGTTTATTGTAGGTAGTTTTTATGATGCCATAGAATTAATTGAAGGTCAAAAATTTCACTTGATCACTGCCACCGAAGTCATTGAACACGTATTTGACCCTATAAGTTTTATCAGCGAACTGTCAAATTATACTTGTGACTTAATTTACGCTTCATCTCCGTTGTTAGAAAAAATTCCCTATCGTCCTACACAAGGGCATCTTTGGAGCTTTAGTTTAGATGCTTACGCCAGTTTATTTGAAACAGTTGATCTTAGAGTAACTCTAGCAAACATCATTTATATTGGAAGGTACATTGGAGGACATGACTGGTTGTCAGTCGTAGCTACAAAGCGAGAACCTTTTAGAAGACATTTAAAAACTGGATAAAAAATCGATCAATTTTTCTTGTTCTGTTAACCTAGTAATAAATTAAATGGAATGAAAACTAAAGTATTTAAAGTAATATATCAACAAGTACCTCAGACGGCTGATAGCAAATTTTTTAATTTTATTACACAACAATTTACACAAGACCGAATCATGCCTTCTAACAGTTTGGCAGTATCTGGAAAAAAATTGCCAGCGATCGTGGGAGAGTCTGTTGTCGAAAACTATGACTTAATCACCAGTCAGAGAAACCTGATTAATTTTGCTCAAAGCAATTCAGTGGTTTGGATTTTTTTAGCGGAACCCTTGGAGAGAGTTTTAAGAATGGTGTATGCTTACAGGAATATGCCAGAGCAGAATGTAAAAAAACAAAGCCGAGAAATACAAAAACTAATTACTAAATTTAAAAATCAAAGCATAAAAGATATTTTGACTATTAATCATCCGTATGTAAAACGCCATTTTCACAATGGGGTGTGCAAAAGTTTACTTTCTGATTGGTACGATCCAAATCTATTGTCTTCTTTCCCAGAAGAATTTCTTGTGTTAGAAGCAAAGTTGCGCCTTAAACATCCTTACCTTATTTATGGTTTAAGGGAAAAATTTAAGGATTCTTTACGTTTGCTTTGTCATCGTTTAGAGTGGGAATTACCATCTAATCTGAATCGACTTGCTCCTGCTGCTAATAGGATTGATTTTTCTAAGGAGCTATCAACCGATGACTGGGCTGCTCTTAAGTCATATAATAATGCTGATATTACTCTTTACCAGTGGGCAGATGAGAGGTTTAAGCATAAATTAGAGGATTTGCAACTTGTACAGCCCGGTAGTCAGCTAGTACAAATAATCGATCGCTTTGTTCCAAATTTGCACGGGTGGTGTACTCGTAACAAAGCACTAGCGATGGCTGAGCTCATTACTCAGGAAAAACCTCTCGTTGTTGTAGAAATTGGAGTTTATGGAGGCAAATCATTTTTACCTCAAGCGCTTGCATTAAAAGCAAACGGACAAGGGGTTATTCATGGTATAGACGCTTGGTCTGCAGAGGAAGAAGTTAAATTTGCGACTAAAGACAAGCAAATAAACTGGCTCAATAAAGTTAATTATGAGGCTATATATCAAAGCTTCTTATCAGCTTTGAAACCTCACGATTTTAATGATATCATTAAAATTCATCGAATGACCTCTGCTGAGGCAGCTCCTATGATAGATCGAATTGATATTTTACATATTGACGGCGGTCATTCAGAAGAAATATCTTGTCAGGATGTAGAACTTTTCTTTCCTAAAGTAAAGAAAGGCGGATTTATTTGGTTTGACGATATTCGTTGGGCTAGTAAAGCCCGCAATATCTTGGCTTCTCAGTGCCAACTGGTTAATACGGTAGGAATGAATAAAAACTGCGAACTTTACCGCAAGCTATCTTAATTTTCAGAGAAAAAGACAGTTATTTCATAAATTCTTATATAATTCACTATTTGCTAAGGATGTAACAAAAAAATTAGATTCTAGTTTTTTATTGAAAGGATAATTTTTCAGATAAAGGTTGGTTTCCTCTATCAAAGAAATTTGACTGATTTTTTGTACTGCGTCTATTCTGTTGCAAAAATAAAATGGATATTCCTCTCCAAGGTATTCTCGAACTGCTGGTAAAGGATTTATTAAAATAGGAGTATTCCTGACAATGCACTCAATAACTGTATTGGTAGCACTAGCATCATACAGATCTAAATAAACTATATTTTTTGATAATAAATCATCATAATCAAAATCAGAAAGATATTGAATGACCTCTACAGACTGGTAATCAGGTTGCAACCCAAACAGATTTTTTTCAGTTTCAAATAGCTGATCTATACCAGTTCTAGCAGGATGAACGATTGCTTTTCTAAACTTATTAACTGGCAAATAATAAATAGAATGCTGTTTTCTAAGCCACCATCCAACTTGAACAATTTTGGGATCAGGATTTGACAAAAACCTGTCCATAGAAAACTTAACTTTGGGTATTTCTGTCGGATGTATCAAGCTGGTAATAGGTAAATTTAGGTGCTTTTCTAGCCATCTTTTATGATACTCAGATAAGCAAAACAGACCTTGGCAATATTTGATACTTTCCTGCCATAACTGGGTCGAAAAAATGCTCTGGGGTGCTAGTTCATAATTAAACCATTTAGGCATATTGGGAGGGCAATGAATGAAACCAATCCAAGGTTGTTTATAGGGTTCTGGGTTATTCCTCAAATCTCCTGGGTCGCTTCCCCAACCAAACTTTTTTTCTATGAACCCATCCACAAATATTCCTCTGTCATTATGTAAATTTCTCAAACTGTTTATCGCATAAGACCACCCACTCCGATGATTTCCATAGTTATACTGTAGTGCTGAGGTTAAATTGATTTTTTTGGGATAAGTTTTCATTACTAAGTTTAACTGCAAATCTACATTTCAGAGTAATATAATATTTGTTTTAAGAGGTGATCACATTTTTCTTCGCATTCTTGAAACCAAGAGTCTGGATGATATTTTGACCAAAGATTAATTCTAGTTTTTTTAGGCTCTACAATTTCTTCCAGCAGTTTTAATTCATAATTAGGAATATGGGACACTATTTTTGATAATATATCTATCGGGTTATTAATCAAGGATTCATAGGTTACTACCACATCAGCAAACTTGTCAGCCCATAAATTACTCAATTGATTTACCACATAAATTTTTTCGTAGTTGTTTAATTCATAAATGCAAAACTGGGGTATGGAAATTGAACCTAAAAGTTTGATATAAAAATCTAAGCAGAACATTCCTCCCAAGTCATAGTCGAAGTCAAACGAAGTTTTTTGATTGGCTCTAAGATGAGTTTCTATATAAGAAACATATATATCGCGAGGATTGCGCCTAAGATTAACAATCAGTGCTTGGGGAAAGTTCACTTTAAACCAGGCAAGTCTAAAGTCAATTCTATTAAATTGAAGTACATTTAACTTGGTGGGATAACTTGATAAAATAAAACTAATATAGTTCTTGAGTTGATAGTAATAATCCTTCTTTGACATTACCATTTTCTTAGTGCCAAACTCTCTACTGTGGGCTTGTCGTAGTTTTTCTATATTTAGCGATTTATACTCTCCAAAATAATTATCTTTTAGGGTATGAGCAAATACAGTCTGATTTTCTTGAGTTGACTTTTCATCTTTATCTAACCAGTTAATAACTTCTTCGTTTAAAGGTTCATAAAAAGCAGCCACATCAACTAAAGAGGAAAACAAACTATATAAATAAGTAGAACCAGTTCTATATCTGGCAGTTATAAATATACTGTTCTTCATTTGATGGTACTTATTAAAATGAATAAAATATTTATCTTCTCTCAAATAATTATTTATGGTGTTAAATTTTTCGCTGTGTTTACTAGACTTTAGCTGATTTATTAGCCTTAAATTATTTTCGGGCAATTGTAGATCGCCATGAATAGTTACTTTTCTAGAAAACAGACTTTGTTGATGATCTAAAATATCAGTCAGTGTTCGGTAAATTTGGTGGGAACTAGGATTAAGATTAATAGCTTTTTTAAAAAAAATAACTGCCTCGTCAATCTCTGATTGTTGAGTTAATAATTTTCCTAGACTATTATAAAAAATATAGTAGTTGGGGCTATACTCAAGAGCTTTGAACAAAGTGCTGATTGCTTCGTCAAGTTGGTTGTTTTGCTCCATTGCTTCTGCTAATGCATAGTGAAAGCAAGGAGACTTAGGATTGAGTTGAATCGCCTCAGAAAAGGCATTAATTGCCTCATTTAACTTCCCCTGCTTAACTAAAGCATCGCCCAAATTAGAATAAGCCCAAGCAAAATTAGGATTCAACTCAATAACACGACGATACTCAGCGATCGCCTCATCCAACTTCCCTTCCCGTTTCAGTCGGTTAGCATTTCTAATCAACTCGCCCACATTCATAGATCTATCACTCATAGAAAAAAACCAAGAAAAGAGAAGATCGTTTACCCCAAAGCCCCTTCTAAACCCCAAATTATACCACAAAGCGATCGCGTAGCCTGTGCGTAGCCCGTATCGCATTTGAACACCTGCAAGCCAACTAGTTCAGTCACTCAATTTTCAGCCAATTAAAAATTTCTTTAGCCGATAACTGCATCTCTTTAAGACTCTCTAAAACCAGTAAAAATTCTTCCTTTGAGGGTATATCTGGAAATTGATTGAGTTGAAATATCATAACTGATTCATCTTGGGGATCGATTAACCATCCCAACTTTGTTCTTTGCTTCAGACTAAAAATAATCTTTTTAATTACCTTGTTTGCAGATTGTTCGGGAGATAAAATTTCAATAACCCAATCGGGATGAATTTCAAAGCGATTTTTAATTCTTCCTTGTTCTGTCTTAGGGATGCGTTCCCAAGCGAACACAGAAATGTCAGGCACCAGAGAACGTCCGCCAAAAGTACACCTTAACTCTGTGAATGCTAAAGCCAGCTTGTTTGCTTTACCAATGTCATTGATTCTGGCAGATAGATAGGTTTGGATAATACTATGTTCTCCCTGCGCCATCGGTTTTTGTGCTATTTCTCCATCGAGATATTCGCTGGCAGGTTTGGTCTCAGGAAGTTTTAAAAAATCCTCTAAAGAAACTTTTGTGACGACTGAATTCACTGCAACCACGTTTGACCTCCTAATAATTTGGGATTATTGTGGAGATTCCTTATTACTCCGTACTCAACCTCGCCGTAGCCCCCAATCGGGCATCGCACCAACTCCGAAACCGTTCGCCCACCCCAAAGCATCTTCTAAATTTTAAATTCTAAACTCTAAATTATACCGCAAAACGTTTGCCTAGCGTCTCGGAAATTGCGATCGCGTAATAAAGTAAAGGTTCAATACTGGAAGTCACTTGAGGAGCTTGTACAATCATCCCCGTCTCAGCAATCATATTGGCCCGACCCGGATATTCAGCCCCCTGAATTGCTACTTCTCGATAGACAATGGGAGGAACAAAAACCTGCTCAAATAACTGAGGTAAAAGTTCCAAACGCTCTAAAATAGCCAAAGCAATGAGCGGTGTAGCGTTAACAACAACCTTCATAAATCGGTTAATTTTTTAGCTAATTCCCGGCTGGTCTTCGCCTCCTCCTCAAATTCAGCTTCTGTATAGTCAATCACAGCAAATCCCTGTTCGCCAATCAATCGATAAAACTCAAAACGACTGCATCCCAAAATATCCGAAGCAATTCCCGATGAAATTTTTCCCTCCTC